>JBBQXF010000089.1:0-20214 GCA_038209965.1 Cytophagales bacterium | reverse complement strand
GCATTTCTGGGCAACCTGATCACCAGTGTATTGGGCGATACTGGCAACCCAGACGATTTTAAGTGGGCTTTTTTATCGGTGGGGATCGCCATGGCCCTTGGCACGGTCATCTTCCATTTGGGCAAGGTCAAATACCTCGTGTCATGGGACGGCAAACCGCTGGGAGCCACTCCAGTGGATAGCCCTGGGGTTAAGCAAGTCTATTTTTGGTTGCCCGCACTCCTTGCCGTCAGCCTCGGGATTTTGTATGTAGATGCTTTTGTGACCAATATCGTGTTCCCCGTGTTGTTGGTCTCGGCATTGGTGATCGTATATATTGTCTTTGCCGATAAAACGATCACCAAGGTGGATCGCGAAAAAATCGCGGTTATTTTTATCGTGTCATTTTTTGTGATTTTCTTCTGGGCCACCTTTGAGCAAGCCCCGGCCTCGCTCACGTTCTTTGCCGATGAGCAGACCGATCGAAATTTCTTTGGGATGGTAGTGCCGCCGAGTTTGTTCCAAAACCTAAACTCGCTTTATGTCATTGCTTTATCCTTGCCAATGGCCATGTTCTGGGGCTATCTGAGCCTCAAAAAACTGGAGCCGGCCTCGCCCGTCAAAATGGCTTGGGGATTGGTACTGGTCGCCCTGGGCTACGTCGTGATCGAGTTTGCAGTCAAAGATTTGGCTCCCAATGTCAAGGTGAGCATGTTTTATCTCATCATGCTCTACCTGTTGCATTCCATCGGTGAGCTTTGCCTGTCGCCCATCGGCTTGTCGCTGGTGAACAAATTGTCGCCACCCAAATTTGTCTCCTTGCTCATGGCGGTTTGGTTTTTGGCCCCGGCCATTGCCAACAAGGCCGCCGGGATGATCTCGGGCCTGTATCCCGAGCCGGGCAAATCGACTCGCTTCTTGGGGATTGAAATCACCAACCTCTATGAGTTTTTCCTCATCAACGTTGCTCTTTCGGGCGTTGCCGCATTGGTGCTTTTTGCCATTGCGGGCCGCTTGGTCAAAATGATGCACGGGATCAAATAAAAAGGCGGATCTTCGGGCAAAAGTGGCGGTCAACTTCGAGCTGGTCGCCATTTTTTTTATGGATGTGGTAATAAACGCAGTCGACAATGACAGCACTTGTCCCAACAATAAACGAAATCATCAAATATGGACTTCAACCCAACCTGACAGTAATTGCAAAGAGAAGTCATTGGAAAAGTTATAACTGGTACTCTGAAATAAAATATGGCTTTGAAGAAACTGGTGATCTCGACTTTGGCAGCCCCACAAATTCCAGACGTGTGACGGAATGTTGAAAGCAACTTCACGGACTTCGGCTTTTTCAAAATAATACTTAAACTTAACGACCTTGACAACTTAAACGATAATGCCATCGGTGATGTAATGGACGACCTCACCGACACAATCAATGACCTTTTAGAAATCACGTGGAGAATTGAAAACAACAGTTCAAAATCATGTTCAGCAACAAAACGATGCATACCGTGCTTTTTAAAAAACTACTTTTACCTGATTTAATGGCCACTTTGGGGGCTAACAGATCTAGCTCCAGCAAATAAATACACCGAGAAAAAGCAGGTTTTTGGGTTATTGTGCGCTCATTTCGGTGCGAAGTTGTGTGCTCTACATCGGCAAAGAGCAGAAAAGGTGATTTTGGGGCATCATCGGCCAAAAATTTCTTTGATCCTTGCCAAGTCTTTTTGGTGGGCCTCGACTGCGTTCATGGTGGCTGGGGTCTGGCCTTCCACACACTGCTCAATGACCAAGTGGGGGAACAATTTCAGGGCCTGAAGTTCCCGAGCAAACCGGCGGTAGTCAATATCGCCATCACCAAAAGTTTCGCTCCAAATGCCATTGACCGATTGCCGGAGGTGCAGTTCCACTACCCGGCTGCCATAAAGCTTGAGGATGTCAAACACGGCGACTTGTGAGTTTTGCGAACCCCGGTAAACCCAGTGGGTATCGAAACAAAAAGCGACATTTTTGGGCGAAGTATTGAGCAAAACATGATGAAATTCCCTTGCACCAGCCAATAGTTCGGTATCGTGGGTGTGGTAGGCCAGCGTGATACCGCGGCTGCGCAACGCTGCCCCCAGCTTTTCCATGTTTTTGGATTGTTCCAATAGCTCCGCGTCAAATTTGACTTCGGGGCTGCCCCAGCGGACGGGGTTGGGATTGGTCACAATAATCTGGAGATCAAGCAGTTTCTTGGCTTGCTCGGCAATGGCCAGCACCAACTCGATGGATTTTCCCGCTTCGTCAACTCGGTGCAGATTGCTGCTCACATAGGCCGAGGGCATTTGGATATTGTATTTTTTCAGGATGGGGGCCAAATTTACCACTTCGATCGGACTACCAAAACTGGGTTCGATGGCCGGAATGCCCGATTGGGCAAAATCAGCGATGCAAGCATCCCAGTCTTGGCCCCATACCTTGCCTTGGCGTTGGTAGAAAGTGACCCAGTTGTAAGTGTTGCACGAAATGGGCAACCGCTTGGGTTTGGGCAGTCCATCGGAAGCTAACAGTAAGGGGCTCAGCGACAAGCCCGCCAGAGTCCCGAGGAAGCGGCGCCGGTTTGGTTTCATTTTCGTAATTGATCTATCTAAATTTAATACAAATTGGCATAGAAACTTTGGCTTCCTGCTTGGTCGGGGTCAATTGTCCAGTTTTCTTGTTCCGCTTGAAAACCTGAATGTTGTCACTGTCTTGGTTCCCGACCAGCAGAAACTGGCCCGATGGGTCAATGGCGAAATTGCGGGGCGTTTTTCCCAATGTCGATTGGTGCTGTACCAAGGTGAGCATCCCGGTCTGAGGGTTGATCTGGTACACCACGATGCTGTTGTGGCCCCGGTTGGAGCCGTAGAGAAACTTACCATCGGACGAAACGTGGATGTCCGCGCAAGATTTTGGGCCTTGGTAATCGCTGGGCAACGTTCCGATGGTCTGGATCGGGGTAAGTTTGCCTTGCTCATATCGATAAGCCACTACCGAGGCGCTCAACTCCAAAATGGCATAGGCAAATTTTTGGTTGGGGTGAAACGCGAAGTGGCGAGGCCCAGCCCCCGGCTCAACGGCCACAAACGGTGGATTACCCGGGGTCAGCTTCCCCGTTTGGGCATTGAGTTGGTAGGTTTTGATCTGGTCAATCCCCAAATCCGGGACAAAAACATCTCGGTTATTTTTAGCAATGTTGACCGAGTGAACATGCGGCTTTTCTTGGCGTTGCGGGTTGATGCTTTGGCCCTCGTGCTGGATGGTCTGGGTGGCTTGGCCCAGCGATCCGTCGGCCTGCACAGGCAAAATGGTCAAATTCCCACTGCCATAGTTGCCTACCAGCACCCACTTGCCAGTTTGGTCGATATCGATGTGGCAAGGGGAATCGCCACTGACCGATTGGGTGTTGAGCAGCAACAGTTTGCCTGTTTTTTCATCAAATGAAAAGGCACTTACTTTGCCCGCCGATACTTCTTCAACCACATAGACAAATTTTCCGTTGGGAGAAATGGTCAAAAAAGCTGGATTCTTGAGATCCTTGGCAATGCTCACCGGGCTGAGTGCGCCCGTTTTGGCATCAAAACGATAGACATACACCCCTTCGCTGCCTTTGGCGGTGTAAGTGCCCACAAAGACGTAACGACTCTGCCCCAAAATATTAACATTGACTAGCATCAGGCACAATAAAAGGAAAATATTCGTTTTCATGATTGGTTCGTTTTAGTGATAATTACTGTTTGGCCATCCGCCGTAGCCGCGTTGTTTGGACGACGATGTATCCTCCGAAGTTGTTCAGCAAGGCTGGGCGAAGTAATTTAGATCCATAAAAATGGTGTCAATTTAAGGTTTTAGCAGGTGATAAATGGCCGTTAGTTTTTCTGTTACTTCCGCATTAATTTCCTCGGGCCTCATCAACATGATTAATTGATAGTAATCTCGTTTAAAAAAATCTTGTGGCAGTCCAATTTGCTTATAGAATCCTGAAAAAATTACATCGAGCCATTCGTCTGATAGTTTTGCACTGTGCCACCATTCATGTTTGAGATCTTTCAAATAAATGGGAACTGTTGAATCTTGGACAGTTTGTTCCATTATTTCAACCAATTTGCCCGAATCTAACGAGGTGTATTTATCAGAAAGAAGCTTTGCGTGTCTATATAGTATTTCAGGACTTGCAAAATAATTTTCCAGTTCTCTTCTTGACCAGCAAATGACTTCTAAAGATTTGATGTCCTCTAAATTTTTATTAATTTTGTCAAATATTGCCAGTCCCTTCAGTTCAGGGAAAATTTCTTTTAAAGCCGTGAATTTGGCAACGGCAGTATTGGGAACATTATCGGAAGTATAGTCAACATTTGTAACGCTTAACAATGGCTCAACCTCGTGGTTTAATTTACTTGCAAAACAGCGAAGCATTTCTAAGTCAGTTGACCCTTCCAGATACAACACATGTTTTTTTGTTCTTGCCAAATAATATTTTTCCCAGCCAATCTCCGTCAACGCCTTTTTTATTGATTTGAGTTTCTGAGGGGTAGAAGATTTATTGAGTTCGATTACGGTGTTCTCTATCAGTGCTATCACATTTGAGGCTTCAGCGGCTTCTTCTAAAATAACTTCCGAATGTGAAGCAATTATAATTTGAGAGTTCATCCTATTTGCCATTTCATTGATCAACTGAAATACCTTTCTTTGGCGGATTACTTCAAGATGCGCATCGGGTTCGTCAAGAAGCAATATGGTGTTCGGGTTTGCATACATAAAGGCAAGCAAGAGAAGGGTTTGCTGAAATCCTCTGCCACCCGAAGAAATATCATAACGAGTTCCATTTTCGGAATATTCAAGTTGAATCGTTCCCGTAACTTTCAAATATTCAGGCTTTAGAAGTTGCGCACCAAACATTGATTGAATGGCCGATTGCAATTTATTCCAATTGTCAATGGGTTTTATATCGTTTGCAACAGTTTCGGGATAGAGCACTTTGTAACAAATATTTCTCAATACTTCGGCTGTCCTCCCTTCGCCCAACCGTCGGTTGATTGCACCTTGTTCAAATTTATCTTCCACCGATGTAATCCCGGACATTGGTTGTAAAAAACCAAAATGAACTCCTTTCCCTTGTTCATAAAGTGCTGTTATTTCATTTAGTCCAGAAACAATTTTACAACTAAATGATTATTCGTTGTAATAATGAAACTCGGTTTTGCAAGTCTAATTCGTGTCATCAGTCGTTCCCTCAATGGTAATTTCAAGTTTTAAATCAATCTCTTTTCCGTTGGCGTTAAATGCAACTTTTTGGTCTTTCCACAGAAACCTCATGTTGGCAATCGGACTGTTGAGCAACGATTGGCGATTGAGCGTAACCGCACCATTTTTATTCAACTTTTGCGTTAAGTATGATTGGATAAAATTGACTGCGCCAATTTCCCACAGACACAATGCTTGAAAAATTGTTGACTTTCCTGAATTGTTAGGCCCAATAATCACGACTGACTGGGAAAGTGGAAAAGAAATCTTATCAAGTTTCTTGAAATTATTGATAGTTACTTTTGTTATCATGTTGTCAGATCAATTTTGTTTCTTTTGTCTATAAATTTATATTTCTAAAGTGTCAAATATAAAAATATGACGGTCGGTTTTAACTCCTGAACTTCAAAGTCGGGGCTCTGCCCGTACTGTTGCAGGCGATATGACCGTAAGCATTTGTTTTACCGCCTAGACTTATAGGTTCAATTTCGCCAAGCCAAGTTGGTCATTATTGGCCGATAAATCAAAAAACGGGCGCTTTTACCCCAAGTAGGCGGGCAATGTTCCTTCGTAGAGTTCTTTGGCTTCGGGCAAGGTGAGGATGACCTCCCCATCGACTTGCCAATTACCGTCCGCCACCACTTGGCCCAAGACCGAAAATGGAACGTCAGTCTGTTGCATAGCTGATTCAAAATCAGATTGTTGGGCGGGGCGAACCGAGACCACCACTCGGCCTTGGGCTTCCCCAAAGAGAAATGCATCGAGGCGAATACCGGGGTCGCGGCCCTGGGAACTGATGTCGAAGCCCAGTTGCCCATGCAAAGCCGACTCGGCCAGCGCGATAAACAAGCCGCCATCGGACACATCATGGGCCGAGCGGATGAGCTTTTGCTTGATCAATGTTTTGATCGCCGCCTGCATTGCATATTCCTCGTCCAGATCAAAGGCGGGGGCCGGGGCGGCCTTGATCCCCCGGTAGGAATACAAATATTCTGAACAGGCAATGTCGTTGACCGATTTGCCCACCAAGCAGATCAGGTCGCCAGCTTGTACGAAGGGCAGGGTCATCCGGTTTTCCCAGCCTTCCAGCACGCCCAGCATTCCGATCGTCGGGGTCGGGAAGACTGCACTCTCTACGCTGCTAATGGTATTTTTCGGGGTGGATTGGTTATAAAAACTTACATTCCCGCCCGTTACCGGAGTCTGGAATTTGAGGCAGGCCCGGCTCATGCCCTTGATACTGCCCACAAATTGCCAATACACTTCGGGCAAATAGGGGTTGCCAAAATTGAGGTTGTTGGTGATGGCCACGGGCTCGCCGCCGCTGCACACTACATTTCGGGCGGCCTCGGCCACAGCAATGGCGCAGCCGATCTCGGGATCGGCCTTGACATAGCGGGAATTGCAATCTACCGAAATGACAATATTTTTGTTGGTTCCCTTCACGTTCACCACGGCGGCATCGCTGGGCACCACACTGCCCACATTGGCCGTGCCCACCATGCTGTCGTATTGCTGGGCAATCCACGCCCGGGAGCAGATGTTAGGGTGGGCCAACAGGTGGCGGGCCACTTGGCGCACTTCCTCGGCGTTGGCCACGTTGGGCACTTGGGCAATGTCAAATTGTTTAAATAGCTGGAAATAAGCGGGTTCAGTGTATTCCCGTTCGTATTGTGGCGCACCACCGCCCAGCACGAGGCTCTCGGCGGGCACATCGGCCACCAGCTCGTCATGCACCAAGAAGTGGAGCCGATCCCCGGCCGTCACTTCGCCGATCTGCTCGCAATTCAGATCCCACTTGTCAAAAATGGCTTGGATCACGGCCTCTTGGCCTTTTTCCACCACCACCAGCATCCGCTCTTGCGATTCGGACAAGAGGATTTCAAATGGTTTCATGTTGGGCTGGCGGGTGGGCACTTTATCGAGCCAAATCACCATGCCATGCTCGCCTTTAGCGCTCATTTCGGAGGTGGAACAAATGATGCCCGCCGCTCCCATGTCCTGGATCCCGATAACGCAGCCAGTGTCAATAATTTCCAAACTGGCCTCCAGCAACAATTTTTCTTGGAACGGATCGCCCACTTGCACTGCGGGGAGTTTGTCGGTCGACTTCTCGCTGATGTCTTCAGAAGCAAACGACGCTCCCCCGATGCCGTCCTTGCCCGTGGCCGACCCGACGATGAACACGGGGTTGCCCACGCCATAGGAAATGGCCTTGGCCACTTTGTCCACTTGGACAATCCCGGCGGAAAAAGCATTGACCAACGGATTTATTTCGTAACAATCATCAAAATATACTTCGCCTCCCACCGTGGGAATCCCGAAAGCATTGCCATAATCGCCGATTCCTTTTACTACGCCCTTGACCAACCACTTGGTGCGGTCGGTGTTCAAATTGCCAAAGCGCAGGGAGTTGAGTTGGGCGATTGGCCTAGCTCCCATCGTAAAAATATCGCGGTTGATGCCGCCCACACCAGTGGCTGCCCCTTGGTAGGGTTCCAATGCCGAGGGGTGGTTGTGGCTCTCGATCTTAAAGGCACAGGCCAACCCGTCGCCCAGATCCACCAACCCAGCATTTTCCTCGCCTGCCTTGGCCAGCATCCGGGGCGATTCTTTGGGCAAGGTTTTGAGCCAGCGGATGGAATTTTTGTAAGAGCAGTGTTCCGACCACATCACCGAATAAATGCTCAGTTCGGTGAAATTGGGTAAGCGGCCCAAAATTTGGCCGATGTGGTCATACTCCTCGGACAAAAGGCCCAATTTTCGGGCGGTTTCTACAGTTGGCAGGGCTTCCATGAACGGGAAAAGGTGGTTTTAGCTCCGCAAGTTACATCAATCTGCCCCGGATTTGCAAAAGGGATGCTGCAAGGGAAATTGGCGCAGCAAAATCCGCCGTTTCGCTGCGTGGATTGATTTAGGGCAATCCTACTTACTATTTTCAGGATCTTTGTACCCGAAGAACTGTTTTTTGCGGTTTAACTACTAGCTGTCGTGCTAAAACCGGATCATTCCAACACGTTGACCGAGATGTTGGTCAACGGCTGATTTCAAAACTTTCGGTTCTTCATTTCTGATTGGCGCATGGGCATGGCATCTATCACCCCAAACAGCTCAGCGAGGGTCACGGGTGCACTTTTTCGGTATTTCTCGCCACCATCTTTGCCAAGCAAGATCACCCCAAAATCATCGCTCGCGATCCGGAAAGTGCGCCGGAGGTTTTCAACTGTCGCGGCAGTGAGCTGGCGGTTATCGGGGCTGGTTCCTTGGTCGGCCGCCAACTTGAAGACCACGATCGTCCGGTCGGCAATCCCCGGCAGGTCTTGGGCCAGCGCGTTCATTTGTTGGTCAGACAGCCATTTTTTTTCGGGAGGACAAAAGACCAGCAGCACGCGGCTCTTCCAAGCGTATTTCTCCAACTCTTTTTGCGCTTGGGCAACGCTCAGGTGGCTTGATAGCATGATCCAAAACAATAAGATATAAAAAAATTGCCTTTCCACCATTGTTAAATCCAAAGTTGGTCAATCCCAAAGTTAGTCGATCCCACTGGCCCGACCAAACTATTTGGCATTTGGCCCAATCCGACCCCAAGTCTTTCACTGTCCGTCAAAATAACTAGTTGATTATCAAATTATTGAATTATTTAAATCCCTAAAATCATTTTACGATCGGCCCAGTTGGTGGCCGGCCAGCCGAATCGGGTTCGCCAATCGGTTTAGACAATGGATCCATCCATCTGAATGGGCAGATTGGCCCAGCCATTATTTTTTTGGGGCACGCGTAGGGGTATGCCGGCAGTGGGTTGTCTTGATGGCGAACAAAAATTAAATTTAACATGAAAACTTACCGCAACTTTATCGCGCTCGTCCTCTTTGCGTCAGTCTCTTTGCTGGCTTCGGCCCAAGATACCGAAGAAAAAAAATCCACCACGGGTGGAATGCAGTACATTTTTGGCAAGGGCAACAAGCTCCGGTTGAGCGGCTTTGGGGCCCCGATCACTGAGCTTTCATTTATCAATGACCGGCCAGTCCTATCCAATGGGGGCGGCGGCGCACTGCTGATCAACCAGAAGTTTTTCATTGGGGCTTATTCGCTCAGCACCGTGACCGGGATCAGCGACTTTGTCTGGGAAAATAATCAATCCATCTATGGCAGTATGCCCGTATTTGTGCAAGTGGGAAGCTGGGCGGGCTATAATTTCAACCCCCACAAGGCGTTACATTTCACGGCCAGTGCCAAGCTTGGCTATGCCCAAATCTTCGACGTCCGCTACCATAACAGCAACAACTGGAACTCGAGCCAAAACTACATCGGTAGCGGATCGTTCACGGCCACCCCACAGATCGAGGCCGAGGTCAATCTGTTCAAATGGATGAAACTCAATATAGGGGCGGGTTATCGCTGGGTGGCCAACAACTCGCTGGGTGGCAACACGACCAGCAGCCCAGTTTTCTCGGGCACGCTCATGTTTGGCTGGTTCAAGTAACCCATTGACCGGTAGTTAAAATAACCTGTTTCTCCCCAATGGTCAATCTACTTTATTCCTTTTTTGTCCAAATTTTTAAAAACAATGAAAAAGCTCCTCCTAATCTCTTTTGTTATATTGATTTCCCAATTGCTCCAAGGTTGTGTTTTTATTGATGACTTGGGCAATGGCATTTTTGGCAGTGTGTCGGGCAGTGGCCGGGTAATTTCGGAACGCCGCACCGTCGGGTCTTTTGATCGGGTGAGCGTGCTGGGCTCCAACAATGTGAGCTTGGTGCAGGGCAATGAGGTGTCGGTCGATGTGAATGCTTACGAGAACTTGCTGCCCTATCTGGAAACCTACGTGGAAGCCGGTACGCTCTATGTCCGTTATCGGCCCAATACCAATGTTCGCAACGACAATTCGCTGATCCGGATCCGGGTGCCCTCGCTCGCGGGGATCAGCGTCTCGGGCAGTGGCAACATCATCACCGAAACCGCTTTCAATTTTGACCGACTAGAGGCAGTGATCAGTGGTTCGGGCAACATCTCCCTGTTTGGTAAGGTGCGTTCCTTGAATTGCCGTATTTCGGGATCGGGCAACCTGCGCGCCTTTGATCTGCTGGCCGATGAGGTCACCATTGCAATCTCCGGCTCGGGAAGTGCCTCGGTCAATGCCCGCAACACCTTGGATGCCACCATCAGTGGCAATGGGGAGGTTGTTTATCAAGGTAACCCCGCCGTTAACAGTCGGATAAGCGGCTCTGGTAAAGTGCGCCGCCGCTAGCCTGGCCCAACTGCGAAAAGGTATTTCAGTCCCTAAAACCCCAACCGCCCGTTTGCTGATGCGTGGGCCATTGACCAAAACAGTTTTAGCCAGCCATAAATACCCGCGCCCCATTTGCCATCGGCAGGTGGGGCGCGGCCGTTTGGCCCAAGCCGCTATGGCCCAACCCACGCGGTTTTGTCCTACTTTTGCCCTTTGTTTGCCCTGACACCATTCCAGCTTATTTATGCGCCTCAATGCTTCCAGTCACCTCACCTATTGCACCAATATCCATCCCGGCGAATCTTGGGCCGAAGTGTTGGCGAGTTTACAACAGCATATCCCCGCAATCAAGGCCCAGTTAGCACCCAGTCAGGCATTTGGGTTAGGGCTGCGGCTCTCCGATTTGGCCAGCCGCGAGCTACTGGCCGACGGCCAATTGGCCGGGTTCAAGCAATGGCTACAAACCGAGGACTGCTATGTGTTCACGATCAATGGGTTTCCGTTTGGGGGCTTTCACGGGGTGCGGGTCAAGGATGAGGTACACCGCCCCGACTGGACCACTCGTGCGCGCGTGGACTACACCCGGCGGCTTTTCCGCATTTTGGCCGAACTGCTGCCCCCCGGCATGGATGGCGGTGTATCCACTTCGCCGCTGAGTTATAAACCGTGGCACAGCAATTCCCCCACCACCAACTTGGCCGATTACTGGTCGGTCTATGAACAATCGGCGGCCCATTTGGCCTTGGTGGCCGAGGATTTGTACCGGATCTTTCGCCGCACTGGCCAAGTGCTGCACTTGGACATTGAGCCCGAGCCAGATGGATTGCTGGAAAATACCGAAGACACGTTGTACGCTTTTCAGGAATGGATCATCCCCGTGGCGGCCAGCCGGTTGGCCACCAGTTTCGGCCTTGATCAAGTCCAAGCTGAGCGGGCGGCCCGTCAGCACCTCCAAATCTGCTACGATGTTTGCCATTTTGCGGTTGCGTTTGAAGATCATGGCCAATCGCTCAACCAGTTCGAGGCTGCGGGCCTGCGCATCGGCAGGTTTCAGATCAGTGCCGCCCTCCGGGCCGACTTTACCACAAGCCGGGCCAGTGAGCTGTTGGCCGAGCTGAAGAATTTCGACGAGCCCACTTATTTGCACCAAGTGACCACCCGCCAATCAGATGGCCTGCACCATTATCCCGATCTGGGCCCAGCGCTGGCCGCCCCGGCCGCCCAGCAGGCCGAAGAGTGGCGGATCCATTTCCATGTCCCGATTTTTGTCAATCAGTACAAAAACCTGCAATCCACCCAGCCCGATATTGTGGAGGTGCTCAAACTCCAAAAGCTCCAGCCCCGCACCCAACATTTGGAAGTGGAGACCTATACTTGGGAAGTGTTGCCGGCCGAACTTCGCCTGGGCCTTACCGATTCCATTGTCCGCGAATTGGCTTGGGTCATCGCCCGGGTATAGTCTTGGCAATTTTTAATCTTAGAAAGGAAAACGGGCAAGTATTTTAGCCAACTCCTTGACGCACCTATTTGGGCTGGACGAACCGGAAACGCAGTAGGTTTTGGTTTGGGGGGCGTCAATGTCCGAAAGGCGGGGATTGATTTGGTCAAATCCCCAGCCAGTGCCCCAGATCGTCCTAATCGCTTCAAAGTGGCCCCCGCTTGTATGTGGGGCCACTTTTTTGTTGCCCAATTTCAGTTTTTCATTGTCCTGACTTTGGCTGTTCCATTGTTCCCGCTTCCCGCGCTGGCCCGGATTTAAGATTTGCCTTGGCAACACTTGGACTTGTCAAGGAAAAAAGTAAAATTTTTGGTGAAATAATTGAAGTCTAGTTTGAAGGATCTAAATTTGGACTGCTCAAAAGCGAGATACAATAATTTGCACTTTTTATTGTTTTATTAATGGGTGGAGGCGGTCTGTTGGTTGTCACACTTGTTCTATTGCCCTACTATTTACCTAGCAAAGATGAATTGTATTATTGTCGACGACGATGCTTTTTCCCGCACAGTGATCAAGCAATTGGTGAGCCGGGTCAACCTTGAGTTGCTCGGAGAGTTCAGTAGTGCCATCGATGCTTATCAAGTATTGAAAAACGTGAATGTAGACGTGGTGTTCTTGGATGTAGAAATGCCCGAGATGTCGGGGATTGATTTGCTCAAATCACTCAAGAAACTGCCGCAGATCGTCCTGATCACCGCTGGCCGACAATATGCCGTGGAAGCATTTGAATACAGTGTGACCGATTATTTGGTCAAACCGGTTGAGTATGCCCGCTTTCTCAAAGCAGTGGAAAAAGTGGAAATCAGCTTGAAGCCCGATTCGAGTGAGGCTCTAATCAATCCAATGCCCACCCCTGAAGCCGGATCGGAGGATGAAAACCCGGAATTCTTTTATGTGAAGACCAAAGATGATGGGCGACTCGTGAAAATCAAAGTGAGTGATATTTCGTTTGTGGAAGCATTGTCCGATTATGTGGAAATCAACACTGACAAGAATAAGTACGTAGTCCATGTTACTATGAAAGCCTTGGAGAAGAGACTGCCCGATAACGATTTTTCCCGGATCCACCGCTCCTACATCATCAACACCAATCTTATCGAGTCAATCCAGGATGACAACGTCCTGGTGCCCGGCAAAACAGTGCCCATTGGGGCCTCTTACAAAGCCAACTTTATCAAAAAATTGCGGCCCGTCCTTCTTTAGTGGATCGCCCGCGGCCTTTGTCCATGGAAAGTACAAAGAGTGTCCGTGGCCACCAAAGTCCTCGCGGTCAGCGATGCCTATTTGAGCAGTTTTGCGCGCCCGTATCGACACCGCGACCAGTCATTTCAACTTCACCAGTTCGCCCACGTTATGCGGGTTTTTAGTTGCTACGTCGGCCGAGTCCACCTGCGTGCCGGGAAGGTTGTGTCCGGTTCACACTTCAAAGATATTTTCTGATTTTAGGCCCGGCAAGGTCTTCATGGCTAAATAGATCTGGGCGGTCACGATCACGTCGTTGCGGCAATAGGCGGCAATCCGATCCAGATCATGGTCATTATAGTACACATCGTTGACCATGCTCCCGTCAATGGTGTCTTTAGTGGTTTCAATCCCGAAAACGCTGGCCAAGAGCTTGAGGGAGGTGAGGTTGCGGCGGTCGCCAAAACGCCACATTTCCATGGTGTCCAAATGGCGGACTTCCCACGGTTTGGCCCCGGCCAATTGTAGCACTTCGGGCAGGCGCACCCGGTTGATCAGCATCCGGCGGCAAAGGTAAGGATAATCGAACTCCTTGCCATTATGGGCCACCAAACGGGTCTTGCGGTTGAATTTGTTTTCCAATAATGACTTGAAATTTTCCAATAATTGCTGTTCATCCGCGCCAGAGAAAGATTTGACCCGGAAGCCCAGTTCGTCTTGTTCGTTGATGTAGAAATAGCCCACCCCGATGCACACGATTTTGCCAAATTCAGGAAAAAGGGCCGCACTCCGGGGAAACAGTTCGGCCGGGTCGGCCTTGTCGTCCACCCGCTTGGCACGGCGTTGCCAGAGCTTTTGCATCACAGCGTTCAACTGCTCATACGTGGCCTCGCACGAGACCGTTTCGATGTCGATAAAAAGCAGGTTGCGGAGTTCGTGCAATTCTTGGCTGAAGTTCAAGGGGCAGATGGGTTTTAGCGAGACAAGAAAAAAATAATTGATCGTTCAATGGGGTTTGGCCTAGGCCAAGCCTGCCTAAGTGTAGTGCATTTCGATCCGTTTGATGATATCGTTCATCATATCGATCTGTACTTGCTGTATCACCAACAGTTCTTGCTGCTGGTGCATGATCAAGTGGTCTATTTTTTCGTGCAACATCCTAATTTCGAGTTCAGACTTGAGGTTGATCATATAATCTTGTTTGGCCCGCTCCCGATCCTTTTCCTCCTGGCGGTTCTGGCTCATCATGATTACAGGGGCTTGTAGGGCCGCCACACAGGATAGGAGCAAGTTCAGCAAGATGAAGGGGTACGGATCGAACCCCCGGTTGGTGTACCAAAAAACATTGGCCGCAATCCACGCGAATATGAAAAATAAAAAAGCGAGGATAAAAGTCCAACTACCGCCAAACGCTGCCACCCGATCAGCAATTTTCTGGCCCATGGTAAAGGACTGTTCCTCTTGGTGAAGCTCTTTATCGGTGATCAAGGTGTTGGTGGCCAATGAATCCACCACTTTTTTCTGGAGTTCACCCAAATCGCCAATTTCACTGACCAATGTGTCGGCAATGTATTTTTGCCGGTAATAATTCACTTCGCTGATCGATAAACTACAATCGTTGGCCAATTGGGGGTGCTCTTTGCGGATGTAATCGAGCAACGGCCGTCTGATAGTTTGGCCCGGCACCAAATCTGTGAGGGGGAAGTCTTGATCGGAGATACTGCTTCGGAATGTTTTCATCGGGCTCGGTCAATCCATTTCGTCCAAGAGTTGTTCCAGCTTTTTGGGCAGACCGATACTAATATAGCCCTTTTTTCGCTGGTTTTTGGGAAAAAGTTCAAATTGCCCATTGTAGTACCAATAAAAATTGGCGTTGATGCCGCCCGGTTCTTCTTCACAGAACTTGAGCACCAGCGGGGCCAATGTTTCCAGCACGAACATCAGCCCGTTGCCATTCACGGGATGGACAAACGCCGAACCTTTGGCCGGAATGGCGATCATGGCCCCCAATTCGCCATCAGCAAAGCTGGCATTTTGTTGAAAATTGATCAAAAAAGCCGCAGAAAAATCATTGCTAAAAAAAGTGAACAGGTTGTATTGTTCGGCAATGTTTCCTTCCCCAATTTCAATTTTTTCTTTGGCAATGTTGGCCAGGGCAATCTCGAACAGCTCAGTTTCGGCTATTTCCCACTTGGCGGCATCTTCCCGGTTGATGAAGCGGAACTGGTTTTCAAAGTCGAGAACCAAATAAGTGTAGGTTTCGGGGAAATCTCGGCGGCGCACCAAGTTGATCGTTTTGGGGGCAAACCTCTGCCCCTTGACCAGCACTTTGAGGAACTGCTGGGCGTAGCCAAAATCGGCAAACAGGTAATTATAGGCCGAAGTGTGGTTTTTAAAGCGATCGAAGTGGCGGTAAATGGCACTTTTCCACTGGGCTTGCTCCTCGGCGGCAATGCTGCGGATGAGGTTGTCCAGCCCAAACTGAATGTTTTTTAGATCTGGGTAATCTACAATGATCACCCCATCTTCTACTTTGATCACTTGATGATCTTTGTTGGCAAAGTAGTCTAGGGCATAATCCAAAATAATTTCGTAATCGGCCTGCGTGATCAGGTGCGCAAAATCTTCGGGCATTATTTTGTCAACGCTATTCATGTAATACGCCTTTCATGGACAATTGGGGCACATAGCGCAGGTTGGTTTTAACGATTGAGTCGGGGACAAAAATAAATTTTTTATCGTAGATCTGGCTGCCAATGTAATAGCTCACCCAGTATTCATTGAACAAGTGGAACAGGGCCGGATCGATGGGTTCGACCTTTATGGCAGTATTGGCCGGCAAAGAGCCGATCAATTGCCGCAGCACTGAGGTCTTTTGCTGATCCTCGCCCGGCTCGCCATAGCCCCGCGAAACAACGATCACATTCTCTACTTGTATATCCAAGTCATTGATAATGTACACATTCCATTCTTCACCCGCCGCAACTTCTTCATTGCAGCCCACTGCCACTTTTATGCCTTCCACCACTGGGAAAATGATGTCTTTTTTCATATCCCAAAATTAGGATTTATGTGCGATAAACCAACGGACTACCGACAGTTCGGCAGACGAAAAATGGAGGGCAATATGGAGTTTTCGGCCATTATTTGCTGGTCATGGACACTGACCAATAATTCATGTCCTCATACGTCGGATCTATCTCGCCCAAGGGATAACCATGCTGGGTGGTTTCCCAAACGTAGTATTTTTTGCCCCGGTACAGCACAAAGTTCCCCCGCGCCGGCAAATTGACCCCCAGGACGGCGTGCCCGTAGGTCTCGCTGACCAAAATGGCCACATCGAAGCCGAAATGGCTCATGATGTCGTACAACAAGATGACCCGGGTATCGCAGTCGCCCTTTAAATTGTACATAAATTCTACCGGGGATTGAAGGCCAAACCGGACGTTGGGCATACAGGCCGACTCTTTGTGCAGTTGGGCATAAATGGGATAAATGCTATCAATTTCATGGCAACTGTATTCGTGCAACAACACATAGGGAATATCTTGCACACAGGAGACAATCATATCGGCAAACTCGGGCGTTGGCAACCGTCGTTGGAAGCGCAGGCTGTCGAACATGGCATAGACCCGGGGCATCCGGTCGAGGTCGGCGATGGCCAAAGACCGATAAATTTGTTGCCAATATTCGGCGTAATCATTGTTGTAATTGGGACTGGCAAGGCCGTTGCGGTGCGCTTGACTGACGGCAAAATGCTTCTCGGCCACGGCCAATGATCCTTTGTAGCTGTTGCGCTGGCTGTCGGCCCAGCGGCGGAAATGAATCGAAAAGGGGATCGGCTGGGCACTGGGGTTTTTGCGGAGGTTTTGTTCTGGCAAGTTAACAATGCGCGGCACATCCATGGGTTTAATAGTGCTGTGAACTGGCGCTTGCCCAGCTTCTTGTGGGCTTGGTGCTGGTGTATAAAAACTATATACCAACACTGACGCCCCCAGTACGATCACTATGGCAGAAAGCCCAAGGATGATGTTAAGGGCGATTTTGAAAAACCGAAAGGTAGTTTTGAGCAAGAAGCTCAAGCAGATCGCCACCGAGATCAGGGCCAAAAAAGGCACACCGCTCAGCACGAAAAAGACGGCCGCTAGACCCGAAAAAACTGCCAAAAAAATGCGTACCAATACAACCATTTGCCCAAGATTTCAAAAAAAGCGGGAAACTCAACTCGACTCCTCTTACGCATAGGAAACAACCCAGTTGGCCCAATCGTGCCCCCACCGGAGCAAATTAAGGCATTTTCCCGCCAAACTTTAGTTAGTCGAGCCAACTGTCCGACTGGCAAGTGTACCAAAAGCCCATTACTGGGCACAGCCGCACAAATTGATAATCGCCAATACTAACAAAATCAACATTCCCAAATAAAACAGCCTTTTCATAACAGTCACCGGTTGAAGTGCTATTGTCAAGACCCATCTGGGGGCCAAAAGGCTGCAAGCAATCGAAAAAATAATTTTGTGGCCCTAGGGCGCAATCTCAATCCGGCGGCCGGTGTCCACGGCTTGATAAATGGCCTCGATGATCTTCATGTCTTGGAGGCCCATCTCACCGGGCACGGTGGTGAGCCGGTTGTTGATCAGGCAATCGGCAAAGGCATCCATCTGGGCCACTTGGTGCAGGGCATGGGGGAAATTCATCCCGCCTTTGCTGGTGCGGCCCTTGAGCGGCCCGTAGCCATAGGCGGGGCTTAGTTCATAATAACCCTTTTCGGCCGTGACCCGCAGCCGCTCCACATTGAACGCATAAGTGGTGCTGCCATTGGCCACGAGCCCACCCGGGAACGCCAGTTGCCAAGTAAGGGTTTCCTCCACCTCGCTGAATTTGGCTGGATTGGTCTTGAAGGCTTGCGCGGTGACCGCAATTGGCTCTAGGCCAGTCGCGTAGCGCGCCCCTTGGATGCAATATATCCCCACGTCCATGAGCGGGCCACCACCGGCCAAGGCTTTTTTCATGCGCCATTGGTTGGGGTCGCCAATGCTAAAACCGAAATAGGTCTCCACGTGTTTGATGGCCCCAAAGTCCATTTCGCGGGCCAAGCGCATCACCTCAAGTGTGTGCGGCTCAAAGCGCAAGCGGTAGCCGATGGCCAGTTGTTTGCCCGCTGCTTTGCAGGCCGCTATCATCTCTTCGCCCTCTTTCACCGAGATCGACATGGGTTTTTCGCAGATGACGTGCTTGCCAGCTTTGGCGGCCCGGATCGTGAACTCTTTGTGCAGCGAGTTGGGCAACACCACATATACGATGTCAATGTCTGGGTTGTTGGCTATATTGTCAAAATTATCATAATTATAAATATTTTGCTTGGGGATATTGTGTTTTTTGGCCCATTCATCCGCCTTGGCCGGCGATCCGGTCACGATGCCCGCCAAGCGGCAAAACTGGGTCTGGGCCAAAGCCGGGGCCAAGTTGTCTTTGCTATAATTGCCCAGCCCCACTAGGGCAATGCCCAATTTTTTGGCTGGGGTTCCGTAGTGGGCCAGTGAGGCTGCCAAGCTTGGGGCGGCGGTCAATGCCCCGGCCCCCAGGGACAACTGGCGGACGAAATCGCGCCGTGAATACGATTGGCTCATAAGTGTGGTGTTTATGTTCGGCTAATCAATTGGATAGCGGGTTGGCCCCAAGCCCTGTGCCCGGATGCAGAACGGCCCAAACAAATATAACTACAAAAACCCATTGATCCAACTTTGGGGCGAAACAGTGCCAATTATCCGACTGGCCTCCTTGCGCTGGCCGCCAGCCAATGGCCGCCCAGCAGGGCACTCAACATCCGGGCCGGTGCTTCTAGGCCGACCGTCCAGCGCTACCAGATCCATCCCAACTCCATGAGCGACGTGATCAATCAAAGGCTTTCGGCACAGACCAACTTAAACCGTCAAAAGATTAGCTTTTTACTAGTCATTCACTGCTTTTGGCCCAAGTCCGGGGCAAAGCCAATCAGCAAAAAGCGAAAGAACAAACCAGCCAAAAACAAAAAAAAGGAAAACAGAGGCTACCAAATCGACCGAAACATCGGTGCAGGTATTTTGCGTTCTCACTTGTTTGATTTGTTTTCTTGTAGGGAGAATAAACTCTATGGTTTACTTAAAGAGATCCAATGGCGTTGTGCGCAAAGTCTGGAAATGGTGAAAGAAACACAAAAAACGAAATAAAAAATGCACCACCAAAATGACCGCCAAAATGACCGCCATTATACCGCAGCAGCGCCCACTATGAACGAGGGTGCTAAATAGCATTAATTTAAATTCCTTTAAATGAAAAACCAATCCATTTTGCCGATGAAAAAAAGTCACGGGATCCGCTATATCCTTGATAAGTTCCCAAAACAACTATATCTGAAAACGAGCTCCAACAATCTGTATGCCAGCTTTTACCTAACTTAATGGGTTTAAGCGCACATGACAAGCCGTTTTTCTTTTCACCGCTACTTAGTCTTGTCAGCAATTACAGTTTTTATAAAGTCAGGAAGTTCTATTTTGTTTTGTTCAGCAATTACTCTGATAGCATCATAATATTTCACTTCGTCACCAGTCCATTGAAGGTCAAGTCGTCTGATTTCTTTAAGTGCAATGTGATTATAATTGGTCGGACTGCCCCAATAGCATTGCATACACATAGATGGCTTCTTTTCGTTTTGCCAATTTTCGCAATGCTCGCAACTCCAGGATTTGGCTCTGTTGCACGAACCGCACAAAAGCATAAAATCTTCAATATTTCTTGTGTCGGCTGTGTCGCCACCAACTTCATAAGGAACTCTGTGGTCAACTTGTAAGTAGCGTTCTTCAAATTCTCCGTTACAGATGTAGCACCTGCCATTGCCTAACTCATAAAGTTTGCTCTTAAAATCTTTTGGAAAGGTAATTCTGCCTGCAATTCTGTTGAGTTGAAGTTTTGTAACATCACCAAATTTGTAAGCAGATATTGACTTCCCTGACTTTGATTTTGCTTTAAATGTTTCAAGCGGAATTCCAGCTTCTCTAACATCTCTTGCTGCTCTTGGAGGGTGACT
>JBBQXF010000088.1:0-20364 GCA_038209965.1 Cytophagales bacterium | reverse complement strand
AAAGCGGCTCCACCAAAAACTGATTTACTTGGTTGGCGGCAGCTTCTCCTTCTTTTTGCGACTCTGTGGTGGGTTTTAGTGTCCAGTTAGCCACTTCACTGCGGCGGAGCGCATTGAGCGTGAGGGCCCACGGGGCGGCTTTGGGCACGTCGGTGATTTCTTCGCGGTACAGCCCCCTGGTTTCCCGGCCGTAATGCGAAGTAAGGAAGCCCAAAGTTTGCTGATAGGCTTTCTGAATGGTGAGATTTTCGGCCAAACCCTTGTAAAAGCGAATAGCGAAGTCTTTGGCTACCTCATCGGCAATGCTGCTCTCGGTGCTAATGACTACAGGCAAGGCATTTTGGAGGGCTTCCGCAAATGCTTTGGTGGAACAGCCATTGAAAAAGGCGAATTTGAGGTTTTTCTGGTCGGCCAACAGCTTGACAATGCCGTCGCCGCCGGCCACGCTGTTGGCACTGCCCTTGGAGGATTCCAACAAGAGCTGGTAGCCGTCCGCATGACCGCCGTAGTGAAACCCCACTATTCTATTTTGGTATTTTTGGAAAATATCAAAGATTTCGCCCACGCTTACGCCCACTCTTTCAACGATTTCTACTTCTTCATCTTTTTCAAGGACTTCTCTGATGCCTTTTCTTTCTACATCTAAATTTCGCAAATACTTCGCTAGATCCACGCGGTCATTGGCAAAGGCAAGGAATATCACGGGTTTCATGGGCAGGTGCTCAATATTTTGATCAAAGATAACCCCCATTTGGTAAATTCCAAATGTAGGCTGGTAAATTTCCGATTTTGCGAGGAAGTTTGATATTCTTTGCGCTGCTGGAAACCACGGTAAGGGTCTGCGTTCCTGTCCCCCACAGTGGCTTTGTCCCCACAATGGAATTGCTGTGAGTGAATTGCTGTGCGCTACCCGTTGGCAAATTACCTGCCAATGCACTAAATTGGGGTCAAAATCATCATTCATGCAAAAACTACTGCTCATCCTCGCTTCCGTTGTGCTCATGGCCCTCACCAATGACAAACCTGCTTATTTGCTCTACGATAAAAACGGCAAGGAGGCCGCTTATCGCGATCTGCTCAAGGCGAGCAGCCAAGCCGATGTGATCTTTTTCGGGGAACTGCACAACAATCCGATTTGCCACTGGCTCCAGATCCAACTGACCAAAGATCTGTTTGCGGCCCAAGGCGGAAACCTGATCTTGGCCGCCGAAATGTTCGAGACCGACAATCAATTGATCCTGAATGAATTTTTGGCCGGTCAGGTCAAAGAATCCAATTTTGAGAGAGAGGCCAAATTGTGGGACAATTACGCGACCGATTACAAGCCGTTGGTCAATTTTGCCAAAGCCAACCGCTTGCCCTTCGTGGCGACCAATGTGCCCCGGCGCTACGCCAGCATGGTGGCCTCGGGCGGGCTGGCGGCCTTAGAGCAGTTGGAGCCCGCAGCCAAAGCCCTCGTGGCCCCGCTGCCCATCCAAGTGGACTTGGAGCTGCCGGGCTACAAAAACATGCTGGCCATGATGGGCGGCCACGGTGGCACGGGCAGCAACATCGTCTTGGCCCAAGCGATCAAGGATGCCACGATGGCCCACCAGATTGCCCAAGCGTGGCAAAAAGGCAAAAAACTGATCCACTTCAACGGGGCCTACCATTCCGATAATTACGAAGGCATTATTTGGTATTTGAAGAAGTACAAGCCGGAAATCCAGATCGCCACCATCACTTCGGTGGAGCAGGAAACGGTGGAAAAGCTCGCGCCCGAGACCAAAGGAAAAGCCGATTTCATCATCTGCATTCCGGCCGACATGACCAAAACCTACTGAACAACTCCCTGACCAGCCCCCGGTCAACGGCCCCACTTTGTTAAAAATTCTTGAGATTGCCGATTTGGAATAAAACTTGTGATTTGACGTTATGAGAAAAGGTGGAACCGAATCGGCCAGTCATGATTTGCGGCCTTTTTCGCTTCACCGGTTCCTTAACTGACCAAGCATGAACAAGATCCTCATTCTGCTTCTAGCTTTCGTCCTCTCGGCCACCACTACCTCGTGCGGGCTATTTGGGGGCAAAGGCAAAACGCAACAAGGCCAAGCCAGCGAACAGGGCAAAAAGAAAAAATCCAAGCGTTGTAAACTGGCCTCGTGCCACGTGCGCATGGTGCACATGCACAACGGGGCCGAGTACTTGGGCAAAAAGGGGTGGTTCCTCAAGCCTTCGTTCTATTCCAAAAAAGATCCCAAATATGGCGAAGGGCTGAAAAAGAGCCAACGCGATCCGCACCAATGGAATAGCCGCCGCGACCAATAACAGCATCAAGAAATAAATGAAAAGCCCGCCGAGTTCTAACTCAGCGGGCTTTTCATTTATTGACGTAAGTTTGCGCCTGAAATTCGTTAATCTATTTTCAAACCTAACCAATCGAATTTATGGGTTTTAAGAACTGTCTGACTGCGTTGGCAGTCGTTCCACTTTTGTATGGTTGCGCGGGTGGTGGTGGCGCCTCGGAAAAGACTGCGGATTCCACCGCCACAGTTGCCGTTGACTCGGTGTATCTGCCCCAGCCCAAAGTACAGTTGACCAAAATTTGGGAGACGGATACGACCCTGACCACTTGCGAATCGGTGATTTATGATGCCAAGCGCGATGCCATTTACGTGGCCTGTATCAATGGTGAGCCTGACAAAAAAGATGGCAACGGATTCATTACCAAGATCAATGCCAGCGGTAAGGTGGAAACCTTGAAATGGGCCACTGGACTGGATGCCCCCAAGGGAATGGGCATCATCGGCGACAAACTGTATGTGACTGATGTGGACAAACTAGTGGAAATTGACATATTAAATGCCAAGGTGAGCAAAAAATACTCCGTCAAAGCGGCCAAGTTTCTCAACGACATCACGACTTCGGAGACCACTGTGTTTTTTACCGACATGAATACCAATACCATTCACCAGTTTACCCCGGCGGATGGCAAATTAGCGGTCGTGTCAGCCGATACCACCCTAGGCAGCCCCAACGGCTTGTACTTTGATGGCGGCTCCCAATCGCTTTATATAGCCACCTTCGGCGATCAGCGGTTCAAGAAACTGGATCTGGCCAGCAAGAAAATTGAGAACTTGGTTGATGGCATCGAGCAGGGTGACGGCGTGGTCAGCTTGGGCAACGGGGCATTTTTGGTTTCCAGTTGGGGTGGCCTCGTGCGTTACGTATCAGGTGGACAAGCCGAAGAAGTGCTCAACACTAAAGACAGTGGCGAAAGTGCCGCTGACATCTGGTTCATTCCCGAAAAAAACCTCTTGCTCATCCCCACTTTCTTCAAAAACAAAGTGACGGCTTATCAAGTGAAAGTAAATTAGTAGCTGATTTTGCAATAAAAATTATGATAATTTGGGCCATTTGGCGAACTGTTTTACGCGATTCGCTTTACTGCCTGGAGGCCCATTTTGTTTGGCCAAAACAAAGCAATCAACCCAGCAAGCCCTCCGCTTGCTGGGTTGATTGCTTTAGCCCTAAAGTTCGGCAAACAGGCTGCCAAGGGCCGTGGGTGGGGGCACTTTCAAATGTTTGTAGGCCAATTCGGTAGCCTCGCGCCCACGGGAAGTGCGCTTGAGGTAGCCCTCTTGGATCAAAAAAGGCTCATATACTTCTTCAATGGTTTCGGCCTCCTCCCCTACTGCGGTCGCAATGGTGCTGAGCCCCACTGGGCCGCCCTTGAACTTGTCGATGATGGTCGATAATATTCGATTGTCCATGTCGTCCAGCCCATTTTGATCCACGTCCAGCGCGTTCAGGGCAATTTCGGCAATGGCCAACGAAATGCGGCCATCGCCTTTCATCTGGGCAAAATCCCGGGTGCGGCGCAGCAGGTTGTTGGCGATCCGGGGCGTTCCGCGGCTCCGACGGGCCAGCTCGAAGGCTGCTTCGCCGTCGATCGGGGTCTCAAGGATTTGGGCCGATCGCTTGACTATCGTGGTGAGCAGCTCGGCCGAATAGTACTCCAGCCGGGCATTGATCCCAAATCGGGCCCGCAGGGGCGAAGTGAGCAGGCCCGCCCGGGTAGTCGCCCCAATGAGCGTAAAAGGATTCAGCCCGATCTGGATCGAGCGGGCATTGGGCCCTGAGTCAAGCATGATATCGATCCGGTAGTCCTCCATGGCCGAGTAAAGATATTCTTCCACAACCGGATTTAGACGGTGGATCTCGTCAATAAAGAGCACATCACCCTTGTCCAAGTTGGTGAGCAGGCCCGCCAAATCGCTCGGTTTGTCCAATACCGGGCCAGAGGTGATCTTGATGTTGGCCTTCAGTTCATTGGCCACGATGTAGGAAAGGGTAGTTTTGCCCAAACCAGGAGGGCCGTGCAGCAGAACGTGATCCAATGCTTCGCCACGCAGTTTGGCCGCCCCGACAAACACCCGGAGGTTATCAATGATTTTCAATTGACCCGTAAAATCCTCGAATGAAAGCGGTCGTAGTGCCCGCTCAACTTCTTTCTCCTCGTTATTTTCCGAAGCTTCCCCGGTGAGGTAGTCTTGGCGCATGGTCAGTGGGTTATGGGTGGGCAAAGATACGCGAAGTACGATAGAATTGAGTGGGCCTTGACCGGTTGGCCTGAATGGGCACTGGCTCGGTGGCAGCTTACAACCGGGGCGGTTTTGCAAGTTTTGGCGTCCGGTTGGCCATCACGCACCAGGGGCAAACCAGTGGGGAATGTGCCCAGTGGCCGTAAACCAAGACCGCGCCCTCAGCTTAACTGGGAGCGCGGTCAAAAAAAGTCGGTTAGATCTGTTAAGGCAAGGGTGAGGTGGTCGCCACAGGGCTCCCCAACAGTTGCTCCACGCTAAAGCCGTCGTGAATGACCCGCCGGGCAAACAGGAAACGCTTGGCGTAGTAAGACCGCCAATTGGTGCCCCCAACTTCGTCAATAACAATCCCCCGGCGGGCCGAGTGGATCATCCGCAAAGGTTCGCCAATTTCTGAAATGACCAAAGCAGCGTGACTGGTGCGGCATTGGCCACCCTTGCCCCGATAACCGAAAATCAGCAGATCGCCTTTTTGCACCTTGTCAATGTCTATGCAGGTACCCACGTGGGCTTGCGCAGATGAGGAAGAAGGGATCGGATAATTAAATTTGCTCAATACAAAAGAAGTGAAACCTGAACAATCAAAACCAGCGGGTGATTTGCCACCATGTCGGTAGCGAATCCCGATAAATTGTTGGGCAAAGGTGGCCAACTGGTCGCGCAGACTGTCACATGACAAGTTGAGCACTTCACTTGGGCCAGCAGCGGTCGATAACCAACCTCGGGCAACTACCGGGGCAACCGAACGGCGGGTGCGTTTGTTGGTCAGCATTGCCGCCGGGGCGATGGGGGCAGCACTTGGTAGAAGATAAATGGGCCGGGGAGAAACTTTAATGACTGAAAAGGGGAGCGGAAGGGTCGCTGATAGGCTGGGTGGAGAGATAATGGGTAATTCTTGGGAGGCTAACGCCGCATAAAACTGTTGTTGGGCACGTACTTTTCCGTCTTGTTCTGCCTGTTTTTTTAGACTGGCCGATGCGTCTTTTCGCCTCATTTTATCCATTAGATTACTTTTAAAGCTGCAACTGGCAGCGGAAAAAAGCAATAAAATGGCGAAGAAATTCGCTAATTTTGTTGTCATGGTCCTAATCTTATAGTTGGTTCGTTATTCTTATTTCAAAGAAGAAAAAGCTAACGTTTCACAAACATAGTGATTTAGGATTAAAGTCCTACAAATTTGTACTTTTTGTGTAAGATTCAATTGCATTTCGCACATTTCCGTGTTGGGCCAGCAATTGCTCGGCCAGCTCGCGATCCACGCGCAACAGATCCATCACCATCTTGACGGCCCGATCCACCAGTTTATGGTTGGAAAGCTGCATGTCCACCATGCGGTTGCCCTGCACGCGCCCCAAGCGGATCATGACGGCAGTAGAAAGCATATTGAGAACTAGTTTTTGGGCAGTGCCCGCTTTCATCCGGGTGCTCCCAGTCACAAACTCCGGGCCCACCACGGCTTCGATCGGGTACTCCACGGCCAAAGCCAGGGGCGAGTTGGGGTTGCAAGTAACGCAGCCGGTCAATACGCCTTGAGCGCGGGCCGTGGCCACGCCCCCGATCACATAAGGAGTGCGCCCCGAAGCGGCAATGCCCACCACGGTGTCCAATGGGCCGATCATATATGCTTGTAAATCTTTCCAGGCTTGCTCGGCATCATCCTCGGCAAATTCCACAGCTTTGCGGATCGCGGTGTCGCCGCCAGCAATGATGCCCACCACCAGACCATGCTCAACCCCATAAGTGGGTGGGCACTCGGAGGCATCTACTATGCCAAGCCGCCCGCTGGTGCCCGCCCCGATGTAGAACAAACGGCCGCCCTGCTGCATCCGGGGAATGATCTGCATGACCAATGCCTCGATTTGGGGAATGGTATTGGCCACTGCCACGGGCACGGTCTGGTCTTCCAGGTTGATGTTGGTCAGCAATTCGCGTACTGACATTTGATCGAGCTGGTCGTACTTGGAAATAGATTCGGTGACGGTCATGGTAAGGTAAATTAACGACTGATCCCAAAAAGCTACTTGCTCAGTACTTCCACTAATTTGAGCATTTCGGCAATTTGTTCCCGCTTTTTCTTGAATGTTTCCTTGAAAGGGGTAAGCTTGATTTTACTGTTGACGATTCCCACCATCATATCGCTTTTGCCGTTGAGCAAGGCTTCCACAGCGGCCAGCCCCATGCGGCTAGCAATCACGCGATCCACGGCCGAAGGTGCGCCCCCCCGCTGTATGTGCCCAAGGTTGGACACACGAATGTCCAAGTAGGGCAGTTCTAGCTTCACTTTTTGGGCGATCACGGCAGCATTGCCCATTTCTTCGCCCTCGGCCACTATCACGATGAACGAGCGCTTAGTCCGTCCCCAGCCACTGCGCAACCGCTCGATGATATCATCCATGCTATCGGGCTTTTCAGGAATGAGCACCATTTCAGCCCCTCCCCCAATGGCCGACCGCAGGGCAATGTACCCCGAATCGCGGCCCATGACCTCGATGAAGAAAACCCGATCGTGCGAGTCGGCCGTGTCCCGGATCTTGTCAATGGCATCCAGCGCGGTGTTGACAGCGGTATCAAAACCAATGGTAAAATCGGTACCGTACAGATCGTTGTCAATGGTGCCGGGGCAGCCAATGGTGGGAATGCCATATTCTTCGTGGAACAAGGTGGCACCAGCGAAGGTGCCGTTGCCACCGACGGCGACCAATCCCTCGATATTGTATTTTTGAAGCTGGTTATAGGCTTTCTGGCGGCCTTCCTTGATCCGAAACTCCTCACTTCGGGCCGACTTGAGCACTGTGCCGCCCCGCTGAATAATGTTGCTGACCGATTGGGAAGTGAGCGGACGGATGTCACCGTTGATCATCCCTTCGTAACCGCGATAGATTCCAAAAATATTGACATTATTGTGGATGGCAGCTCTGACTACTGCCCGGACACAAGCGTTCATGCCCGGAGCATCGCCGCCGGAGGTAAAAACAGCAATATTTTTCATTTACCGTTGCTTAGGTTAATACAGGATTCATTGGAAAAAAACTAATCTTGCGCCAGCTTTTTTCTAAAACACGCAAAAATAGCTTTTTTAATTTAGGATATTCCAACCGATATAAGAAAGACGGGGCCAGCCCAGCAGAAAGATGCGGCTGGCCTATCTTTTTACATCAGTAATGATTTTGCCCCGGCTGTCCCATTCCCTGGAGACATAGGTCTGGGTCTTGTCGTCATAGAAACTTTTGGGGTGGATGCTTTCATTCTTGCGGGGCGTATTGGCCTGATCATAATACTCGCGCCAGCGACCAGTTTTTACTCCCAAATGGTATTGTCCGCGTTCTTTGATGCGGCCACTCGGATGATAGGAGATATAAGTCCCGTGCCGCAATTCGTATTGCAAAGGCACTATTTCTTTGATCTTGGCTTTTTTGTCATCATAGTAAGTCACTTCGGTGTCTCTGGCCAAGCCCCGATTGTAGTGCAACTTCTCGATCAGCACAAAATTTTTGTCAAATTTTTCCCAACGACCATGCTTTACTCCCGCATAGAAATTACCCATTTCCAAAATCTTGTCACCATTGGTCTTGATATAAGGCCCATGCACCAGCCAATGCTTGTCCTTGTCGAACTTCAACGCTTTCTCGAGCGGGTTGACCATGTACAGTTTTTGATCCTCGCGGTTGTAGTAGTAAATCCCATCGGTATGAGCGGGCGGGTTTTGAAACTCACGCAGCACATAAAACTTCTCGATCACGCCGCTCGCATGGCGGATGAACATTCGGGTGGCCTTGATGCCATAAAAAGTATTTTTGGGCTCCACGACCTTTTTTTGGCGCTTCTTGGCGTTTTCGACCTCCGATTTGACCGCATTGGCAATGGACTTGGCACTGTCGATCGCACTCTTGCCCTTCTTCAACCCACCCATGATCCCGCCCAAAGCACCACCGAAACGTTCTTTGCGCTTGGTGTTCAGATCGATGGTGGGGATCACATCGGTGGTCAGGCTGGGATCATCGGGCGGCAGCACGCCCGGCTCTACCACGGGCAAACTGCTGCCCGGCTTTTGGGCTTGGGCTGACCAAGTGAGGCCAACTAAGCAAATGATGAGGCTAATCTTTATGATGATGTTCATGATTGGCGATGAGAGAAATGAATGGAACCTGTAACCCTAAGAGGTAGGTGCACCGCAAAAAATTCGTTGGCTTACCAAAGTTAAGCAACTTTGGTAAGCCAACAAGCCCCCTTAACGCCCATCGTCTGATTTTTTGATGGTTTCCTCTTCTTCGGCCTCTTCCGATTCATCGATCGTGTTTTTCCCATTGGCATAATCGCGGTTATAGCGAGCAACAAAAGCATTTTTTTCCGAGCTTTCGGCTAGCTTGAACTTGTCCTTGGATTTGGGATTGGCGATTTTGGCATTGATGTCACTGTTGGAAGTCAATATCTTCACATCATTCTTCCGATAAGTGATAAAATACCAATGGCGGGCATTCACTTGGAGAAAAATGTTGATCGTTGATTCTTCGGCATTCTTGGTCATCGGGATCTCGATGGCCCCCTTCATGTTCATATTGATGGCCTTCTTGAAAATATTGGATACTTGGATCTTGCCAGTACTGTAAAACGCCCGGCCTTCGTCCGACCAGCTCATTTTGGCCGATGAGATCACCAGCGGCAAATTGCCCAGCACATCTTTGATCTCCGAGTCGGCACTTTTGCGCACATAATCATCGATGCTCCGGCCCTCGAGCACCGCGCCCAATTTGGCGAACAGGGTGTCATTGTTGCGGGGCACCGATTCTTCAAAGTCAGCTTGGTCATCCAAGTGCTTGGCAATCTGCTCAAAAGCATCGCCCTTGCCCTCTTCCAACTGGACGGTGAGCATCATGTCAACGGCGTATTGGTTGTTCTTGAAATTGCCCTTGCCCACTCCGGTGGTCTTGAGGTTGAACTTGGGATCAGGCTTGACCAGTTCCAAGGCACCATCAAATTGCACAGTTCCAGCATTTTGGTTATAGACAAAGTAATTGCCCCGGAAGGTTTTCTTATCGCGCCGGTCATTGGCGGCCACCGAATAACCACTCGGTAATTTTTTGAATGGCCCAGCCGCCCGGAAAATGGGCTCATCACCCTTGTCCAAAAGTTTCGATTCATAGGAAGTATAAATCTCCCGGTTTTTGCCCACAAAAAGGCCCGTGCCAAATTTGTCTTTGTCCACTTGCCGAATGGTTTCGACGTAGGTGACCGAGTCTTTGCCATTGTACTCAAACCAAGCACCATCCTCCAGATCGGTGTAGCGGAAAAAGCCCTTGAATGCCAATTGGGGGTCAATGGCCCGCATCGTCACCTTGCCCTTGTATTGAATACCGGCCTGCTTGATAAAATTGTCCTCTTCCGTTATTTCCATAGTGGCGAAGGTGTGGCGTTCTTTCTTGAAAACCGCATCCCTGCTTTTTTTACCTGCCCCGTCGCTCACGAGTACGTCCATGACGGCAAAGTTGAAATTGTCGAACTTCATTGGAAACTCAGTATTTTCATCGTTGATGTAAGGGCGGGTAGCGCTACCCTCGTACTCATTGCGAGAAAAGATTTTGATTTTGCCATCCTTGAGTTTGTGGTACTCATTGTCGGCGGCGACAAACAGCTCGCCCTCTTTCAACTCATCCATATCGGCTTCGCCCCGGATGGTTACATCACCATTTTTGGGGAATATTTTGGCATCTACCGAAATGATGTAAGGCACGCCGCCGATGGCCAAGATATATTTGTTCAGATCATAAATGGCCGAAGCCCCCTTGAAACTCAGCCCTTTTTGTTCTGGCTTGGTTGAGGCAAATTCCGAATTCTCGATGTCCCCATTTTCGGGCAGGCGCATGATGATGTTTTTATTGTCAAAATTCCAGCGGGCTTCCCCCAAAGATGTTTTGTACTGGGTGTAGGGAAAACTGAAACTTTTTTGGCCTTCCACTTCGGTGCGGATATTGGCAAAACGCTCGCCCAGGTCATAATTGATGGCGACATTGGTGGCCAACAGTGCGGGGATTTCGCTGGTGGTCTTGATCTTGAAGTACTCCGCGTTTCGGGCGTTGAACTTGGTCATTTTCAGGGTAAAAGCGGGAGATTTGGCAATCATCCCCACGTTTTCCAATATCCCGCGCCCCATCAGGCTATCGGGAGAGTAGGCTAGAGTACCTTTCCAAGTACTTTTCTGATCCGCCGCGATCACGCTGGAGGCATTTTCGTAAATTTTGAACGGGCTATTGACGGTGTCGGTGGTGGTGAGCAGCATAGAATCGGCCTTGGGAAACCAGCGCATCTGGTAGTTCAACATGCTCACATCGGGATAGCTGGCCCCTTTATAATCGCCAGGGCGAATATTGCCCACATTCTTGATCAAATCTTTCTTTTTGGAAATGTGCTTGCTCAGGGACGTGACCGAATCGGGGTAATAGATCAGGTCATTGGAACCGAAGGTGCCAGTCAGATAGCGGACCGATCCTTCGCCCCTAAGCCCTTCGTTGTTGAGGGTGATAGTCCCGGTGAATATCCCTGTGTGGTCTTTCATGGTTCCCACCGAATCGGTGTACAATGGGTACCCCTGGGCAAACTTCTGGTTGGAAGCCACTTTATGGACAAACCCAAAGGAGTTATCGGGCAATATTTTCATCTTTTCTTCAAAATTGGGAAAGATGCCACCAGTCCTAAACATCCCCAAGAGCGGGTTGGCATCTGGCTTACTGCTTTGCATACTGTCCAGCTTGAAAGCGTATAGATCGAACCGGACGGACGAGTCGGCATAGGCTTTCTCGCCACCCAATATCTCGCTCCCGCTGAAGGTGATCTGAGCGCCGGCATTGGCAGTGAAGCGGGGAAAATCGCCTCCCTTGTCGGCAAATCGGCGCATTTCGCCCGAGCGGTTGCGCGAATCAGCCAAGTAATAAGTCCCATTTATATTTTTGATTTTGTTGGTCATCAGTGAATCTTCGGCCGTTGGCTCTCCCTTTTTGTTTCGTCTTTTGAGTGGCCGGCCAGTGATCGAGTCGCGCACGATGAAACCCAAAGAATCAATGGTTGGCATGTTGATTTTGAAAGTATCATAGCGGAAAGTAAAATCTTTGCCCCAAAACTTGCCGTAGCCCTTCTGCTCAACCATGCCGTTGAAGGTAATGGACCGGTTTTTCCCTACGCGGATGGTTCCCTTGGCGGGATAGGCCCACACTCCCTTGTTGCGGGCACGGCGGGCTAGCTCCTCTTCGGTGACGCGCTTGGCCGCTGGTGCGTCGTCGCCCCCCAATTGATCCTGATCGGAAGCTGGCCGCCACAAAGGAAAAACCCGCACTCCCCGGATGATGAGATCATAGCTGTTGAGATCCAAGGTGATATTACGGCCAAAATTGGTGGCTGAATAGATTTCCAAATTGTCAAAATCTATTTCGCGGTTGTTTCCATTGAAGTACAAAATGGCCTTGCGCTTGAGCGTTACCCAATCGGAGGCTTCATCATAGTTGACATAGCCCAAGCGATCAATAAAACGCATTGCCCCTTTGACGGTGGCCGGGCTAAGTTTGTACTGTTTGGCCAAATCGGCCGAGGCAAATTCAGTGGTTTTGTTGGCCTTGCCATAAGACACGGCCACACCCACCGGGTTAAAAGTGCCAATGCCCTGCAAACTGCGATAGGCAGGGTCACTAAAAAAATCCACCGATCGAACTTCGGCCTTGACCGTGTTCATGATGCTGTCCAGCACCACTGCATTGCTGGACAAGATGGAAAACTCCATGCTGTCTTGGGCCACGTTCCATTTGAGGTTGTCGGCCGACACCTCAACTTTATGGTAGGAATCTGAATAGGGGGTGTAGTTGTATTCGTGCCGATCCTTGCGGGCATTGACCACGCCCTTGCCGATATTGTAATCCAGCCGGGAGCCAGGGTGCGAAATCGAATCTTGGCCTTTATTGATGTAGATCGCTATGTCCACCGCTTGGTTTTTGATGGTGGAGTCGGTAAAAGCAAACTCACGGCGCGAACTGGCCCTAAATTTTTTGTCCCCATTCTTGTTCACCACGATCGTGGAGGGGCCTTTGGCAAAATTCGCACTCGAAAACCGCCGTCCCACCAGGCTCAACCCGCCCGTATAATCAACATCCTTGGCCAATTTTTTGACTTTGTGGTGGTTGTAATACGACTGGAAGCGCGGATAATCGGCTTGTTTCTTATCCGCGCTCCGCACACTCTTGTACTCAAATACGCCCAATGCCGCTGAGTCGAGCCGGGTTTTGTAGTGCAACTTTACATACTCAGCGGCCAGTTCGGGCTTTCGGATGTTGAAATTGTAATTGTCCAGTTCGCCATACACTTCGTTGGGTGGCAGGGCCGCGCTGCTCCAATCCACCTTGCCGCCATTGCCCACAAATTCCAGCGCCGAAATGTAGAGCTTGCCGGTAGTTCCGGCCACTTTGAGGCTGTCATGCTGGCCCGCAATGACCAGATCAGTTTTGGGAAGGATGATTACTGGGCCGGGATAGACTGGCATCTCGGGTTTGACGAATACTTGTTGCAGCAACTCGGGGCGTTTGAGCGATTTTTTGGTCCCAATGGCGGGCTTATCAGCCACCGCGGGCTGGTAGTCACTGCTGGGGGTGTCGCCCCAGCCATCGTTGTCGCCCCAACCATCGTTAGCCTTTGGCGTTTCTTTTTTCTTATCCTTATCCTTGTCTTCCACGGGCCAGCCCCACTCGTCAGCGGCGGGGGATGTTTCGGACTTTTTGATCGCTACCGTATCTTGCTTGGCTTCCAACGCTACGCCGGTGCTGTCGGCCCCGCTGGGCAATACCTCGGTGGCCTTGTTTTTGGCGATATAGTCAAAACTGAGCGGGCCAACTTGGCTGCTCCGTACCCGGTTGAACGACGACGCGTATAAAAGTTTGTTTTTGAGGATGCTGGTGGTGGTGGTCAGGAAACGGCCCAATACATCGGCCCCGTATTCCTTAAATGTCTGCTCGGCCACATCGATGAGCTTGGTCAACTGTTCGGTACTTACCTCTTTTTTGGCCTTGGTCGCCGCCGACAAGCACGCGAGCAAGTTCTCCAAGTGTGGCACTGGGGCTGTACCCTTGGCCTGCATGGCCTTGGCGAACTGGAAAGTCTTTTTGCGCTGTTCCTCGGTAAGTGCTTTCCAAGTAGTGGCTTCAAACTCGGTGGCCACTCCCAAAGCGGTCTTACTGGTCGATCGGCCGAATACGCTTTTGACATCGGAGACGAAAGTTTCCTCTTTTTCTAGTTTGATGGTTTGGGCGCTGACCAGGCCGGCCATGCACCAAAGCCCAAGAAGAACGATTGCTTTTCTGATCATGACGAGGATAAAGTTTAAGTACTTTCCCTTGACGTAGTGCAAAAATTGGGCTAAAGGGGAGAAGCAAAAATAATTAACCAAATTTTACAGAGGAAAAAAAGGGGTTTTGACACCCATTTTTACTAAAAAACCCTGCCACTTCGCATTAACGAAGAGGCAGGGAACAAAAGAGTTGAGATTCCGATGCGTAAAATTGAGCAATATTTATCCCAAAACTCAAGGGACGGATACTACCACTGACGGTAAAAAATAGGGAAATTACACCTTGGCAAAATGGGTTTCCAGATCTTTCAGGGTGATATTGCCTTCATAAAATGCCTTGCCCACAATGACCCCGTATACCCCCAAGTCTTCCAAGGCTTTAATGTCATCCATGCCGCTCACGCCCCCACTGGCGAGCAAATTGATGCCGGGGAAGGTATCCAAAATAGTGCGATAAAGTACAAAGTTGGGGCCTTGTAACATTCCATCGCGCTCATTATCAGCACATTTAAGATACAGGAGGCTTTTGTCGTAGAAAAACTTGATAAAGTCCATTAAATCGGTGTCGGTTCCACGCTGACGACCCCGGACCACTATCTTACCCTTGTCCGAATCGGCACTGAGGGTCAGTTTATTGCGCCCATAGGTCATCAACCAACCAGAGAACAAATCCCGATCGGTCATAGCGGCCGATCCCACCGTTACCGACTTGGCCCCGTATTCAAATGCCTTGGCGATGTCCCCATCATTATTGATGCCCCCACCAAAATCGACCTGCAAATTGGTATGTTGGGTAATCATTTCGAGTACGGCATAATTGATCACACTACCCAAACGAGCACCGTCCAGATCGATTAGGTGCAGGGAACGGACACCGTGATCGGCGAAGCGTTCAGCAATTTCCAATGGCTGTTCTTGATAGACAATTTTATTGTCATAATCCCCTTGAGACAAGCGTACTGCTTTACCGTTCAAGATCGACAGAGAGGGTATAATTTCAATCATGACTGATTAGAGGTTTAAATCCGACCAAATTTAATCATTATTGGCTTATTTTCCCAAGACCACGCTTTTTTTTCAGGGGAATTTGGTAGTATAAATGGTAATTAAAGGAAATTTTAAGGGCGCCACGCACGGCCCCAAAGCCGGGCAGCTCATTGGCCAACAACCGGTTTTCACCTTTGACGTTGAGCATGGTCTTGACGCGGAACGTGTAGCCGCCCACAATGCCCCGCCAGATCCGTACGCGCAGGCCCGTTACGATCTCGATCCAACCTGCCGACAAGCGTTCGGTGGGCACTGTCTGTTCGTAATCATCAGGAAAATTTTTACTTGGATCAAACACATAGCCCCAAGCTGGGCTGAGCCGCTCGGCAATAAGATCATGCGAAAAAGTAGTCCGCCCATAGCGGAAGCCGAGGTTTACGGCTTGATCATCAAACGTTTTTTGGAAAAAGTTGTAGTCAAACCCCAGCCGAAAATAGGAGCCGGTATTTCTGTATTGGAATGCCGTTTGGCGAGGGTTTGCTGAGCTCCGGGTGACGGAAGCGTAGCCCACATCGGCCGCCAGCGCATATAAATTGTCATTGAACACCAGTTCGGCACTTACTTCGGCCCGCTGCACGGAGCTATAAAAGCGTTGCAAATTGTCGCTCAGACTTTCCGCTCCGAATGGTGCGGCAAACACCCCGTTCAGGAAATAGGACACATCGGTACCTACGCGCAGGGCATACGGGCGCGGCACGGCCAACAACAGTTTGAAGGCCGAAAGGGAATCCAGCATTTTTTTTACCGCAATTGAATCCTCACGGGTGGGCCGGGGCACTTGGGCCTGGACTTGGACTGCCCAGACCAAAAGGAGCATAAAAACGGCCCAACGGCCCAGTTGGGTGTGCATGGGGCTAACGAATAAATATGCGCAGGTTGACACTATCACTAATGAACAGAGTGGTGTTGAAAAAGGCAATGGAATCGAACGTGTGGCGAACGATCCGCACATTGTCGAGCTGCTGATCATAGCCACAGTTGGGGGTAATCACCAACAGTTTGCGATCATAGGCAAAGGTGAGCGTATCGACCCGCCGCCGGGCCGGGGTTCCCGTGCGCAAGATGAACAGGTAGCTGGAAGTATCCCGGGCCGGGTTGGTCGGCAAAAAGAACGCCCCGGGAGGGATGGACTCGTTGGCATAGCCGGCGGGCCGGGTAGCCTCGGTGGCAATGGCCGGGAAAATCCGGATCCTGCGCCCACCGGGCACTAAGGTAAAGATTGTATCCACTGCATTACGCGCGGGGGCCAGTCCATTGCGAACTGTGGTGGCTGGCCGGAGGGCATAGAACCGCACCGCAGCCTCGGTATTGTTCCGGCTCACATACACACAGTCCTCGCAAGCCAAAAGCAAGGGCACACAAACCAAAAGACAGAGCAGGTTTTTCAAGGGATCAACTGACAGCCAAGGGCAATATTAACCAATGTGCGTGGGACAGGCAAGCTATTTAAACTTTGGTAACACCCCATAAGTGTGGCGGTACGCAAAACGACTGGCCAACAATCCAATTGGTTTAAAATCAATTTAACCCATAAAAACCTAAATATCAAATAATTATAGTCTTGTCAATCAAATAATCATTTTAATCACCACATAATTTTACTATTTTTGAGTTCAAAATAACTTTGTCACCCGTGCCAGTGCGGCCAAGTCGCCCTTGGCGCCTGACACGTAAGCATTTCACCAGTCATCAATGGCAAGTCCCAAACGCAATAGTTCCAATAAAAAGAAAAAGACCAGATCGCCGGGCTTGGATTTGACCGCGCTGGCGGCCCTGCTCACCGATCGGCGGACCAAGATGAGCTTCGGCCTTTTGCTGCTGGCTTCTTCCATTGTGCTGCTCTTTTCATTTCTCTCTTATTTTTACACTGGACAGGCCGACCAGAGCATGGTGGAGGGCAGCCCGCTTCCCGGCGAGCACGCCCAAAACTGGCTGGGCCGCCTAGGAGCAATCCTGGCCTATTATTTTGTGTTCCGTTGGTTTGGCGTGGCCTCGTTCCTGTTTGTCCCCCTGATTTTCAATGCTGGTTATCGGGCAGCTTTCAAGCGCGAAATTTTTCCCCAATGGCAAATTGTCAAGACTTCGGCCTTCTTTCTGGTCTGGATCAGTACTTTTTTTGGTTATTTGGTCCTGACTTCCGACAGCCAGATTTCGCTCGGTTTCCTCTGCGGGGGGATCGGGCTGGGCATGGCCAAAATCATGGCTGGAATGTTGGGCTGGGCAACGTTGCTCCTTCTGATGTTTGGCTTGGCCGTCTATTTGGTCTTTAGCCTCGATCTGGACGAGGTGATCCGCTATAAGTTCAATGCGCTGCAAAAGGTGGCCGATCTGAAATCCAAAGCAGCCCAACAAAAACAAACGGCCCAAGATAAGCTCACCGCCGTGGCCAATGACCTGAGCAACTACGGCAAAGGCCCGGTCAACCAACGGCTGGAAGATTCGGATGTGCTGGTCAACCGCCCGCAACCCGTGCCGCCAACCAACCTCACGCCCGTCGCAGTAACCCACAAGGGCCCACCCGTCAACCCGCCACTGGCACTCGACGAGGAAAACGAACTGGAAGAACTGGCAATCAATCCCAACACAAAATTCGTGGCAACGAAGCCCGATTTTAGTGTGGAAGATCTCACCAACCAACCCGAGAAAAAGTCACCCCACAAATCGCCTATTGTCAGGCTGGAAGAGGATGACGCCAGCGAGCCGGCCTTTGTCCGTTTTGGGCTCTATGACCACACCTTGGAGCTGGCTTCCTACAAGTACCCGACGCTGGATCTGCTCGATCCGCCCACGGTAAACAAAGTGCGGGTCACCAAAGAAGAACTGGAAGTAAACAAAGATCGGATTGTGGAAACGTTGAGCAACTTCCGCATCGGGATTTCTAGCATCAAAGCCACGATCGGACCCACCGTGACGCTGTATGAGATTGTGCCCCAGCCAGGGGTCAAAATTTCGCGGATCAAAACCTTGGAAGATGACATTGCGCTCAACCTTTCGGCCTTGGGCATCCGCATCATTGCGCCCATTCCCGGGCGCGGCACCATCGGCATCGAAGTTCCCAATAAAAACCGCGAAATGGTGAGCATGAGTTCGTTGATCACTTCAGAAAAATTTATCAATACCGACAAAGCCCTGCCCATCGTATTGGGCAAAACCATTTCCAACGAAATTTTTGTGACAGATTTGGCCAAGATGCCCCACTTGCTCATGGCTGGGGCCACTGGCCAAGGCAAATCGGTCGGGTTAAATGTCATTTTGGCTTCTTTGCTTTATAAACGGCACCCCTCGGAACTGAAATTCGTGTTGGTGGATCCCAAAAAGGTGGAATTGACGCTGTTCAACAAGATCGAGCGGCACTTTCTGGCCACCTTGCCCAATGCCGAAGAGGCCATCATTACCGATACCCGCAAAGTAATCCACACGCTCAATTCACTGTGCATCGAGATGGATGTGCGCTACAACCTGCTCAAAGATGCGGGCTGTCGAAATATCAAGGAGTACAACCATAAATTCACCAAACGGAACTTAAATCCCGAGGACGGGCACCGTTTCCTGCCCTACATTGTCCTGATCATTGATGAATTGGCCGACCTGATGATGACGGCGGGCAAGGAAATTGAAACCCCGATTGCCCGTTTGGCCCAGTTGGCGCGGGCCATCGGCATCCACTTGGTGGTGGCCACCCAGCGGCCTTCGGTCAATGTGATCACTGGTATCATCAAAGCCAACTTTCCGGCCCGGCTCTCGTTCAAGGTATCCTCCCGGGTTGACTCTCGCACCATTTTGGACACCAATGGGGCCGAGCAATTGGTTGGGCAAGGCGATATGCTGCTTTCCAACGGATCGGACATCATCCGCCTCCAGTGCGCCTTTGTGGACACGCACGAGGTGGAGCGGGTCTGTGATTTCATTGGCGAGCAACGGGGCTACGACACTTCGTACCTCTTGCCCGAGTTTGAGGATGAAAGTGCTGAAACCAAGACCGTTGACCTAAACAACCGCGATTCCATGTTTGAGGACGCAGCCCGGCTAGTGGTCACGCACCAGCAAGGGAGCACATCGCTCATTCAGCGCAAATTGAGCTTGGGTTACAACCGGGCTGGACGCATCATGGATCAGCTCGAGGCGGCAGGGATCGTGGGTGGGTTCGAGGGCAGCAAGGCCCGCAAAGTCATGCTCCAAGATGAATATGCTTTGGAACAGTTACTGAACAGTTTGACTTAAAGAGGCGACCGTTTACAGGTTGGCAACAGCACTACCATCCGCCCATCACCTAATCGGCCTACTGTTTAAACCCATTTTTTGTATTCGGCACCGCTAACCAGATAGCTAAATGAAGGCAAAATATGTAGACCCGTTTACCGACTTTGGGTTCAAGAAAATATTTGGGGAAGAAGCCAGCAAGCCCATGCTTATTGACTTCCTGAGCAACCTGCTGCCCGACAGTAACATCGTGGACCTGACGTTTAAAAACAAGGAAAAACAGGGCAAAGCTGAAGGCGATAGAAAAGCAGTGTACGATATCTACTGCGAGGACAGCAAGGGTGAGAAAATCATTGTCGAACTGCAAAAGGTCAAACAAAATTATTTCAAGGACAGGACGATCTACTACGCAACATTTCCCATCCAGGAACAAGCGGAGAGGGGAGAATGGAACTACCAACAAAAGGCGGTCTATTGTGTGGGCATCTTGGATTTTAAGTTTGATGAAGCCAAATCCAACAACGAGGAAGTTATTCACACCGTCCGGCGCAAGGACCAGAACAATCAGGTCTTTTATGACAAACTGCAATTTGTGTACTTGGAAATGCCCCATTTCAATAAGAAAGAGTATGAACTGACGACCCGGCTCGACAAATGGTTGTATTTTATTAAGCACTTGGAAGATTTTCAGGACATCCCCGGCACATTCAGTGACGACATATTTTCACAAGCATTCAAAAAAGCAGAAATCGCCAATTATTCCGACGACGAAAGGATCGCCTACGAACAAAGCCTGAAAATCTACCGCGACCTGAAAGGAGTTATCAATACTGCGTTTAAGGAAGGGGAACTGAAAGGGAGATTGGAGATCGCCAGAAAAGCAAAATCAATGGGGATGGACTCAGCAGCCATTTCGGCCCTGACCGGATTTTCGGAAGAAGAAGTGGCGCGGTTATAGGACAGTGTTATTCCCGACCAACCAAGAACGATGCAACAGAAATACAAGTAAGAGGTGTCTATAAAATATTGGTGGCCCTGTCGGTTGGCTTCGTACCAAGTTGACCAGCCTGCACAAGGTTGCACATTTTATAGCCGCATCGACCCCAGAGTGGTATTGGCATGTTCACTTTTTATTATTTTATCAATTTTTAATACCCCAAATGAGAAACTTATTTTTATCTGGTATTTTGATTTTCATTGGCCTGAGCGCTCAGG
>JBBQXF010000087.1:0-20426 GCA_038209965.1 Cytophagales bacterium | reverse complement strand
GATCGGGATCCTCCTCCGATTCGGGGATTGGGTAGGACTCCCCATAATTATCGATCCGGGGGAACACCGGAACTTGCGCCCAGGCACCGCTTGGCGCGCAGACAAACATCCCCAACATCAGCACCGAAGTCGCCCAAATTGTTTTCCAAGACATAGTCAATAAATTTATTTCAGAATAAATGTTTTAGGATCTGTACGTGGCCATTTGATTATCAGTTGATTAATGGGCAGTCTCGGCCCAATCTGGAATTAAACAGGCAAGCGCAATGTTTGATCATCTCAATTTAAGCAATTTGGGCGAGATCGGATCGGCCCACCGCAATTTTAAAGACTGGTAGAACCGGCTTGGGTAATAAATCGGGATTGTTCACTTGATCTTAGGGGTGATACAACTTAAATTTCGCTTAGGTGCACCCAAAAAAGCCATTGAGAAATTCATTTTGACGACTGCCCTATCAGGAATGCGACTTGCTGCCTAGGCAGCACTAGCTGTAGGGTGGTAAACGCCGAAGTTGCCCACAGTAACCCACTTGCACGAAGCAGTTGACCAAAAAATAGCCCTGTTGATGAAACAGGGCTATTTTTTAACGCGGCGCCAGCGTTCTGCTTTCCTATTAGGCATTTACGGGCCCGATAAAACTTCATTCTTCTTGAGAAGAAAAAAACCAGCCCACGGTTTTCCCAACGTTTTGTGTTTTCGAGTGCAACGCTTGGGTGATAACCGCTGGGAGTTCGGTTACATTCCTTCAAATCCCCGGAACAAACGGTCGCTGTCTTGATAGTGGGAGGAGTCGATGATGAGGCGAATAAAATCAACAAGCACCAAAATGCCGAACAGCCCACCAAAAGTCAACAAGTAACCCAGAATGAGCAACGGCGTACCGCCCATGACGACGCGGTGAATACCAAACCAACCAAAGAAAAAGCACAGTACCACTGCGGCCACATTTATATTACCAGCTTTGGTGGTCAGTTTGTTTTTCCACCAGGCGATGTATTTGGTTGCCCGAACCGCTTTGCGCTCCGCCTTGGCTTGCGCTTTTACGGCCTTGTTTTGGGCCTTTTCGGCCGCATTGGCCGCCCGTACCTCGATTTTGGTCAATTCTGCCCGATTGACCATTGGGTTTTTAGTGGGCGAGATTGCTCCAAAGGACAGCAAAACCCCGGCGGCGAAGGTAAGGACGAAAAAAAAGTTTTTCATAAAATTTGACTTTTAGTTGAAAAAAGGGAAAATAATCGCGCAATTTAAGCAATATTAAACTAGAAAGTCGAGCAGGGGCGTAGATTTTACCAATAAAGAATCCTTTCCAACGATCAGCCAGTTGGACCTTGGCGACGAAATCGACTCTGTCCACCGTTAAAAACGCAAATAAACATTCTTGGATTTTATTCGCTACTCGATATAAACAGAGGCAATTTTGTAACTTGCGGTGATTTTGAATGAATACTGGGTTCAAATTAAGCGAGGGTAGGTGAATGAAAGAAAAGGTTGACATGACTAAAATCCCACAGCACATTGCGGTGATCATGGACGGCAACGGCCGATGGGCAAAAAAACAGGGCATTGCCCGGGTATTTGGCCACCGGAGTGCCCTTAAAGCTGTGCGGGAGATCATCGAGGGCGCGGCCGAAGTTGGGGTACGATACCTTACCTTGTATGCTTTTTCAACCGAAAACTGGACCCGCCCCAAAATCGAGATCAATGCCTTGATGCAGCTTCTGGTGAACGCAATCCGGGATGAAACCCCGGCATTGCTCAAAAACAACATCAAACTAAACTCGATCGGCGATTTGAGCACCCTCCCCGGCGACTGCCAGACCGAATTGGAAAAAGCCATTGCCGACACCCGCCACAGTACCGGGATGGTGGTCACCTTGGCCCTGAGCTACAGTGGTCGTTGGGATATTTTGAACGCGGTCAAAGCATTGGCTGCCGATATCAAGGCCCAAAAGATCGACGTGGAAGACATCAATGATCGAACCTTTGCCAACTACCTCAACACCTACAACATTCCTGATCCCGAGCTGATCATCCGAACCAGCGGCGAAATGCGGATCAGCAATTTCTTGTTGTGGCAAATTGCTTATTCCGAATTTTTCTTTACCGATATCTATTGGCCCGACTTCCGCAAGGAACATTTATTTGAAGCTTTGATCGCTTATCAATCGCGCGAGCGCCGATTTGGCAAAATTAGTGAACAATTGGTGCAACCTTAAACCAGCTTTTGTCATCTTGGACAATGCAAAGTGAACCGTACTTGTATGAAAAAAATATTCCTCCTAGCGCTATTATTACTACCTGCCGTCTCGGCTTGGTCCCAGATTGGGCTGCGGCGCAACCGTCAACCGGCCGCCCAGCAGGCCAACAATGGCATTGACTACAGTAAGCCAAAAGAGTACACCATCGCCTCAGTCACCGTGTCAGGGTCGGAATATCTCGACCGCGATGCCTTGATCTCGATGTCGGGCCTCAAAGTGGGCGATAAAGTCAAGATCCCCGGTGAGGACATCAGCGGGGTGATCAGAAAACTCTATAAATCCGGTTTGGTGAGCGACGTGAGCGTTACTGTCACCAAATTTGAACTGGAGAATGTCTATCTCAACGTTGCCGTGCGCGAACGTGCCCGCCTCTCCCGTTGGGTGTTTGAGGGCATCCGCAAAGGCCAGCAAGAGACCGTATCCGAAAAGCTGAAAAATGTGGTGGTCAAGGGCCGCATTATCAATGATGCCCTCATCCGTAACGTGGAAACCAAGATCCGCAGTTTTTATGAGGAGAAAGGGTTCCGCAATTCCAAAATCCAGATCACTCAGCGCAAAGATTCCATCTATGGCCGCAATTCCAACCATGCCTACCTGTTGATCAATATTGACAAAGGCGCCAAGGTCAAGATCAACCAGATCGAGGTGGAAGGAGTCGAGCAGATGAAAGTGACCAAGGTGTTGCGCAAAATGAAAAAGACGAAGGCCAAAGGTTTTCAATTGGCCAAAATCTTTACTCCTTCGAAGTTTATTAAAGCAGAATTTGAAAAGGACAAGGGCTTTATCATGGATTTTTACAGCAAGAACGGCTATCGCAATGCCTCGATTGAGCTGGATTCAGTGTACGATCATGATGCTAATGCCGTTAACATCAAGCTAAAAATCCATGAAGGGAACAAGTTTTTTTATCGCAGCATCAAGTGGGTAGGCAACTATATGTATGCCGATACCTTGTTGAACAAAGTATTGGGCATTAGCAAAGGGGACGTCTATAACCCAGAAGAGCTGAACAAACGGCTCAATTTCAGCCCCACCCAGCAAGATATTACTTCCATCTATATGGATGATGGTTATTTGTTCTTCAGCGTGGAACCCGTAGAGGTACAAGTGGACGAAGATTCCATCGACATAGAAATGCGCGTCTTCGAGGGCGAGCAGGCCAACATCAACAAGATCGTGCTCAAGGGCAACACCCGCACCAGCGACCACGTGGTGCTGCGCCAGATCCGAACCTTGCCCGGCAATAAATTCAGCCGGGCCGATCTGATCCGTACCCAACGGGAATTGGCCACGCTCGGTTATTTTGACCCAGAGAAGATCACCATCAACCCGGTACCCAACATGTCGGATGGCACCGTGGACATCCATTTTGGAGTAGAAGAAAAGCCAAGCGACCAAATTGAACTTTCGGGTGGCTGGGGTGGCGCCTTTGGTTTTGTGGGCACCTTGGGTTTGGTGTTCAACAACTTCTCGGCGCGTAAAATCTTCGATGTAAAATCATGGAAACCACTTCCCCAAGGTGATGGCCAACGCCTACAACTGCGCTTGCAAGCCAATGGCCGGTTTTTTCAAAACTATTCCATCACCTTTACCGAGCCTTGGATGGGCGGGCGCAAACCCCACTCGTTTACGGTCAGCCTCAACCACTCCGTGTCCCGTACAGGCGGGCGCAACTTGGGCGGGTTTGGTGGAGCCGGGGCTTTTGGCGGCGCCAACTTGGGTGGCCTGCTCCAGATCACCGGGGCCACGGTCAGCTTTGGGCGGTTGCTCAAAGTGCCCGATGACTGGTTCAGCATGAGCCACTCGTTGAGCTACCAGTATTATAACCTCAAAGATTTCCCTGGGTTCGGGGCCATCAGCGACGGCCAGTTCAACAACCTGACGTTCAACACCACCATTTCGCGCAACAGTATTGACAACCCCCAATACCCCCGCGAAGGGGCCAATGTGAGCCTCAGCGTCAGTGCCACCCCACCCTACTCACTCGTTACCGGCCAACAAGAAGCGTTGGTCAATGGCACCACCCAATGGATCGAGTACCACCGTTGGATGTTCGATAACACTTGGTTCTTGAAAATTGCCGGAAATTTGGTGCTGCGGGCCAGTGCCCACATGGGCTTCATGGGCCGCTACAACCCCCGGATTGACACCAGTCCCTTTGAGCGGTTTGTGCTGGGCGGCAGCGGCTTGACGATCAACAACTTCCTGCTCGGCACCGAGATCGTCGCCTTGCGCGGCTACCAAGACAATTCGCTCCGCCCACTGGAAGCAGATGGCAATGGCGGTTTGCGCTATAACCAGCAAGGGGCTGGCGGTATTGTGTACAACAAGTTTGTGCTGGAGATGCGCTATCCCGTATCGCTCAACCCCTCGGCCACTATTTTCTTGCTCACTTTTGCCGAGGGCGGCAACAATTGGGGCAATTTCGCCGACTTCAACCCGTTTGAACTCAAGCGTTCGTTGGGGGTCGGAGCACGGATCTTCATGCCCGCCTTTGGTTTGTTGGGCATTGACTGGGCCTATGGCTTTGATCAGATCCCCGGCAACCCCGGTGCCAGTGGAGCACAATTCCACTTTACCATCGGCCAGCAAATCCGCTAGTGGCGGGCTGGCCGAAATGGCCGTTTTTACTCAACCCCTTTCTTTGAGTTATGCAGCAAGGTTTACCATTTCAACTTAAAATCGCTTTCAACATGCAAAAGCTAACTTTGGTTTTTTTGGTATGCCTCCTCGCCCTGCCTGCCCATGCCCAACGCTTCGGCTACATAGACTCGCAAGTGATCATGGAAAAAATGCCCGAATATGTCCAAATGGAGGAGGAAATGGACAAACTCGTGGAGCAATGGAAAAAGGAGATTGCTGACAAACAAGTTGGACTGCTCAAAGCGCGGACCGATTTTGAAGCGGAACGGGTGCTACTGACCGAAGAACTCAAACAACAGCGCTTGGCCGGCATTGGCAAAATGGAAAAGGAAGTTATGGATGCCCAAACCAAAATCTTTGGCTACGACGGCCTCATGTACCAAAAACGCCAAGAATTGCTCAAAGCGATTTTGGAAAAGATCTACGAAGCCACCAAAAAGATAGCCATGAAACGCCGAATTGCCACCATTTTTGACCGGGCCAGTGATCTGAGCATGATCTATTGCGATCCCCAGCACAATTACACCGAAAATGTGATGGAGGAATTGGGGATAGCTGAAAAAGAAGGGGCCAGTGGCCAAGGTACAGGCACCAGCGGAACCGGAAATATCGACAAGACCGGAACCACGGGCGAAGGTGACAAAAAGCCCGCCCCCAACAAAAAGAACTGAGAAACGCCATTGGGCGATATTACTTTACTATATTTGTGGTAGCACAACTTTGGTGCGTTTATTGTAATATTGCACTCAAATTATCATATTTTACGGTTTAAAAAATCATACCATCCCATATGAAGAAGAATTTTGTTGTTATACTCGTTGCCATTTTCGTGCTGTTGAGTTCTGCTGCTTTTGCCCAAATCAAAGTCGGCTATACCAATGCAGACGATATTTTGAGTGCCCTTCCCGAAGCTAAGACCATTGAAGCTGAACTAAAGACATATTCTACCCAAATCCAGACTGAATTGGAGAAAAAACAACAGGATCTCCAAAAGAAGTACCAAGAGTACCTCGCAGCAGTTCAGACCGGTAATATGGCCCCCAGCATTCGCGAATCGAAAGAAAAGGAATTGCAGTCGCTCCAGCAGTCACTGCAAGAATTTCAGGAAAAAGCCCAGCAAGATGTGCAAGCCAAGCAGCAAGCACTATTGACCCCCGTGTATGATAAAATCCAGAATGCGATTGACGAAATTGCCAAGGCCGAGAATTATGATTTCATTCTTACGTCTGGTGCAGGATCGGTGCCCATTATATTGTTTGCCAAAGATGAGTATGACGTAACCAACAAGGTCATTGTCAAGCTCGGTGGCAAGCCCATTGACAAGAACGCGGTGCCAGCCGCCAACAATGGTGGAGCTGCTCCAAAGCCAGCCGCTAATCCGGGCACTGGCAAACCCGCCAATGGTAAAAACTAGCCCAATTCAATGAACTATCAAAAAACGTGTTGGATCTACATCCGGCACGTTTTTTCTTTTATCTTTGCCAGCAAATTATTACCGCGATGAACTTTGAAATCAAAGGCAAATTAATTGTCCAATACGACACCCAACAGGTGACCGACAAATTTAGGAAGCGTGAGTTTGTGCTCGAAATTCCCAACGGGGCTTATGCTGAGTCGGTAAAATTCCAGCTCACCCAAGACAAGTGCAGCCTGATAGATGGCTTTAAAGTGGGTGATGAGGTGAAAGCCTTCTTTGTGCTGCGGGGACGGCCATACAGCAAGGGCGGGGAAACCACCTATTTCACTAACCTTGAAGCTTGGAAAGTAGAAAGTGCCGTCCCTGCCGCCCAGCAGGTCAAGGCCGAAAGCCGTTTTGAAGCTGACAATACCAGCGGCTTCACCACTTTCCCCACCCAAGAGGCCAGTGCAGACGACTTGCCCTTTTGATCGGCAGGGAAAAGTTGGGTAACTTGGGCTAGGAGCGCAATCCTGCCCCTTTGTCATGTGAACCTGTCAGTTTTACCGATAATAGCGGAATGGAACAATAATGGCCATTTAGTCCATCATTAACTAACTGCCGAGTCATTTCGCCTACGATTTATTTTCTCATTAAAGTCAACCAATAAAATCAGTTTAGCCATGCAGGAAAAAGGAACCATCTCAATTCACACTGAGAACATTTTCCCAATCATCAAGAAATTCCTTTACTCTGATCACGAGATTTTTTTGCGTGAATTGGTGTCCAACGCAGTGGATGCTACTCACAAACTCAAAAGCTTGGCCATGTCGGGCGAATTTGCCGGGGAGATTGGCAGCACCAAGATTATTATCGCCCTAGACGAGAAGGCCAAAACCATCACCATTTCTGATCAGGGGCTAGGGATGACTGCCGAAGAGATCAAAAAATATATCAACCAGATCGCTTTTTCTGGGGCCAAGGAATTTTTGGCCAAATACCAGGACAAGGAAGATGCCAAGAACCTCATTGGCCAGTTTGGCCTAGGGTTTTACTCGGCCTTTATGGTGGCTGAGCAAGTTGAAATTGTAACCCTCTCCTACCAAACAGATGCCCAATCCGCCAAATGGACTTGTGATGGCACGACGGAATTTGAAATCGCCCCGGCTGCGCGGAAGGAACGTGGCACAGATGTAATATTGCACATCACCGAGGAGGCAGCCGAGTTTTTGGACAAGAACCGCCTGCATGACATCCTTAAAAAGTATTGCAAGTTTTTGCCCTATGAAGTGGAGTTCAATGGCGAGGTGATCAATAACACCCAGCCACTCTGGACTAAAGCCCCTTCTGAGCTCAAAGACGATGATTACCTGAATTTTTACCGTGAATTGTATCCATTTACCGAGGATCCCATGTTTTGGATCCATCTCAATGTGGATTATCCGTTCAATTTGACAGGGGTATTATACTTCCCCAAGGTGAAAAATGACTTGATGCAAAAGAACAAGATTCAATTGTACCAAAAGCAAGTCTTCATTACCGACGAAGTGAAAGACATTGTCCCCGATTTTCTCACTTTGTTGCACGGGGTGATCGATTCGCCCGATATTCCCCTCAATGTTTCCCGGAGCTTCTTGCAAGCTGATAGCAACGTCAAAAAGATAAACTCCTACATAACCCGCAAAGTAGCTGACAAGCTGAGCGATTTGTTCAAGAATGACCGCGCCAGCTACGAGCAAAAATGGGATGGCATCGACGTTTTTGTCAAGTTCGGGATGATCAGCGATGAGAAATTCTACGAAAAAGCCATCAACTTTGCATTGGTGAAAGATACTGAAAGCAAGTATTATACCCTCGACGAATACAAGGAGCATGTGAAGATAAATCAGACAGACAAGGACGGCAATGTGATCGTATTGTATTCCAGCAATTTATCCAAACAAGATACTTACATTCAATCGGCCAAACGGCGGTTCTATGGCGTGCTGAAGCTCGACGGGGTGCTAGACAGCCACTTTGTCAATCATTTGGAGCGCAAATTGGAGAAAACCCAATTGAAAAGGGTGGACGCCGATGTGATCGAGAAGTTGGTGAACAAGGGTGATATGGCGGAATCAATCCTGACCGAAGATGAAAAATCCAAATTGAAGGAATTGTTCAAGTCGGTGAGCGGATTGGATCAGATTGAAGTGTTGGCCCTACCCCTCGACGAGTTGCCGGTTACCATCACGATGCCCGAGTTTATGCGTCGGATGCGCGAAATGGCAGCTACCAGCGGCATGGGCAATTTCTACGGCGATCTGCCCGAACAATACAATGTGGTGATCAATGGCAACCACTCGCTGGTGGGCCGGATCTTGGCCTCGTCAGAGGATTCGGTGCAGCACAAGTTGGCCCGCCAAGCCTATGATCTCGCTTTGTTGTCCCAGAACATGCTCAACGGTGCGGATCTAACGGCCTTTATTCAGCGGAGTGTTGATTTTGTCAATAATTAATGGATAGATTCTTGAAAAAAGTGCCCGGTCTGCTTGATAGACGGGGCACTTTTTTATGCTTTCTATTCAATGAAAGTGATTTCTATTTTCCGATACAAAATCGATGGTGCGGTCTTATTGGCTTTCGTTCACAAAGACAATTGGTTACGCCCATGTTTAATTGGGTAAATCATGGCAAGTCGGTACTCTTGACACTCATATCGATCAAATCGCACCTCAGGCTGTCTGGCGTGTACAAATAGGCCCATTTGCCATTTTGTCGGGGTTCTTGGTAAAACGCCCAACCCTTTTTCTCGGCCCAAGCGAGGGCGGCAGGCAGGCTGTCATATTGAAAGATCAACCGATTCGCCCCAAAGCGATTCAAGTGGGGCCGAAATTGCGCTACTTGGGCCGGTGCTAGGCCCAGTCCTTCGGGTTCAGAGAGTACGATCATTTGCCCACCCACGTACAAGACCGTGCCCCGATCATCCTTGAGCATAACCTCAGCCCCTAGTACTTCCTTGAAAAATTTCACATTGGCCCGGATATCCTCCACCAACAATTGCAGGTGGTCAATCGCGTAGCCGTTCAGGCTAACCGCTTCCCGCCGCTCCAACAAGACCAGTCTGTGATAATCGGGCATCAACACCATTGCCGCTTTGCTCAGCCGTCCAGCCGGCAAGTAAAGTCGCTCTTCGGCCAGCGCGATGCCTTTGTTTCGTAAGTCGGCCAGTGCGGGATCCAGCTGGGGGGTGCGCAAGGCCAACCACCATATCCCAAAACTGGGGGGCAGATTCGGCCCGGGCGGTGCTCCAATCGCGGGGCTAAATACCAACTGGGCCTGACCGGGCCGAAAATAGAGGGCAGTTCCCTTTGCACTTGAATCGGGCCAAGCAAAATTTGGCTCGGCTTCTTTGGCCCCAAAGTAATTGCTCAAATAGCGGAGGCTTGTGTCCACCCCGGAGGTTTGATACAAGATAGCGATGAGCCGACCCGCGCGATCGGCTTGTGCCTGCTGATCGGCTGGACTGGCACATTGCATAAAGCTGGCAAGGATCAACCAAAGCCCGATAGATCGGTTTCTTGTTGTTGGCATAACGTAGTTCAGTAAGCGGCGTTAAATTGGCAGAAATTTCAATCCGACGTTGAATGAAGTCTTTACAACGATTAAAGTGTTTTTGCAATTTAGGGATTTATTCAATTGATTTTCAAATACTTGTAATTTTATTGCCAATTAACCAATCTTTACTGTGCAGATAATGAAATAAGGTATAGTTTGTCTGCTGAAAAATCATCCTCCTGAAATTAGTGAGTAGTTTTAAAAAATTCTTGATTGGCTGTTGTGTTCACAAAGCATTTGATCCACCTTTATCATTTGTATAAAAAATCAATCCAATTTGTAAGCCAAGTGGCTTTAGCTATCGGGACATCCAAATCATCCCAACAAATCTTTTAAACTTGCTTGCATACACAGTGTTGAATGCTTGGAAGAAATAGTTGTGGTGTGAGCATCCATTTTGGCCCGTGAAAATACTTTGAGAGATCGGAGCCATCTAATTAGTGGTCTATTATTGGCTAAAATAGCTGTTTTTTATTTCCGGTTGAGGCTTGGGCCTTTGCCGCCGAGTTGGTCTTTTCCAAAAATAATCTTAAATTTATACAGCTTTTGCGACATCAACTACCAGCTCCATGATGAAAACGCTTTGTTTCTGGTCCCTGCTTCTGTTTATCGCCCCCTTTTGTGGCCATGCCCAGCCAACAGGGAGTGTATTGCCCGGTTATGAACCCGGCTTTAAGGCCGAATACTTTGCTGATACTGTTTTCGGCAAAAAAGTCCATGAGCGGGTGGACAACAAAATTTATTTGGACTATTGGATGGATATGCCAGCCCCGGGCATTTATACCGATAAGTTCAGCATCCGGTGGCGCGGGTTTCTCCGAGCTGAACGCACGGGAACGTACCATCTCTATGCCGTGGCCGATGACGGCATCCGGGTCTGGATTGGGGGCAAGTTGGCCTTGAACGAATGGCGCCTCCAGAAAGCCAACAAAGTCCTCAAAGGAGCTATTAAATTGGCCAAAGGAAAGCTGTATGATGTTAAAGCTGAGTACTTTAACGGTAAAACCGCTTGCTATTTACGGCTGTATTGGGCTTACGAAAATGAAGAGCCGGTACCACTGGACAGCCGCTCAATAATGACGCCCACTACCGCCAAAGCGAAATTGGGACCGCAAATAGTCGCCAAGGCTTATATCAAACAACCCGACAATCCATCAACTAGCGCCAAGAAAACCGCTCCAGCCAAAGACAAAACGGTTTCGGGCAAAAAAATAGTGGCGCAACGTGCCACCATCTTGCCCGAACCCGAGCGCAAAAAAGAACCCGAAACCGATCAACCACCCATCACTTACGAAGATCTGACCATTGATAAAATAGTCGTACTGGACAACCTGCAATTTGAGAAGAGTAGCTATCAGTTAACCGCCAATTTCAGTGCTGTGCTGGATCGTTTGGTGAACACGCTCAATAAATACAAGCAGCTACAGATCGAGATCATAGGCCATACAGATAATGTTGGGAGCGCCGAGCGCAACCTACTCCTCGCCAAACAGCGGGCCGGAGTGGTTAAAACCTACTTGGTTGCACACGGGGTAGCCGAAGATCGGTTGCAAGCTACCGGCTACGGCGGTGGAAAGCCCATTGCCTCTAACGAATTGGAAGAAGGTCGCCAAAAAAACCGGCGGGTTGAATTCCGGGTATTGCAGGCCCCGAAATAAAGAGTTGGACGAGCTTACACTAAATTGATATCATTTTAGGGGCTTCAATCAATGCTTGACTCGATTTTCAATGATGTGCGATCCCATTTGATGGAAAAATGATTGTATTAAGCATGGCGAGCGCGAATTTAATTTACTGATTTGCGGCCCAGTTTTCCATAATGCACACTCATAAGTCTAAAATCTATTTTGATTGGGATTTTACTACCGCTCAATGGGTGTGGTTCCGATCCGCCATTTGAACGATTTATCATCAATCGCTCGCTGAGTGGCCAAAACGCCAGCCAAATGGTCGCACTCGTGTTGAAGGAGTTCGGCCAAGTCAGCTTCCAAATGCCGAACGTGCTCCTGCCAGTTGGCATCGCGAAAGGTGAGCGTGCAATTGGTGTGGCGGTGCACCTGCACAAGTAACTGGGGGAAACAAAGGCAATCATCCCAAAGAGTAAATTTTTCTGCGCTCAAGTTGGTCAACACCGGATTAAACATTGGCTCGGGCCGGCCAAGATTGACATATACCAAACATTTCATCACGCCGATTTGGGGAGCGGCCACCGCCCGCCCAGCGTTATAAATGGCCTGAAATTCCATCAGGATGTTGTGCAGGTCTTGCACGGTGGCCATGAGTGCGGGCACCTCGGCCGGCGTGACCGGGCTGCACACTTGGTGCAACCGGGGATCGCCCAATGGCAGTATGCGGCCAAGTGGCATTGATTGTAACATTTTGCTTTGAACTAAGGTTGTAAGCCTATGAAACAGGTACCCCAAAAAAACCAATGGCACAAAGTTGAGGGATTGCATCCACATTTTACCCTGCTCTATCTAGCAATTGTTGGCAGTAGCCTGATGTTTCTCTTTCTGGGATTTTCGTTTGTCTTTAGCCTGATCAAAAGTTCGGCCCCAGTAATATTTCCCAAATTTTTTGCCCTGAGCACTATTGTCATCCTGTTCGGGAGTTATGTGGCCCAGCAGCTTCCAGCCAATTTTGTCAAAGACGATGCCACCAGAATGAACCTGAACCTGCTCCTTTTGAGTTTGTGCGGAATATTGTTCTTGGTTTCCCAATTACTGGGCTGGCGCGAACTGGTATCCTCGGGCATTGTGCTCCGAGGCAATACCACTGGGGCACTGCTCTACATTTTGTCGGGGCTGCACCTGCTCCACCTGCTCGGCGGCCTGATTTACAACGCTGTAGTGCTGGCCCAAGTCAAGCATATGCGGGCCGATCCGATCAAGTCCCTGCTCATTTTCAGCAGCCAATACGAGCACTTAAAAATCAAAATGCTGGTGACTTATTGGCATTTTATCGATGCCATTTGGGTGGTACTTTTTATCGTTTTTTTGTTCACTATCTGATCCGAGTTGGCTTATCCATTGCGCCAAGCCACTGCCCAGTGGCGGGAGGATCGGGCGCGGCACGATCATACCCCCCAGATTTTCCCGCCCACGCCCACTTGGATTTGTGCGTACATTGTTGTAACTTTACTTTTTACCAACCTCTTTTTACTCCAATGAAGCATTTATTTCTGGCCAGCCTGTTGGCTACTGCGAGTCTTTTTACCGTTCAGGCGCAGCAGAAGCTCACCACGGATGAGTTTGCAAAAAAATTGGCAACTAGCCCAAATGGGCAAGTACTAGATGTGCGCACCAAAGGTGAATTTGCCGCCGATCACTTCAAAAGCGCCATGAACGCCGACTGGAACAACCCCACTGAATTTGCGGAGCGCACGAAATATTTGGATAAAACCAAACCGGTTTTTATCTATTGCTTGGGTGGCGGGCGCAGTGCCAAAGCGGCGGAAGCACTGACCCAGCAAGGCTATGAAGTATATGACCTCATTGGGGGGATGCGCGCTTGGCAAGGTGCCAAACGGGAATACGACAAAGGAGCAAACGTGGCCAAAAAACCGGGCATGTCTGAGGCCGCTTTTGCTAAACTTTTGAAGACCGAAAAGTTGGTGTTAGTGGATTTTGGGGCCAAATGGTGCCCCCCTTGCAAAAAACTCAACCCGATCCTGGACGAAGTGGCCAAAGAAAACGCCGGTACGCTCAAATTGCTCAAACTCGATGTTGACGAAAACCAAACGCTGGCCGACGCAAAGCAAGTGACGGCCCTGCCAGTGTTGATGCTGTTCAAAGAGGGGAAGCTCGTCTGGAAACAGGAAGGCTTTGCCGAAAAGAGCGTGATCGCGGCTGAAGTCCAAAAAAACAAATAACTGTCAGCACATGCTTCACGGGTACGAAACCTGCGAGAAATGCACAGACGAACAAAAAGTACGGATCTGCCAGCACTTGCTCCTTGGGTATAAAATCCACAGGCCAAAGCATCCTGATTGCTTTTCACGAGTTTGAGGCCCTATCAGTTTACTTCTCAAACGGGATGAACACGGTACGGAATGGGCTAAAGTCAGCATTGAAAGCCTTGAGCAATACCGAGTCCGCAGCGTTGCCATAATACATTTTGGCCAATGATGTAGCCGACTCACCCGGCCTAATATAGTGGGCCCCTTTGACCGGCACTATGTACCACTTTTCGTCCGGGGCATCGATAAGTTTAATGGATTTCACATTGCTGATGTGGAACTTATTGGCCAACATTTCTGGATCATATAGATCGTTGGCATCTTTGAACAAGCCATACATCCGAAACCCATTCTCGACCAAGGGATCATATTGGTTGTCTTTGGTAAACCGCCGGGAGAGTGAATCCAGCGTGCGCAATTCTTCATACCTTCCCAGCACTGAGCTCCGCAAACTATCCGCTTCGTGCTGCGAGGTCGCTATCCTCTGGCTCCACTGGCTTTTGTTGCTCAAAAAAAGAATAATGATCAGCACGGCAAAAGCAAATAAACTTATAGCGGTGATGATGTCGCTGCGCGAGATGCCACTCGACTTTTCCATGGTTAATTAAGTAAAAATTAAAAAAAATTGAAACCTTCGGCAACCTTCCTTCCGTTTGCCCCTCTGTATGTGCAGAGTATCACTAAAACTCGAAATTCCATGAAAACTATGATAAAATCTCTCTTCCTCAAAACTTTTTTTGGCTTAGTAGCCGTATTGTTCATTGGCCAGTCCAGTTTTGCGCAGTCCCAACTGGCCCAAGCGGGCAAAATCTGGTATGACGAAGGCTTTCTGTATGTCAACATCTTGAATGAAGGCGTGCTGGTCATCAACAATTTTGATCCCAAGGCTCCCCGCAAAGTCGGTTTCATCGCCATCCCCGGCAATGTGGACATGGCGGTGGTCGGAACGGTGATGTATGCCAACAGCAACCAAGACCTAGTGGCCATTGACATCAAAGATCTCAAGAATATTAAGGAGCTTTCGCGGGTACCGGCCGTGTTCACCCACCGGCCCCGGGCCAACAGTTGGGACAACAACGCCATTGCTTGGCGCAATGGAGCCGACCTGACCAGCTTGATTAACAACTGGTTCACCACGCCCATTGCCAATGGGATCAGCGGGGGCAACAACCGTAACAATGCCAACAATGGGCGCAATAACCCGTGGTGGATGATGGGCAGCAACGGGGGCATATCCAACGGCATCAATGGTGGGGCGGCGGGCAATCCTTTGGTAACTTCAGCTGCTCCGGTCAATACCCGGCCCGCCAACAAACCCGCTTCGGTGGGTGGCAAGGGTGGCTCAATGGCCTGTTTTACTTTGCTGGACAACTACCTTTATGCCATTGATTCCAAAGATTTGCTCGTGTTCAGCACCGCTGACATGGCCAACCCCAAATTATTGGGCAACAAGATCCCGATCAATACTGACATTGAAACCATCTTTGCCTACAACGATCGTTTGTTTATCGGTTCACAATCAGGGATGTACATCTATAACGCTACCAATCGCACCTTGCCGACACGCGAAGGCCATTACCGCCACACCCGGAGCTGTGACCCCGTGGTAGTGGAAGGCAACTACGCTTATGTGACCCTGCGTGACGGCTCCGACTGTGGCGGTGGTGTGAACCAACTGGACGTGATTGATATCAGCAACCCGTCACGGCTCACCAAAGTGCAGACTTATCCGATGACCAATCCCCACGGCTTGGGCATTGACAACGGAACCCTGTTTGTGTGCGATGGCCGCGATGGCCTCAAAGTTTTTGATGCCTCCGATGTGCGGGCCATCAGCCGCAACCAACTGGCCCACTTCCGCAACATCAACACGTACGATGTGATCCCCGACAGCAACCGCAAGATCCTGATGATGGTGGGCTCCAACCGCATCACCCAGTACGACTACAAGGATCCCCGCAACATAGGCTTGTTGAGCGAGATAGACCTGAGCAGCACCAAAGATGTGCAACCTGCCACCGCAGCCGGTACGCGCTAGGCAAGGTCGGTTAGGGAAATTGCTTACAGCAAAAGAGATGACATATCGCAGGATACGTCATCTCTTTTGGTTAAATAAAACTACCTAGCTATTCCAAACATTTTTCTCAGGGCAAGCCGACGATCTGCTAGGTAAGATCATGGGCGTACAGCTAGGGGCTTTAGCTCGGTCAAGTCGCCAATTTTGATGGGCTGGCCGGTTTCAGCACTTTTGCGGGCGGCAATCCCGACCAAAATCGACATTGCCCCATCGCGGGTACCGGCCGATTGTCGGAGTGGATCAGGGGCGCCGGGGTAGCGAAAAATTTTGTCCTTGAGGCGTTCGTCTCCCCCACCGTGGCCGTCCGACTGTGGGATTTTGATCGTTTGGAGCCCGCCGAAATTGGTCCAGAGCATCAGTTCGTCATGATCGCGCTGATCCACGGCTTGTCGCTCTTGCACCCAAGTTTCCAAGCGGCCCTTGGTACCATTGAAAGCCAAACGGTAGCCTTCATAGGGCGAATAGGTGGTGAGCGAGTAACTGACCTGTACCCCATTGGCGTAGCGGATCTGCGCCCCCATTTTATCGTAAATATTGACATCTTCCGCAAAAACGCAGCCATCGCGCAGGTAGCCGTCATGGGCTTCGTTGGCGGCGTACAAGGCCATCATTTCCTTGCTCTGGGTCATGTCCCAGTAAAAATTGCATTCGTTCTTGTGGGGGCAAGGGCGGCAGTTGGTACTGCGAACCGCGCCGTTTTTGCCATAAAATTCCAGCGCGCCTTGGGCATATACTTCATCGGGCTCCGACTCCAGCCACCAGTTGAGCAGGTCAAAATGGTGAGTGGACTTGTGGACCAGCAGCGTGCCCCCTTTTTCGCGCAGGCGGTGCCAGCGGCGGAAATAGTCCGCCCCGTGCTGAATGTCCAAATACCAGTGGAAATCGACCGAGGTGACCTTGCCAATGTCGCCCCGGCGCAATATTTCGTAGATTTTTTGGCGATGGGGCGAATAGCGGTAGTTAAAAGTAACGGTCACTTTTTTGCCAGTGCGCCGCTCAGCTTCCAAAATGGCCTGGCACTTTTGCTCATCGGTGGTCATGGGTTTCTCCGTGATGATATTGGCCCCCATTTCCATGCCCTTGATAATGAACTCATGGTGGGTGGCATCTACCGTGGTCACTATCAAGGTATCGGGTTTGACTTCGCGCATCATCTTCTCGAAGTCGGTGAAAGTAGGGCAGCCCAAGCCCAGACCTTGTTTTACGGTTGCCACCCGGCCCGGGTTGAGGTCGCAAAGACCAACAAATTCCATAATATCCCCGTAGGCCTTGAGCACATCGCGCCCCCACATCCCCGCCCCCCGGCTGCCAGTGCCCACCATGGCCAAGCGGGTTTTGGGACTGGAAGCCGCCGCCAACGGCCCAGCAAGTACGGCCCCAGCCACTGCCACGCCGGTTGTCTGGAGGAAAGCACGGCGCGTGAGTTCGGTTTCTTTTTGCATCATTTTCTTGGTTAAAGGAGAAAGAACGACAAGTTCTGATCGGGTGAATATCAGTGCCCGCACCTAAATGGGGCTGAATCCTGCCCAAATATTTAAAGTATTCGCGTATTTTCAAAAAAAAGCTTGGAAAGTCCCACGGCCAACTGGCGGTTGGGTAGTGGGCCATCGCTATAAAACAGGGCAAAGATAAAAAAATGCCATTCGCCAATATCGGTTTGTTTGGGCATTCGTTGCATTTTTAGTAATTATTTGATAACTTCTTGGATAAAACTGCATTTTTAGTGGTTTTTGGCAAAATGGATTATTTTTTGCCTCAAGTAAGGTTAGTATAGGAATTGAATAATTCTTGACTACATTCGAGGTTGAAAAGATTTCATAAACCCAACATCCAAAACACTTATGATGAAGAAAGTAATTTTAAGTCTGTCACTTGCATTATTGACCGCAGGTGCATTCGCCCAAACCCCTACCACCCCCGACCAGCGGGCAAAGACCAAGAGTGAAGGAGTTGCTAAATTTATCGATTCAAAAATTGTTGATGTGCCCAAAAAGCTAAACGCTGGCCAGAAGAAGAGCATGAAAGATGCCCAATTGGCCTACGAGACCGGCATGGACAGTGTCAAAGCAGCCAAAACCGGATTGCCCAAGCGGGTGGAAGAGATCAAGGCCAAAGCCGCCGCCGTTCCCAAGGAGGTAGCTACCGAAGAAGAAGCCGCCAGGGCCAAAGCTGAGAACGACGCAATACTTAAAATGCAAGAATCTCTACGGGCCGATCAGACAAAGCTTAATGCCCGCCCCGATCAACTGAAAGCTAAGTTGGAAGAAGATATTAAAAAGGCGCTCAAGGCTGATCAAGTCAAAGTCTACGATCAAATGTTGGCCGATCAAAAAGCCAAGAAGAAAGCCAATTAATCTGCCGATTGGCCAGACAATCATAGAAAAAGCCCCGCTGTGATCAGTGGGGCTTTTTTTGGTTTAAGGTCAAGTGAGGTGGATTATTTGACCACAATGACCACGTATTTGGTTTTCCAGAACGCCGCCGCATCAGAAATTTTCAGCACGGTGCTGGCCCCATTTTCCACCAATTGGTAGCTGCTGGAAGCCCGAGCAGGCACTAGCTCAATCTTTTTGGCCTTATGGTTGCCGATCTCGATCTCACTTACGTTGCGGGAGTCAACCTTGGTAAATTTGGCTTCATCAATATCGCCAGCCAAGTCTTTGTTTTTGTTGAACATACCTTTGGCCGTGATCACCCCACCTTTTTCCAAATCTTTCCGGCTGCCGATGGTGTAGAACGCTTCAGCAATTTTGTTTTCGCGTTCCACCACCACGTTTTCGGTGTCTTGTAACTTGGTCTTGGTGGTCGCGATGGTATTTTTGGCCTCATCCAGTTCTCCTTGCAAAGCTAAAACTGTGGTCTGCAAGTCCTTGATCTGGTTCTCTTTGTCGTCCACTTGTTTCTGGAGTTCGTCCAGTGTGCGTTGTAAGAGGGCATTTTTGGAACCCGATGACTTCAACTTGGATTGCAGCGCAGCAATTTTCTGTTGGTTTTCTGCATTCAGCTTTTCCATATCGGCAAATGCCTTGTCGATGCTCGCGCTGCCCTCGCCGCTCAACTGGCCACCTTGCATCCGGGAGGCAGTCTGGCGGATGCGCTCTTCCCGTGCCCGCATAGAATCCAGATTGGCGTAAAGCTCCTGCATTTCGGAGTTCATCTGCACCAAATACGAACTATCCTTTTGTATTTTGGATTTTAGTTCCTCGTTTTCTGTCTGCACTTTCTGGTATTCTTCGCCGCTACCAGTACCACAAGAAGTGAATGCAAATGCAAAAAGGATAGCTACTAATGTGAAAAAAAAATGGTTTTTGTTCATGATTGTGTTAGTTAATTTAAATTGATTGATTAAACATTTATTCTAGTATAAGACTCGGAAAATCTTTGGATTGGAACTTGAACTGGCCACCTTTGGCAATCAGCTCAAACTCGCGCAAGGTCTCTGAAGTAATGCTCACTTTCAGGTTTGCCGGATCGATCGTCCCGGTTTGGCCAAACGAACGAAACTGAATGACCTTGGCCGTGGTTTCTATCCGCAAATTATACTTGAAAGTGGAAGGGGCGGCTTGGAGATCAACCGTTGCAATGTCCAGCCAAACTTCCATGTTCTCATTGTTGGCATTCTGGTATGACCCCTTGTACCGCCCCGGCAGACGTCCCAGATCAACTTTGCTATCAGTCGGTGGATTAGGTTTGGGTTCTACTTGGCTTTCAGTTTTGGCAAACATTTTTATAATATTGTCGCGGTACACGTATCCCAACATTGCCATTGCCACCACAGCCAAGGCGATGCCCGCCACTACCAAAACTTTGACCAATGGAAATGGTGTGGGTGCAGGAGTAGGCGGCCCTGGGGCAAAGCGTTTCTCAATATCGATGATCATCTCCGATATAGTCTTGTACGTATCGGCCGAACTGCCCGGTGACGACCGTTTGATTACCTCGGCCCAGCGCTTGTCCTTAATTTCGTTCAGGGCCTGCACCGTTGTTTTGCCCGTCAACATCTCGAGCAGGATACTGCCCAAATCTTTGATGTTGATCCTGATCTTGTTGGGCAGCCCCGATTTGGCATCTTGCCCCACCACGTACTCGAGCCCCGAGGCCACTAAAAGCATTTTATCTTTATTGACAATGATGTTTTCCGATTTCAAGGTTTTGTACCAGAAATCGCGGCTGTGCAAATACTCAACTGCCTTCAATATCCCAAGTATACTTTTTTTGGTATCCTCGGCATTGGCCAAGGGAGCAACGGTTTTTAGTTTTTTGCCTTCTGCATATTCCGCCAAAAAATAAGGGAGCCGGGCATCAACATCCACCTTGTATACTTTGGCGATGCCTGGGTTAGCAATGTAAGCCAGCCGTTTAATTTCAGCGACAAAATTGTCCTTGGCAAACCTGTCATTGGAACTTTCTTCCTTCAAGATCTTTCTAACGGCCTTTTGATATTCAGTAGTACTGACTTCTTGTAATAGGCTGTTTGACTCTACCCCCATCAGAACGTT
>JBBQXF010000086.1:0-20426 GCA_038209965.1 Cytophagales bacterium | reverse complement strand
ACTGGACATAAATACGTCCAAATGACCATCGGTGAACAAAATGACCGGAAGTGGGAGTGCAGCGTGGTGTTCTTCGCCGTTGGCATCTTTGTAATCGAAAAAATGCCACGAGTAATCATCTGCAATGTGGTGGAGGATCATCCCCTTGGCATCAAACTTACCGTCGTCCGTTGGATCGGACTTGGCATAGACTGATAGGGTAATGATTGATAAAAAACTGATTATAAAAAAATTACGTAAAATGTGGTGCATCTCTTTCTATGGTTTCCCCGAATTTCGGCGCAATTTAGAGAGCAATGACTGAATTTCAAAACTACTGTATAAGAAATACAAGACAAAAAAAGTAATGGTGAAGTGGATCCGCTGATTTTGGTCTTTCACTTGCCAGTAATAATAGAACAAAATCCCGGCTGAGACGAACAAACGAATGCCCGTGGCCCCCATTGTGCGGTTAGAAAAATCCAGCGCATCAGTGTTCAGCCCACGGTTTACCAGTGCATGGGTGGCTAGGGTGATGACCACAAAATAGGCCAGTAGGTACCAAGTGATGGGCATAATAGTGCCCGGCCAAAAATGGTCAAGGGCCACGATGGCCACAATGACCAACAAAGTGACGAGGGCAAGTTGTTTGAAAAAACTGGGCACTGGCGCGGGGAATAAATTCTCTGGTGGGGCAAAGATATAAAAAACCCGGCTTCGGGCTCAAAAAGGACAGATTTCCGCCCCGATCGGCCGACTTTCACTTTTAGGCCCAAGTTTTAGTCAATAGTCGCTGGGGCCAAAATAACAATAATTTTTTTACTTATGCGTTAATCTTGACTGATTGGGCTAATAAGTCGGATATGATTATCAGCATGGCAACGGGGCTGGTCTATTTGTTGGGCCGAGGGGTTTTTGTTTGAGCAGCGCAGCTTCAATATACGACCGGGTTGCCGAGCCAAGGGAGATCCGCCTGATAAACAAAGCCGTTGATCACGGCCATGACAAATTTGCCATTCTTGCGGAAAATTAGATCTGGGTTGTGCTCGATTTTAATTTGGTTGCTCCGCTGATCCGGGCCAGTCAGTATGTTGAGAGGAAAATTGGGGCTGGGTTCCTTGCTCAATGGCTCATTGCCAATGTAGTGGATGGCTGTATAGCCCTGCTCCAGCATCTGCTTGAAATCCAGTTCTTTGATTTGGGCCAAGAGCTTGATGTACTTGGGATAGATATGGCCGGTTTTGACTTCCAGCCCTTGACAATCTACTTCGGTATAGCCATGGAGGGTGTTTAGGTCACCAAGGTCATCAATTTGGGATTGGTAATAAAAATGCCGCAAATCTTCGGTGGTTTTCTCGCGTCGATCCCAAGCTATGTCAATTAGGGAAGTTTTGCTGGCTTTTTTGAACTCGACGTTGCGCAACACCAATGGCCGGAGGAGTGTCCGGTTTTCGGGGATGGCCCAGTATTGTGCTTCACTATATTGGCTTTCCTCTGCCCGGGCAATGGCCAAAAAACTGGACAGCATGGCCACAAAATTGATTTTTCGGATGTACTGCTTCTCAGGATCGTTTGGGTAGCCGCCCGACTCGATCAGGATGGTGCTGGTTCCCCATTTCTGGATATTGTCGCCAAAGGCCCGGGGTTCGTGCTCGTCATCATACTTGGCAATGCCGCCCGGGATGAACGGGGCAATGTCGGCGCTCATGGCGGCGATGAGTTTCATGGCCCGGCTGCGAACGGGATTGGTCGATTTCTCCCGATCATAGGCCGGGGCGAGGAAAGAAATGGTGGCGGGCTTGGCCGAGTTCCCTGCTGTATAGTGGATGCGCTGATCGTGCAGGTTGAAGCCCACTTGCGGCTGGAGCGAGTCGCGCACCTGTTTGAGGATCCGTGATTCTGGCGATTGGAGTTTGGCTGCGTCCCGGTTCATATCGATGCCCAGGGCGTTGCGGCGGGTCCACACCTCGGCTCCGTCGGGGTTGAGCATGGGGATGAAGTGCAGGGTCAGCTTAGATAGAATCTCCCGTTTTTCCGTCCCCAGGCTGTGATCTTGATTGAGAAAACGGAAGATGTCCAGTATGGCCATGGTGGCGGTAGCTTCATCGCCGTGCATTTGCGACCAGAGCAACACCGGCACTGGGCCAGTGCCCACACTCACCAAGTTGATTTCCCGGCCTTGGATCGATTTGCCCAACTGGGTGACGGTAAAGCCGTTTTGGCCGTGCAATCGTTGGATCAGCGGTTGGATGTCGGCATGCTTGAACCGCCGGACTTGGATGCTGGCCTCGCGGTGAGCGTCGTGCTGTTGATACAATTGTTGGGCAAATTCAGCGCGGGGCCGGGGCTGCGACATGGCGTTCAGGGATATAAAAAAGAGCGCAATAATGCTAAATTTCATGGATATTGAGCGTTAGAACTTCAAAACTTTGAACTCAACCCGGCGGTTGAGCCGCTTGCTGGCCTCATCGCGTTTTCGGCTGATGGGATTCTTTGGGCCGAAGGCGGTGGTGGCGACCCGCCCCGAAGCAATGCCCTGCCCGGTCAAGTATTTTTTGATGATGCGCACCCGGTCTTCGGCCAGCTTCATGTTGAGCGAAGGTGGCCCCTCAATATCGGTATGCCCCTCCAGTTCAATCTTCATTTGGGCGTTCTCCTTCATTAGTTCCACTATCCGGTTGAGTTCGGGGAATGACTCGTCCTGCAAATTGGCGGTTCCTTGCTCAAAGAATACATTGTTGAGCCGAATGGACTGTCCCACTTCGATGGGGGCGAGGTACAGATCCTTTTTTACTTCTTGGTAGGTTCCTTTTTCGTTGAGATCTATGTGTTCATTGACCGATAAAAATCCCGGGGCTTTGGCCAATATGCCGTACGCGGATTGGTAGGGCAACACGATTTTGTACTCCCCCGTGACGGGGTTGGTGGAGGCATTGCCCGCCGACTTGCCTTTGGGCAATGTTTCATAGAAAATCTGGGCGGTGATCGGCTCGCCCGTTTTGGCATTATACACCTTGCCCGTGAGCAAAACGACTGCTTCTGGGCGCAGGGCATTGGGGAGGGCGGCCCGGAAAATATCGGCACTGCGGCCCATGGCATTGTTGTAAGAAACAAAATAGGCGTATTCTCCCTTGGCATCAAGAGTGTAGGAAGCATCCCAATCCCGGGAGTTGAAGGTTGGCCCCAAATTGACGGGCTCGCTCCATTTGGTCCAGGTGTCATCCAAGCGGCGGCTGACAAACATATCAGTTTCGCCGTAGCCGCTGAAGCCGCTGGAGGCAAAGTAGAGGGTCCGGTTGTCGGCGGCCAGAAAAGGGGTCATTTCGGTTGAGGCGGTATTGATGGTGGGGCCAAAGTTTTTGGGTTCGCTCCAAGTGCCATCACCCTGTTTAAAGCTCACGTACAGGTCACGGCTGCCGTAGGTGTCATTGCGCTCGATGGCAAAGAGGAGTACTTGTTGGTTGTTGGCCAAAAAGAACTCACTGTACTTGTTTAAGTTGTGGTAGTTCAGGATCTTTACCTCTTCAGGGAAACTCCACTCATTATCGCCCAATCGTTGGCTGATCGATATGCCCCCCACCGATTTGCCCTCTGGCACATATTTGTTGGCCAATAAGATCGTGTTGCCATCGGGGGTGACAGTACAGACAAAGTTGTGGCTCTTGTTGTTGAGTGGTTCTTTCAAGCGCTTGGCCTGGCCCCACTTGCCATCGGGGCCAAGTTGAGAAACCCAAATATCGTCATTGTGCGTTTCTTCGTCACTCTTGATGTTTTCCGGGTGATTTTTTCGGTCAAAATAGAGGGTTTGGCCATCGGGCGAAATCACGGGCACGATTTCTTCGTACTGGGAATTGACCCCCGGACCCAAGTTCTCGATCTCGGCCTTGGCCAATTGGCCGATGTCGCTGTTGGCCTCGGGCAGGTTGATGGTGGCTCGCACCGGGGTGGCAGAGGCCGAAATGCCAATGGCATCGATGTGGTTCCAGCCTGGTACATCAAAAGTGGACAAAATCAATTTTACCGACACCACCTTGTAGGCCGTCAGTTCGGTAAGCACGTGCAACATCCGGCCCATTTCGGTGACGGGGCCCGTGTTCAAATTGTGGTAAATTTGATATTCATTGCCTGCCTCGTCGTACACGTACACGCGGGAAATGCTGCCGGGGTTAAAACTTTCACCAATGGCCACTTGGCGGATGGCCAATGGCTGGGTGTAGCCCACCGTGATGTATTCTTCATAACGGCTGTCTTCTTTCAAGGGGGACCATGCGCAGGCACTGCTGCCCGTGGCCGGGAGCTTGTTGGGTTTGCCCAATACCTGGAAGGCACTATACTGGCCCAGCACGCCAAAACCGGGATATTGGCTGGACACACCGACCACCTTGCTGGCCCACTGCACTTCCGGGGCCTGATCGCTGGTTGGTTGGTCAGCTCCGGCCTCTTTGGCTCCTGGGAGCGTTTGGGCCATAGCAATCCCCGATAGCAGCAAATTGATAAAAAATAACCGCAACATGTTCATGGACAATTGAATGGGGCAGTAGGGGCCATTGACTGTAAACATACGCCAAGCCTACCTGATTTGCAAGCAAAGTGTAAACGAATGGGCCAATGCAGGGGGGCTATCCGATCATCAGGTAGGCGCGGGGGTATTTGAGGGCGTTGGTCTTGACTGTAGTGCTGAGCGCGACTGCCAAGGTGAGCGGGCCCACCCGCCCCACAAACATGGTGACGATCATGATGATTTTGCCATAGTCGGACAGAGTGGCTGTCAGGTTCATGCTCAGGCCCACGGTGGCAAAGGCCGAGATCTGCTCAAAAACCAGGGGCAACAGATCCAGTCTCACCCCCGGCTTGGCTTCGGTGATGGAGAGCAAAAAAATGGCCAAGCTGTTATAGGTAAAAGCAAACAAGAGCAGGGTAAAGGCTTTGTTCACCAAATCGTTGGAAATGTAGCGTTGTTGGAGGACGATGTACTTGGCTCCCTTGATGTTGCGCAGGGCCGCCAGCAGGATCAGGACAAAGGTGTTGACCTTGATCCCTCCCCCGGTGGAGCCGGGTGCTGCCCCAATGAACATCAAAAAAATACACAGGATGACGGTGGGCACCTGCAACGCCCCAAAATCCATCGTGTTGAAGCCGGCGGTGCGGGTGACTACCGACTGGAAAAACGCGGTCACGAAGGCCTCGATAATGGTGCGGTCGGTCAGTTTTTCGAATTCCAGGATCATGAAAGCGATGGTTCCCACGGCCACCAGCACCAAAGAGGAGTAAAGTGGGATCTTGGTGCCCAACTGCCAACCTTTCCACGGTTTGCGGATCCTTTCGCGGATGTTCACCGGGGCAAAGATGTCCTCGATCACCGTAAAGCCGATCCCCCCAAAAATGATGGAGAAGGCCGTAACCACGTGCAGCCAGTACATCTGTTGGATGGCTGGGTGGTAATATCCCCCCGGAAACAGGCTAAAGCCCGCGTTGCAAAAACTGGAGATGGAGTGGAAAACTGCCGAAAAAATTTTCTCGCCCTCGCTTTTAAAAGTCCACAGACCATCGTCAAAGGAAAAATAGATGAGTACTGCCCCAGCCGCCTCGATGATGATGGTGATGAACACCACCTTGCGCAACAGTTCTTTGGCCGAGGCCAGTGATTCGCTGCTGAGGTGATCTTGCATGAGCGACTGGTGTTTGAGCCCCACTCCGGCCGAAAGAAAGCTGGCAAAAAATGTGGCAAACAATACAATGCCCAAGCCGCCCAACTGGATCAGCAGTAAGATGACCAAGTGCCCCTTGATGGTAAAAAAAAGCCCCGTGTCCTCGACGGCCAGCCCAGTGACACAGGAGGCACTGGCCGAAGTGAACAACGCATTGAGAAAGGGCATCCCCTGTCCATTGACGGTCATAGCGGGCAGCGTGAGCAGTCCGGCCCCACCGAAAATCAAGATGACAAAGCTCAGCAAAAACGTTGACCCGGGCTTGATCTTGAGGTCGGGCAGGCGGGTGGAGGCCCGCGCTATCTCGAGCAATACGAGCAGCAAGAGGAACAAGGTCCAAAAATGCTCGTAGGCCAGCTGGGGGTGCTCAAAGGAAAACAATTGAAAATAATACAGGGAGATCTTGGTCCCGAAAACCAAATTGTTCAGGGCGCGGATGGCCAACAGGCCAATGAGCAGGGCCTCTACTCTTTCGTTGCGCAGAAAAGCCAAACGGTCATAGGCGAACAGCAAGCGAGTGCCGAACAGGAGTGTGTAGCAAACAAACAAGCCCCCAATCCAAGCCATGAGCTGCTCCCGTTCCAAATCGGACAAGACGAATCCGTAGCGGTAGATCAACAGGCTCAGCGCAATCAATAAAACCACGTAAGAAATGGACTGCGTGATTTTCTCTGCCCGTTGGTTGTTCCGAAAAATAAAATAATCAAACTGGCTCCAGGGCATGCCGGGTGGATGGGCTTAAACAAGGTTCAACAACCCTTAAAGGTAGCGATAAACCGACAATAAATAAAAAAAGCCCCCGGGACTGGTTTCCCGGGGGCTCGTGGCATTGCAGATGGTGGGTGTATTACGGAAGCTGTCAACTCTAATTGCTCAGACCGCCCGCTGGCTGGCCCACCACCACCTGGCGCACTTCCACGTGCCCGGCAAAGGTGGCGTGCAGCAGGTACACGCCCGGGGGCAGGCCCCGTACGCTGAGAGTGGCCCGCAACTGCCCACTGGGCCAGGCGGACTCCCGCACCAACTGCCCTAGGGCCGAGAACAGGCGCAGGAACTGGGGCAGATCCCCAGCAGACCGGGCCGCGCCACCTTCCACCGGTCCCAGCCCGATGTTCAGGTCATTGTCCGCCGGGTTGGGCCACACGCGCAGCTCCAAAACCGCCGACAGGCTTCGCCCGCAGCCCCCAAAACTGGACACGGTGGCCGGGATCACCGCCGGGATGATGGACTGCCCACAACTGTTGCCCGGGAAAAAGACGATGCTGCCCGAAGAGGCGGCAAAGGGCGAGACACTGGCCGAGTTGCCGAAGCCCTGCGACACCCCCCAGTCGGCGGGGAACTGCCACAGCCCGATCCCGCCCGTCAGCCCGCCCGGCCCACCGTAGCTGGCCAGCAGGATGTTCTGCTGCCCGGCACAGATCAGCAGGTTGCCGCCCTGACCGGTGGTGAACGAGGTGCCGTTGGTCTGGTTGGTGATCGTGATCGGCGTGTTGGCCGGCGTGCCCACCTGCACGTCAAGCCGGGAGCGCGAGATTGCGAGTGCCAAGGGGGAGACGGCAGCATTGGTGACCGCCGCCGTGACAAAGCCCGGCCCCCCGGTCTGGGCAGCGTTGAAATTGGGCTCCACCATGATGCCGTTGGCCGTGCGGCTTACTTCCCGCAGGTTGGACGACAGTTCACAGTGGAGCGTCAGCCCGGCGGGCAACCCGGCGGGGTAGTTGGGCAGCTCAAACTTGGCAATGGAACAGACGACCGTCGGCCCCGTGAGCAGGGAGGGGATCCCCCCCGCGTACTCGTTGGGCGGCGGCGGGGGGGGATCGTTGGGATTGCCGCCTCCGCCGCCCCCGCCGCTGAGCCAGAAGCCCAGGCTGCTCACCCCACCACTGCTGACGCTGCCATACCAGGCATCGTACAGCGAAATGAACTTGTAGGGGTTGCATATTTCAGAAACACTGCCACACCCGTCCCTGCAATCCGTCGACCCTTGGGCCATAAAAGCATAGGCCCTGCGATCATCGTTGTCGAACAGCGGGCCGCCCGAGGAGCCACCGGCCGGCCGGCCGTCCTGCATACTGACGTTAAAGTAGCCGCCGGAACTGAAAGAGCCGTTGTTGCCAAAGCCAATGCGCTTGGTGGTGCCCCGGGGGTGGTGGATCACGAACGAGCCGTCCTGCGGGGAGTTGGGGAACTTGAGGTTGGCGTAGTTGGCCGTAATGGGCGCGGGGGCCCTCAGTTCCAGCAGTACATAGTCATTGTCCGCGCTGTACGCCCGCACAAGCGCCCCAACCAGGTTGGGGGCACTCAAGAGACCGGGTATGGTGGCTGCCCCGCAGGGGCTGGTGTAGTCAAAGAAGATAAAAAACCTTCCAGCAGTGAACGGGTCGGCGATGAGGGCCAGTTCGGCCGGATCGAGCACCCCGTTGTCATCTGGATCCACCACGTGCAGGGCCGTGAGCACAAACGGGTTGCCGCCCGGCACGGGGTTGCGGATCAGGAAGCCGGTACCATTATTATTATTCGTGGTAAGGATCCTCACCACCGAGGCGGCCTGCGCGGCATAGGTCGGGTGGCAGAGCACGCTGGCGTTGCAGGGCTGGGGATCCTGGGCCAAGGCCCGGCCGGCCAGGCCCAACGATAGGCCCCACCGGGCCACGAGCTTGAACAATACTATTGCAATGGGGGGGTATTTTTTTCATTTTGTTCAATATTTTAGAGGTGAAACAAAATATCAACGGGGATTGGTTATTTCCGCGCACTCGGCCTCGGCGTCAGGCCTGAGACTGATCATGGTAAGTGTGTAGGTCGCGAGCTGGTCGGTGAAGCAGGGGGTAGAAGCGAAAAAAACGGAAGTTCAAGCCGATGCAATCCCCGACTTGGACCACCATAAAGCTACGGCCTGGCCGGGAGTCTTCCCGGAGTCGGAAAAGCCGCTGGTAGGGCCGGCCCCGGTATTCGCCCGCCACCAGATTGAGCTCTATTTTATGGGGACGCGTACTTGGGGGACTCCAATTTGGGGGCCTGGCCGTGGCCGCGACCACCATGTACCGGGTGCCCTGTCATTCCTCCAGGCCCACCACCCTGGCGCCTATGCCAATGTTGGGCGCAGAGTCCCATTCTTCTTCTTCCAGCGGCGTGGGCTTGCAGCCCGCGTCCAGCAGCACCAGCCCCGCGCAGAGGGCCAGCAGTTTAAAATCACGCCATTTTTTCATGCCCTTGTACTGTTTGAGGTGAAAACGCCGCGCCACCTTCCACCGGTGGCCATGACAAATTTAGGAATGAAATTGGTAAAACCTAGGATGGAAACGGATTTTTTTGGGGAGGGGCGCGGTGGCGGGGAGCTACCGGGCGCGGGAGGTGGGCGGGGGCAGATCTCCACTCCACCGGTTAGCGAAAGTCGGTAACTTTACCCAACGGATTTTTCCCGGCCAAGTCGCAGAGTTAGCCGGGCGTACGCGGGAGCCCACACCTGAAAGCAGCTACCCACTGCTGTTGATTTCTACTCCTCGTACGCCCATTCTACGCGGTCTTTCATGTCCTTGACCACTATCCCGAGCGATTTGAAATGCTGGCGCAGGGAGTCCACTTGTTGGTAGTTTTTGGACTGCTTGGCTTCGCGGTAAATCTCCAGCATCACGGCCAGCACTTGTGGCATTGGTTCGGGGGTTTCTTCCCGCAGACCAAACACTTCTTCCACAAAAGTGAGATAGGTCTTGATCAACAACTCCAAATCGGCTTGGGCAAACGAGGCAATGGGCACCAACCCATTGTGGATGGAGTTTATTTTTTTTAAGATGCTCAACAAGGCCGCCAACGCCACGGCAGTGTTGAAGTCATCGTTCATGCCGCGATAGACGGCTTCCACCATTTGCTGTACCTCGCCGGGCAAAGCTGGGTTTTTGGCCACGGCCGGATCCTCGGCAAACACCATGGCCTTGGCTATCCTCAGCCCATTCATCACTTTCCGGCAGGATTTCTGGGCCGCTTTGAGGGCATCGTTCGAAAGGTCCATCGTGCTGCGGTAGTGGGTTTGCAAGAGGGCATACCGAAAAACCATTGGACTGTAAGCTTGCTCCAAGAGCGGGTGCTGGCCGGTGAACAACTGGTGGGGCAGAATCCCGTTCCCGGCCGATTTGCTCATCCGGGCCCCATTGATGGTGAGCATATTGGCATGGAGCCAGTACTTGACCGGCTCGTGGCCACAAGCACCCACCGACTGGGCAATCTCGCACTCGTGGTGGGGGAACTTGAGATCCATCCCACCACCGTGGATGTCAAAAGTTTCGCCCAGGTATTTGCTGCTCATCACCGAGCACTCCAAGTGCCAACCGGGGAAGCCCATGCCCCATGGCGAGGGCCAGCGCATCAGGTGCTCGGGCGAGGCACTTTTCCAGAGGGCAAAATCTTCTGCACTGCGTTTCTCGGCCTGGCCATCCAGTTCGCGCTGTCCAGCCAAAAGATCATCCAAGATCCGGCCCGACAACTTGCCGTACTCATGCTTTTCATTGTATTTTTTGACATCAAAATAAACCGAACCGTTGGCTTCGTAGGCGAAACCATTGGCCAAAATGGCTTGGGCCATCTCAATCTGCTCAATGATATGGCCGGTGGCAGTCGGCTCAATGTTGGGGGGCAGGTTGTTCAACTGCTGCATGACCACATGAAAATCATTGGTGTAGCGTTGCACAATCTCCATCGGCTCCAGGTTTTCCAACTTGGCCATCCGGCCAATTTTGTCTTCCCCTTCGTCGGCATCGCCCACCAAATGGCCCACATCGGTAATGTTGCGCACATAGCGGACTTTATAGCCCAAATGCTTGAGATAGCGATTGATAATATCAAAACAGGTGAAAGTCCGGCAGTTGCCAAGGTGGACAAAATTATAGACCGTTGGGCCACAGACATACATTCCCACCAAGGGAGCATTCAAAGGGGCAAACGATTCTTTCGCCCGCGTGAGGGTATTATAGACTTTCAATTGCTGTTGCATAGGGCAAAAATAAGCAACAATTTTGGCCATTCAAACAAAAAACAGCATATTACAGCCCACTAAAGCCCCGTTGTCCTTTGCTTTTTCATCGCTTTTGGTTGTCAATTCTCCATGGTCGCCCTACTCCTTTTTGTAACGCTCTTCGCCCTTTTGCTATTGGGCTATCCCGTAGCGTTTACGCTCGCGGGGGTTTCACTCCTCTTTGGCTTGTTTACGTTTGGCCTGGACCTGTTCAATCTGTTGCCCCTGCGGATCTATGGCACGATGACCAATTTTGTCCTCATTTCGGTGCCCTTGTTTGTCTATATGGGGGTCATGTTGGAAAAATCGGGCATTGCGGAGCGGTTGCTTAACACCATGGCCATGCTGTTTGGAGGGTTGCGGGGCGGACTGGCCCTCTCGGTGCTGGTGGTGGGCACTTTGTTGGCGGCCTCAACTGGCGTGGTGGGGGCCACCGTGGTCACAATGGGGCTGCTCAGCTTGCCAGCCATGTTGAGCCGGGGCTATCAGCCCGAACTAGCCACCGGGACCATCGCGGCAGCGGGCACACTGGGGCAGATCATCCCCCCGAGCGTGATCCTGGTCTTGCTGGGCAGCGTCATGAATGTGTCGGTGGGCGACCTGTTCATGGGTGCGGCGATCCCGGGGCTGCTGTTGGTGGCGGCCTACATGATATATGTGGTGGGTTATGCCTTTTTTAATCCAGCGGCCGCCCCACCCATCCCACTCATCGAGCGCCAAGCATTCCGGGGCGCTGGTTTTTGGGGCCGTTTCACCCGGGCATTTTTACTGCCCATGATCCTGGTCCTGTCGGTGCTGGGCAGCATTTTTGCGGGGATTGCCTCCCCCACCGAAGCTGCGGGCGTGGGCGCATTTGTGGCCACGGCACTCACGGCGCTGGAGCGCAAACTCTCGTGGAAAGTGCTCAACGAAGTGATGCGCGAAACCACCTACCTAACCTGCATGGTCTTTATCATCTTGATCGGGGCCACGGCGTTTGGCCTGGTGTTCCGGGGTGTGGGTGGCGATGATGCCTTGGTGCAAATCATTGAGCAGGCCAATCTCAGCCCCTACGCTTTCTTGGCCTTTGTCATGTTGGGGATGTTCATTGCCGGCTTTTTTATTGATTTTATTGAAATTATTTTCATATTTATGCCCGTGGTCGTTCCCGTCTTTGCTGCTTTCAAAATGGACTTGCTGTGGATCGGGATTTTGGTTTGCATGAACCTCCAAACTTCGTTCCTTACTCCCCCTTTTGGCTTTTCACTATTCTACCTCAAGGGAGTTGCCCCGCCCGAGATCAATACGGGCCATTTGTACCGGGGCATTGTCCCGTTTATCGTTATCCAGTTGGTGATGCTCGCCCTGTTGATATTTTTTCCCGAAATGGTCACATGGCTGCCCAAGGCACTGCGCTAGGCCGCCGGGAGCATGAGCGAAAATCGGCTGCCCAAGATGCTTACCGAACCTTTGCGATTATTGGTATAAACGCCTAAAAATCAATTGTTTGTAAAAAAAATCCTTTATCCTAAAACCATACGGTCATACTGCTTATCAACAATTGGCTGTTGCCGGTTGGATTGCCCTCGGGGTTTTGATAGACCTGCTTGCTGGAAAAAAAGCTCCGGCTTTCCAACCGCAACAAGATATTGTCCTCGATCGCGTAGTTGACGCCCAATGAAGCACTGGACGTAGTAAAGCCATTTACCGGGTTGATCGGGGAAATTTGCACGCTCTTGGGGTCATCGAAATATTCGATCCGGCCCGTCAGGGAAACTGCGGGGGTGACGTGGTAGCGCCCAATTAAATTGGCATTGTACCACAACTGGGTTTCGGTGGCCCCCCTCGCTATTTTGGCTTCTTGTGCCCCGATGTAAAAGCAAGAAGTTCCAGAAAACTTGCCCTTGTTGTAAATAAAATAAATATCGGTGAAATACCGGTTCCCAAAATCGGGCCGCAGTTCAGAATTTTCGTTACCAATGTATGTGTTCCAGTTGATTATCAAGTCATTATTGGGGCGGTATTCCAGTTGGGTCCCGATCGATTTGCTGTTGTTCACATCCCGGATCTGCTGCCACCCATTGAGCAAATAGAAATAAAAGTTTACTTTTTTGCCCAATGGCACGCTGATCTTGGCCCCCGACAGGTAGTAGGGCACATATTCCGGGGCAAACGACCGGGTATAGGCGAGGTGATCCTTGGAGATTGCCGACTCATTGGTGTAAGGTGAACCCAACACCCCAAAGTCGAGCCAAATCTCCTTGTTTTTCAACAACTTGATGCCCACATTGCCCTCGATGATGTTTTTGAGGACACCCTGTTCCGCCGCATAGTTGGCATTCATATAGGTGCCAAAGCCCGGGACAAACCTAGCCCGCACCCGCGATGAAGTATATTTGATGGCTACGTAAGCCAAGTTGATATTGGCCTCGTTGTGCCTTGCCATCGAGACAAAATAGGGCCGTTCTTTGCTGCCCGGCTGGCTGAAGTCATAGCCATAGTAAGCATCCACATAACCCTCTATCGATACTTTGCCCTTTGATTCGACATCTGTGGTATCCATGAGCCCAGTGTTTGCCACTTGCCCATACGACCAAGGCACTATAAAACAAGTTGTCAAAACGATGACTACAATTGCAGCTTTCATATTTGTCTGGATTTATGAATTGATAAATGTAGATTGTTAAAGGAGTGACTCGCCTATTCGCACAAAAGAACCAGGGTAAAAACGTTTGCGGACATTTTCCGGCAGTGGGCTTGGTTTGGGAATCTGTCCTAAGGCCAGCCAACTTCAATTTAGGTTGTGCACTAAACGCAGCAGTAGGGATTGGGAAATTTAGTGGTTATTATACAAAAAGCCGTCCCAAATAAATTGGGACGGCTTTCAAATTTATTAACAATGCACTTAATCGCGAGCTTTGATGTCTTTCTCAAACTCTAGGGCTATCTCTTTCTCGTGATCCAAATTGGATTCAGGCGTTTCGGACAAAGGCACAGTCTGCGGAATAAAATCTTCAGGAGCACCCGGCTTGCTGTAATCGTAAGGCCAACGATACACTGAAGGGATTTTACCGGGCCAGTTTCCGTGACCAGGAAAACGGGGAGTAGTCCATTCCAGCGTGTTTGAACGCCACGGATTGGCCGGCGCCAAACGACCTCGGTACATAGAATAAAAGAAATTGAACGCAAAGATAAATTGACCGAGCAGAGTGATAATGGCCGCTGTACTGATAAAGGCATTCAAACCATAATAACCGGTGGCAAAATCATAATTGTCCCATTGATAATAGCGACGGGGGAAACCAGCTATGCCCAAATAGTGCATCGGGAAGAACACGGAATAAACCCCTACGAAAGTCATCCAGAAGTGGACATATCCAAGCTTTTCGTCCATCATACGACCAAACATCTTGGGAAACCAGTGGTAAACGCCAGCCATCATTCCAAAGAAAGAGGCTGAACCCATTACCAAGTGAAAGTGAGCCACCACAAAATAAGTGTCGTGCAATTGAATATCAAGGGCAGTGTTCCCCAAGGCGATACCTGTTACCCCACCCGAAATGAACAACGATACAAGACCGATGGAGAACAGCATTCCTGGGGTAAATATCAAATTGCCGCGCCACATGGTAGCCAAGTAATTGAACACTTTCACTGCCGAAGGAACTGCAATAATCAAGGTCAAGAACATAAAGATAGAACCAAGGAATGGGTTCATACCCGACATGAACATGTGATGGGCCCACACGACAAAGGCAAGAAAGGCTATGGCCAACAGCGAACCAATCATGGCGCGATAGCCAAAAATTGGCTTGCGTGAATTGGTCGCAATAATTTCGGACGTAATCCCCAAACCGGGCAACATCACAATGTAAACCTCAGGGTGGCCCAAGAACCAAAACAGGTGTTGGAACAACACTGGGCTACCACCTGTGTTGTGCAGTGCTTCGCCGCCAATATAAATTTCTGACAAGTAGAAACTGGTTCCAAAACTGCGATCAAAAATCAAGAGAAGAGCCGCTGAAAACAATACTGGAAAAGAAAGCAAACCCAAGGTAGCTGTCAGGAAGAATGCCCAAATGGTAAGGGGCAACTTGGCAAAAGACATTCCGTTGGTGCGCAGGTTGATCACCGTGGTAATATAATTGATCCCTCCCAATAACTGAGAAGCAATGAACAATGCCATACTGACCAACCAAAGAGTCATCCCCAGACCAGAACCCGGAGCTGCTTGGGGCAGCGCGCTCAATGGTGGATAAATGACCCAGCCACCGCCCGCTGGGCCAGTAGAAATAAATAATGAGGCAAACATCAATACGCTTGAAACAAAGAAAATCCAGTAAGACAGCATATTGAGGAAACCAGAAGCCATATCCCGAGCTCCGATTTGCAACGGAATCAAGAAATTGCTAAAAGTACCGCTCAAACCGGCCGTTAGCACAAAGAATACCATGATAGTGCCGTGCATGGTAACAGCGGCCAGATAAAAATTTGGATCCAACTTTCCTGCTTCGGTGATCCAGCCCCCAAGTAAAGGGCGCAGGAAAGACAAATCTGCATCAGGAAAACCTAGTTGCAAGCGGAAGATCCCGGACAGAAGCCCCCCAATAAATGCCCAAAAGATACCTGAAATCAGGTACTGCTTGGCAATCATTTTATGATCTTCCGAAAAGATGTATTTCCAGATGAAAGATTCCTCATGATGATCATGCTCATGATGCTCATCATGTGCGTGATCATCCACGCTCACTTTGTGAAGGTCAAGGTCTGCTGTGGCCATTGTGATTATTGTTAATTTTCTTTGGTTGAAACACTTAATTATTTCTTTGCAACATTTTTGGCATTTTCCTTGGCCTGTAACTCAGCCATATATTCCTTGTTGCGTGATGCCCAAGTTTCTTGCGAGGCATACCATTTTTCATATTCGGCGGGCTCATCCACCACAATGATAAACCTCATCGCAAAGTGCCCTTGTCCACATACTTCAGTACAAGCCATTTCAAAGTTGAATTCCGGCTTATTCAATTTGGCCCTTGCCTCGGCCGTAGTTTCGGTCGGAGTGAACCAAAATTGTGTGGGCATTCCTGGGACAGCATCCATCTTCACCCGGAAATGGGGCATGAACACACTGTGCAAAACATCGCGAGCACGAATCTTCAACAAAACTGGCTTGCCTTTGGGTAAATGGATTTCATTGGGTTGAAAATCATCAACGTTGTGCTTATCATTAAAATCCATCCCCATTGCATTGATGGCATCAATCTTCCGAAAGTTATGTGCTCCCAATACGCGATCTTTACCTGGGTAGCGGACATGCCAGTTAAACTGCTTGCCCATAATTTCTACCACCTCACTATCCTTGGGGGCTGGTGCAGTAATATCAGACCAAGCCATCCAGCCAGTCAATACCAACACTGCCATAATAATTGCTGGTATGACAGTCCAAGCAATTTCCAACTTGGTATTATCAGGCCACCAATAAGCTTTCCGGCTCTCTTTGAAGCGGAAAAAATAAGGAGAAATCAACAAAATGATGTGCGTAAGAAAGAAAGCCGCAAATGTGACCCCAGTAGTGACCCAAAAAAGATCATCTGTTACTTTACCGTGCACCGAGGCAGCCTCGGGCAAAAAACCTGCACTCAATTCGGGCGCGTAAAAAGCAATGAGACCAAAAAAGACAATAAAAAAGACAATAAATAGCAAGCCATTTACCGTGTTGCTGTAACCAACCCGCTTATTTTGATTGCCCCTTGCGATATCTACCAGCGACAAAATCCGATAGACCAAGGCAAACACCGCAAACAACAGAATACCACCCGCTAAGAAAAGAATACTTGTCATGAGTCTGAACTTTAAATATTAACTAAATGGATGACAAAACGTGAACAAAAAAGGTTTAAAAATATTCCTATATTTTTGTTCCCGCCGTTATTTAGAAATTTTGGCTGGCTTGAGCCCATAACAATACTGTCTCAGCCTGCGCCTTTAAATGTTGTGGTGCAAGCTCTCCTGCATCATGGGATGATTTTTAGCTATCAATGGCGCTTTGGTCAGGGTATTGGCAATGGTAAATGCAAAGGCCGCTACGTAGATCAGAGCCAAGCCAATTTCCAGTAAGCCCAAGCTACCGTGTTCTTTCAAAGTCCCAGGAGTGATCATCAACCAAAAATCTAACCAATGCCCAACAATCACCGCATAGCAAACGATTTTCAAGATAATGGTCTTGCGTTTGGCATCTCTGGTCATGAGTGCCAAGAATGGAAAAAAGAAGTTTAGGAACAGGTTGATGAAAATAAACTTGCCATAGGTAGGACTTTGTAAACGCTCCAAGAAATAAATGGTTTCTTCTGGGATGTTAGCGTAGTAAATCAATAAAAACTGGCTGAACCAAATGTAAGCCCAGAACACACTAAAGGCAAATACGAATTTACCAAGGTCGTGTAAATGGTTTTCATTGACCATTTTCAAATAGCCAGCTTCCTTCAAATAAACGACCGTCAAGGTGATAGCAGCCAAGCCCGCCACAAAATAGCTGGCAAAATTATACCAGCCGAACATGGTGCTAAACCAGTGGGTGTCAATGGACATCACCCAGTCCCAAGCTGACATCGATGAAGTGATGGCAAAGAAAATAATGAACAAAGTAGCAATTGTTTTCATTTTCCAGAAACGGTGAACCCCGCCTTCTACATCTTCGGCCAATGAGTTTTTGCGCAATACGTACCAAAAGCCAAACCAGCCACAAATGAAAACCACCATCCGCCCCAAGTAGAAAGGGAGGTTCAGAAACCCTTGCTTGCCCGCAATAATGGGATCATAATTAGGGCTCTTTTCATCATACAATGTTGAGTCGGTCCAGTGGAAAATTTCGTGGTTGCCCCAAGCAAAGACAGCAAACAGGAGCACCGCTGCATAGGGGAGAAAGCTGCCAAAGGCTTCGGGCACGCGCTTGATGGCGGCTGACCAGCCAGCGTGAGCGGCATATTGGATGGCAGTAAAGAAAATACCAATTACCGAAATGAACAAAAAGAAGGTGGTGTTGTGCCAAAGTGTCACCTTCAGGCGGTTTGTCCAATGATACGCATGGCCATGACCACCGCCTTCCCCGCCCGCCGTGGTGATAAAGTCACCATTAGTGGCCATTGCATGGGGTTCATGAGCATCAGCGCCGCCATTGATGACCATGATGAGGCCAATGACAAAAAGTACGATGCCCACTGCAAGCACCGTAAAGATGGATTTTCGCGCTCCGTCAGAAAATACAAATTGTTCGTCTAAATTATAGTGATGTACGTCAGCCTTCATTGTTGAAAATGTCTCGGTGAATCAAGCACACAAATGGTTTATTTTCTTCTTCTTTAATGGCCCTCGACCTTGCTTAAGCAAAGCCTTAGGACTCTCCTTTTTGTAATTTTTGGACATAATGTACCACTTTCCACCTTTCCTCGGAGGAGAGTTGGCTCTTGTGCGACCACATACGGCCCTTGCCATGGGTAATGACATGGAAAATATGGCCTTCCGGAAGTGTCTTGTAACGCCCAGTGGAATAATTGGGAACACCCTTGTACATAGCACCAACTTTACCATCCCCCGCCCCGGCATTACCATGGCATGGCGCACAGAACCCAAGGTACAAATGTTTGCCTTCCTCCAATAATACGCCTGCCGAATCAAGTGGAACTGGATTTTTGAGGATCCGCCCAGCTAAATCTACACTGTCCTTGTGCAAATCATACATGAACAATGGTTGATCTTCGCTGGCCAGCGGCGTTCCAGTCACCGAGCTAAAGTTTTGGCGTTTCACTGTGCCAGCAACGGGCTGGCGCATGTTCAAATGCCGGCCATTGGGCTTGCCATTCTGGTAATAATCATTGAACGGCATTGCGTTCGCGTACGTATCTGTCGAGTCGGTGATCATCACCAGCGCCTCGTAGGCGAGTGAGTGATACATCTGCGGGCCGTACTCGAGTCCAGTCTTTTGGTTAGAACCGCTGCACGCGAACATGGCGAGACTCACTGTACCGACTGCCAATAAATTAAATATCTTTTGCATCATTGCTTTTCGAATAAATGGGTACCAAGCGAAAGAAAAACCCAAAAACTTAGCGGTGTGTACTGATCCGGCTGGAACGGGTAACACCGTTGGTAAACAAATCTACCGCATACTTCCAAAAACTGCCCTCTTGCTCTTCATCGGTAAAATCCCGACGATATATTTCTTCGGCATGGGCATCTTTCAAGATGCTGGATATTTGCTCTTCAGTGAAAGAATTGTTGGCCAAATCAATGGCAACCACGTGCTTGTCGTCGGTGCTGCGAATATCAAAAATGCGGGGCACGCCATGCGGCTTCAAGTTCCGGGTCACCAAGAACGTTCCCACCATCCCGAATGCGGCAAACAGGACCGTCATCTCAAAGGAGACCGGAACAAAATCAGGCACGGCCACATTGGACTTACCGCCAATGATCATCGGCCAATCGTATCCCATCATCCAAGTCTGCATGGCAATGGCACAACAAATACCAATAAAGCCAAATAAGAAAGCGGCTTTGGGCATCCATGAACGCTCGTAGCCGAGCGCGTGCTCCAGTCCGTGAACGGGAAACGGGGTAAAGGCTTCATAGATTTTGACCCCTTTGTGCCGGATGTCCTCAATACCGTGAAGCAGTTCGTCCTGATCACCAAATATACCAACTAAATAATGCTTATCTTTTTCCATGTTGGGTCGTCGTTTATAAATTAAGACTTCGCTTCAACGGTTTCCTTCTCGCGCAAAGGCAGCACCGGCTCATCGACTATAGTGCGGCGAGCGCGATAACTGGTGGAGTTGGACTCTTTCAAAACCGCTTTTACCTCTGCCATATTGATCACCGGGAAGAATTTTGCGAACAAGAAAAATAGGAAGAAGAACAGGCCAAAGGTAAACGCATAACACATAATGTCGGTAATGGTCGGCGTGAAATAGGTCCAGCTAGAAGGCAAGTAGTCACGGTGAAGAGAGGTAACGATAATCACAAAACGCTCAAACCACATCCCAATGTTAACAATGATGGACAGGACGAAAGTCCAAACCAAGTTGGTACGGATCTTCTTGATCCAAAAGAGTTGGGGGGAGACCACGTTGCAAGTCATCATGGCCCAGTAAGCCCACCAGTAAGGACCAGTGGCCCGGTTGATGAACGCGTACTGCTCATATTCCACCCCAGAGTACCAAGCCATGAAAAATTCAGTCGTGTAGGCTATCCCAACGATTGAACCCGTCACGATGATGATAATGTTCATCATTTCAATGTGCTCCATTGTAATATAGGCCTCCAATCGGTAGACTTTCCGTGTGACCAGCATCAGCGTCAACACCATGGCAAAGCCCGAGAAAATGGCTCCCGCCACAAAATAGGGCGGGAAGATGGTGGTGTGCCAGCCGGGAATGACCGAAGTAGCAAAGTCAAAACTTACGATGGTGTGTACCGAAAGTACCAAAGGAGTGGAGAGACCCGCCAAAATCAACGAAACGGACTCATAGTGCATCCAGTTGCGGGCCGAACCTACCCATCCCAAGCTCAACATTCCATAGATCAATTTGGACCATTTGTCAGTGGCCCGGTCACGAATGGTAGCAAAATCGGGCACCAGACCAATGAACCAGAATACCAGGGAAACAGAAAAATAGGTAGAGATGGCAAACACGTCCCACAACAAGGGTGAGTTGAAGTTTACCCACAGCGATCCATACGTGTTTGGCAACGGCAAG
>JBBQXF010000085.1:0-20695 GCA_038209965.1 Cytophagales bacterium | reverse complement strand
CCCGAAGTAGGTTTGGCCGGTGAGTTTGAACCAAATGGTCAAGTTATAATAGATGCCCAAAAAGACATTGGCCAAGAGCAAGATCGGCACCACGACCACGCCTTCACGGTATTCTTTGCCCCGGAGGAAAACCGAGGTCAGCAGGTCGAGGTTAGCGCCCACGGCCACATACATAAAGGCCAGCACAATGACAAAATATTTCATCACTTTGGCAAACAATTCGGGGGATTTTTGATCGGCGCTTTGGGCAAAAAAGAAAGGCTCGGCCGAGTAGCGGAATGCTTGGATGGCCAAACTGATGAAGATCGACAGCTTGTAGCACGCCGAGTAGATGCCCACTGCTGAATCACTGCTCCGGCCCGGGTAAAAATTATCGGGCAGCCAATACTTGAGCAAGTTCCGGTCAATGGTTTCGTTGACCATGCCCGCCAATCCCATCAACATCAGCGGGTAGGCGTAGGCCAAAAGTGGCTGCACCTTGGCCCAGTTCACGGTCAGCGAAAAACCTTTGAAATTGCCCAACAAAAAGGGCAACTGCAAGGCATTGGCCAAGAGATTGGCCAAGAACACGTAACCTATCGCATTGGCCGGATCATAGACCAGCCCCACCAGTTCGCGAAGTTCCGGCAAGAACTTATTGGCCAATACGCCGTCACAGAAATACAGGAAGAAAAAATTGAGGGCAACGTTCAGCACGATGCTCAAGGTTTTGAGCGCAGCAAAACGTTTAGCCTTGTTCTCCAACCGCAGGCGGGCGTAGGGGATGGCGGTGAGGGAATCCACCAAAAAGATGAGCGCAAAATATTGCACATAGCGGGCGTGATCCGGGTATTCAATCAGCGTGGCAATCGGCCCGGCAAGCAGCCAAAGCCCACTGGAAAGCACCACCCCGATCACGAGTATGCAGGTGAACGTGGTGTTGAAATACTGTTGTTGGGCAGTTTTGTCCTTGGTCACATACCGAAAGTAGGTAGTCTCCATCCCGAAGGTATAAAGGACGTTGAAAAAAGCGGCATTGGCATAAAAGATGCCGATTTCGCCATAAGCCGACGATAAAAAAAAGCCAGTGTGGAGCGGCACCAAAAAATAATTCAGCAGTCGGCTCACAATGCTGCTCAGGCCGTAAATGGCCGTATCGGACGCGAGTTTTTTCAGCAAGTTCAAGTGGACAGCAGTTAGGCCAAGGCCCGCTTTGGCGCGGGCGATTTTTTTAAGCGCAAAAATAGCGGCGAATATCCACCACAGGCTCCAATGGCCCGCCAAGTTCCAAAAATTGGTAGAACTGTTGGGCGAAAAACGGGGCCAACGACACCCCCTTGGCGCCCAGTCCCCCAAAAATACCCACCTCGGGGTGTTCAGGGTGTAGGCCAATAAAAGGCTTGCGGTCGGCGGTGGCAGGTCGGATGCCCGCTTGCTGCCCCACCACTTCGTAGGGCACGCTGATCAACTCCCCCAGCTTGGCGGTCAGTTCTTGGCGGGCGGCCAAGGTGGGCTCAACGTTCAATTCCTTCCAGTCATAGGTGGCCCCAACCTTATAGATCCGTTCGTGCGCGCCATTGGGTGGGTGGGTGGGCAGCACCCAGCAGCCCCGGTTCACGATCGAGGAAAAATTCCGTCCCTGAAATTTCACCCAAACTATTTCGCCTTTTACGGGCCGGTAGGGTAGGGGCCCCCACCAAAGACTCTGCTGATCGTGGTGGCCGCGACAAAAAATCACTTTCCGGGCCGTGATGTCCCGCCATTGCACCTGACCATTGCCCAGCCGCAATTCACTTTCGGCAAAATCGGCTTGGGTATAACGGCCCGCCGCCGCCAAATGCTGTTGCCAAACCAGCAACATGGTTTGCACATCCACGTAGCCGGATTGCCTGAGTTCCAATCCCCCAAATGGATCCCGCACAAACTGGCTGTAAAGCTCGGCTGGCCTGCCCCGCCGGACAAATGGGGCAAAAGGGGGATCGGCCAGGTCGGCCAAGATTTCATTTTGCTGGCCAATGGAGCCAAACGGGCGGTAGATCGGGGTCGGGTAATAAAATTTGTGCCCCAGTTTTAGTTCAAATTGACGGTAGAAAGTGGCCAAGAATGTGAACAGCGCATCGGCCCGCCAAGTCTTTACCATCCGGTGGCCAGTGATCGGGTTGAACAAGCCGGCTGCCACCCGTGAGGCCGAAAAAGGCTCGGCATTATCCACCACATGTACTTCTTTGCCGTGGGCCAGCATAGTACGGGACAGCACCGTTCCGGCAATCCCTTGGCCAATAATGAGGTAATCGATCATAGCTGAGCACTGTAAAATCTATTTTCCCTGAGATAGACAAAGAACCAAAAATTGTATTTTAAGAATAAATATTGGGACATTGGGCCACTTTTAATATCATTTAACAATGACTGGCCCACCTTGGCACTATTCCTGAAACTTTTTATTTTAGAATTACCAGTACGTTTTCTTACCTTTGTACTGTTTATTTCCAAAGTTATCTCCTGTTCTATTACTAACAACACGAAATCCATTCGTATGAGGAAATTAATTTTATCAATCGTACTTTTCTCGGCCGCATTCTTGGCCCAGGCCCAAAAAGAAGACAAGGAACTGACAAAGCGGGCCAAAGAAGCATATAAAGCCGCCGAGGCTGCCTTCAAGAAAAACGAGTTCAAAGCGGCTGCCGAGCAGGTAGAAAAAAGTTTTGAATCCGAGAAGTATAAGACCGACCCCAACGCTTGGATTTTGCGTGGTGATGCTTTTGCTGCCATGGCGTTGGCCGATTCAGCTTCAAAAGAAGACGCTAGTGTGGAAGAGAACATTGCCAAGATGAATGAAGCCTACAAGCAAGCCATTGTGCTGGACAAAAAATTAGAAATATTGACAATTGAGCCCAAGCGCAAATTCCTCTACGGCAACCTTCTCAATTATGGGGTGAATACCTACCGGGCCGAGGACATCCCCGCGGCCGCCCGTGGTTTCCGCCGGGCCCACTTGATCATGCCCCAAGACACCCTCGCCCTCATTTATGCCTTGGCTGCGGAGAGTGCAGCCGATGAACGGGATTTCATCAAGATCGATGAGTACTCAACTAAATTGATTGAGCTTGATCCCGCCAAAGAGGTTTCGGCCTATTATGCTTTGATGGATAAATACATGAACCGGGAGGAAAACCTGGACAAGGCGATGGAAACATTGACCAAAGCCCGCAAGTATTTCCCCAATGACAAAAACTTGTTGCTCCAGCAGATCAACATCTACCTGAAAACCAATAAAGTGGGTGAAGCCATTGCCGATTTGGAGAAAGCGCAGGCTGGTGAGACGGATCCCAAACAGAAATTCAATTTGTTGATCAACTTGGGAATCCTTTACGAACAAGATAAAAAGTACGATCAGGCCGAAAGGAGCTACATAGAAGCTTTAAAGATTGATCCGAAAAGTGATGAGGCCCAGTACAGCATGGGGGCTTTTTACTACAACAAGGCGGTGAACATCAAGAAGGAAGCTGACAACATGAACATTGATGAGTACAAAGCCAAAGGCCAGCTCGTTTTGGACAAGGCTAAAGTGCAATTCAATGAGGCACTTCCCTTCTTCAAGAGTGCTGTGGCCAATAAGCCCACCAACCTGGAGCGCCTCAATGCTTTGCGTACTATTTTTATTATCACCGAGAAGCCTGCCGAGGCATTGCCCTATTATATCACTGCCTTGACGATGGAGCCAGAAAACGATGAGATTTTGGAAGGGTTGGTACTGGTGAGCGAAGCAGCCAATCAACCGGCCCAAGCCGTGCGCTACGTGGAGGACAAAGTGCGCAAAAAACCCACGAGTGCCGAAAACCTTTCGTTGCTGTTGCGCTTGTACCAAAAAATCGGCAAGGATAAAGTCAAAGATGCGCGGCCCTATTTTGAGAATGCGGTCAAGCTTGATCCAAACAATGTGGAGGTTTTGGAAGGACTGTCGGTCATTTATTACACCATCGGTATGAAGAAAGAGGCGGATGAGCTGGAAAAGAAAATTGAAAAGTTGAACAAAACTAAATAGGTTGATTCGCTTTAACAAAAAAGCCCGCCAATGAAAATGGCGGGCTTTTTTGTTGTGAAATGAGATTTTCGGTTGGCCGACCAAATCCTAGAAACCATACTTGTGAAAGTACCATTTCACGGTCTTGGCGATTCCGGTTTCAAAATTCTCTTCGGCCTGCCAGCCCAGTTCGGTCTCAATTTTGGTGGCATCTATGGCATAGCGGCGATCATGGCCGGCCCGATCCTTGACAAAAGTGATAAACTGCTGGTAGGAACCTTCGGCCAACGGTTTAAGCTGATCCAAAATTTCGCAAATGGTATTGACCACGTGCAAGTTGGTGCGTTCGTTTCGGCCCCCGATGTTGTAGGTTTCCCCTGCCTGCCCTTTTTGGTAGGCCAGGGCAATCCCTTTCCCGTGGTCGAGCACATAGAGCCAGTCGCGCACGTTCAACCCGTCGCCATACACGGGGATGGGTTGATGGTTGAGGGCTTTGCGGATAATGACCGGGATTAGTTTTTCGTCGTGTTGCTTGGGGCCGTAGTTATTGGAGCAATTGGTGGTCACGGTGTTCAGCCCATAAGTGTGAAAATAGCTCCGCACTATCATATCACTGGCGGCCTTCGAGGCACTGTATGGACTGTTGGGCGCGTAGGGAGTAGTCTCGGTGAACAAGCCGGTTTCGCCCAATGTACCGTAAACCTCGTCGGTCGATACATGATGAAAGCGGCAGTCTTGATAATCAGGCTTGTAGGAAAATGGGGCATTCATCCAATATTTGCGGGCCACGTCAAGGAGGGTAAACGTGCCATTGATGTTGGTTTGGATAAAGGCCTCGGGCCCAGCAATGGAATTGTCCACGTGTGACTCAGCCGCAAAGTGGATCACCCCGCGTATATCATGCTCGTTAAAGATGGACGTCACCAACTGACGGTCAACTATATTGCCTTGGATAAAGTGGTAGCGGGGATGATCCGTCAGTTCGCCCAAGTTGGCCAGATCGCCCGCATAGGTGAGCAGATCGAGGTTGACCACCCGGTGGTTGGGGTGGGTTTCAATAAAATGGGGCAGGAAATTGGCGCCAATAAATCCAGCTCCACCCGTTACTAAAACAGTCAGCATTTTGGGTCAAGAATCTAAATTAGGTTATAAAAATAAGTATACCAATATAATTTGTCAAGTATTTAGCCAGTATTTAAGCTGTTTTGGGTTCATAAAACCGTAAAACCCTTTGCGGGCTAGGCCATGTGTTGGCCGCCGTTAATGGCATAATTTGCCCCGGTGATAAAACTGGCCTGCCGCGAGGCCAAGAAAGCTACCAAATAGGCGATTTCTTCCGTGCCCCCGAACCGTCCCACGGGGATTTCGGGAAGGATGCGGTTTACCCGGACATCCTCGGGAATGGCCAAAACCATGTCGGTGAGGATATAACCTGGGGAGATTGTGTTGACGGTAATGCCTTTTTTGGCCACTTCCACGGCCAAGGTCTTGGTAAAACCATGTATTCCGGCTTTGGCCGCTGAATAATTGGCTTGGCCAAACTGGCCTTTCTGGGCATTGACCGATGAAATATTGATGATCCGGCCAAATTCCCGCTCGATCATCGGGTTGATTACGTGGCGGCTGGTATTGAACACGCTGTAAAGATTGGTGCGAACCACTTTGTCCCACCTTTCGTAGGTCATTTTGCGAAACTGGCCATCAAGGGTAATCCCCGCATTGTTGACCAATACATCAATGCCGCCGATATTGACCTCAACGTCGGAAATCATTTTACCTACTTGGTCATAATCTGTCACATCGCATTGGTACATGGTGAACTCCAAGCCCTCCGTTTTCATCTGGGCTTTCCACCGTTCGGCTTTCTCTTCGTTGTGATAGTTGGCAATGACATGATAGCCTTCTTGGGCCAATCTTTTGCAAATGGCCGTTCCCACGCCACCCGTTGAACCAGTAACTAAGGCAATGTATTTATTTTCTTGGTCCATTTCGCTCTTCTCATTGGTTTTAGACTGCCCGATGGCTTTGGCCCCCAATTTACGGCGAAGGTCAATACAAATCAAGGTTTAAGTTCATACACATAAAAAAACAGGCTGATTGGTTGTATTAACCGCCTGTATGTAGATTATCTCAAGAGCAAAGGCTACAAATACTTCCCAATCACCTGTAAGACCTCCTCTCGGTTGATTGGCTTGGAAACAAAATCGGTAAAACCAGCTTTCGCGTAAACTTCTTTGTCGGGAGTGCCCAGCTGGGTAGTTACCACTATCACCGGGAGTTGGCTCCACCGCTCTTCACTGCGGATTTTGTTGAGCACATCAATGCCAGTCATGTTATCGTTGCCCAAGTTGATGTCCATTAAGACCAAATCATAGTTGCGACTGGCCAACATTTCAAGGGCCTTGACTCCATTAATCACCGAATCGGCCTCGCAAACATGTTCAATAAGTTTTTTTAACACAATTACATTGATGGGGTTATCTTCCACCACTAATACCCGAGGCTTTCGGTCAGTTTGAATTAGATTTTCCAAGGTGAATTCGGGTTGTTTAGAAATAGGAAATCAACACTATCACAATTAAACGCTCAAATCTAGTGCGTTTTTTCAAATTACCGTTCGAGCCGATCATAAATCAATGGCGTGTTGTAGGGCGTGATCTGCTTGCCGTCCCGGATGAGCGTTTCCATCACCTCGAGTTGTACTTTGCCAATAGTTTCCTCCAACGTAAATGATCCGCCGGGAAAAAGATTGGGGGCTTTGACATAAAATCCCCGTTCAGTTTGGGTGTAGTCGGCTGGTTTAAACGTTGGCGAGGCTTGCAAGGTCAAATAATCAAATGACAGCGCGGGATTGTTATTGCGAATATCTTTTACCGGCATATCTTTGGGCAACTGAAGGGCGTGGAGCCGGATCTTCTGGTTGGGCAATTGTTCAAAGAAAAACAAGTAAGGCTTCACGATGGTGTCCTGCCCTTCATATTTGTAATAACTTTCTTCCAAAATATAAAAACCATTTACTTTATCGGGCAGATTTTTTATTTTTGCTTCAGCCCGGCGATTAATATGCTTGGCATATGGGTGTATTTGCTTGCCATCGCGCTTTTCTTGGGCAATTTGATGGCTATTGTCAAAATCACCTACCATGTATTGTTTAAAAAGTTCAATCGGGTGTTCTTCCATTTTTGTGCTCATCATTGCCAGCAGCGATACAAGCAAGATTATTAAACTTTGTTTTTTCATTTTATTGGGATTGTACAGCGCATAATCGCAAATTTAATGCTTAATTTGCTTTGCAAACAATTTGCTAGGCATTTTTCAATGTTCATCATCATCAATCACTAGTTCTCATGTCAAAATTACAGGCCAATCACGGTGACATCGTGACCGTTCATTACACCGGAAGATTTATCAACGGGCAGGTATTCGACTCCTCGGTGAGCCGGGAACCGCTTTCCTTCACCATCGGCACTGGGCAAATGATCCCAGGCTTCGAGCAAGCCGTGATGGGCATGAACCTCAAAGAAGCCAAATTGGTCACGCTCACCCCCGATGAGGCATACGGGCCGGTCAACCCAGATTTCATTGTTGAGTTTGCCAACACCGATTTCCCCGACCATGTATCTCCCAACCTTGGCGATCAATTAATGCTCACTTTGCAGGACGGATCCAAGTTCCCGGTGGTGGTCACCAACGTGGCCGAGAAGGGGGTCACGCTGGACGGTAACCATCCAATGGCGGGCCAAACCTTGGTATTTGAGATCGAACTGTTGGAAATTTCTTGAGGTTAACCCATTTCTCGATTGCCTATGTACGCTTACATCAGCGGCAAACTGACCTACAAAGAACCCGCCCTGGCGGTGATTGAGGCTGGTGGCGTGGGTTACGAGATCCGGATCCCTCTATCGGCTTTTTCGTTGCTCAAGCTTGCTGAAACCTGCACGCTTTATACCTACTTGCACGTCAAGGAGGATGCGCACACCCTTTACGGATTTTTGGATCAGGAAGACAAAAAACTATTCCTTTTGCTGATTGGGATTTCGGGAGTGGGTCCTGGCACCGCCATGATGGTCCTCTCCTCGCTTTCGGCCCAAGAGGTCAAAGAAGCCATTGTGCGCGAGGATGTGCGAACGATCCAAGGCATCAAGGGGATCGGGGCCAAAACTGCTCAGCGGCTCATCTTGGAACTGAAAGACAAGATCAAAAAAGACGGCCTGCTAGATGCTTCGCTCGGCAAAAACCTACTGCCACTGGCCTCCAGTGCCGTCCAGTCGGAAGCGCTCAACGCCTTGGTAATGATGGGATTGGCCCGGGCGCAGGCCGAAAAGAGCATTGCTGCCATTGTAAAAAAATCGGGCCCCGGAATTGCACTGGAGGATCTGATCAAGCAGGCGCTGAAAGGTGGGTGAGTCTCCTTTTCGAGTTGAAGGTGACCTTGCCGTTGAATTGCCAACGGAAAATGTCAGGTCGTCCCAATCGGGCAAGCCAGCGAGCAAATCCCCGAGACAGTTCTTGGCTGAATGAATACTTTCGGTCAACTGGGTCTGGTAGAGGGTTGATGACATAGGCGCGCTGACTTGATTTTTATTGCCCATAAAATCGTTTTAACCATATTCCAAACCAGCTTTATGAAAAATGGATTGCTATTGTTGATTTTTTGTGCTTTCTTGGGCTCACCGCTCTGGGCGCAAGAACGGGCCATTAGAATTGCCAAACTCAAATACAATGGCGGCGGGGATTGGTATGCCAACAAAACCTCCCTCACCAACCTGATTACTTTCTGCAACCAGCAGTTGGGCATGAACCTCGAGGAGGAAGAGGAAGTGGTGGAACCGGGCAGCCCCGAACTGTTCGGCTACCCGTTTGTCCACATGACTGGCCACGGCAACGTGGTTTTTTCGGATGCCGAAGCCCAAAACCTGCGCAAGTACCTGATTGCCGGCGGGTTTTTGCACATTGACGACAATTATGGCCTAGACAAGTTTATCCGTAAAGAAATGAAGAAGGTGTTTCCCGAAGCCGATTTTGTCGAATTGCCGTTTAGCCACCCAGTTTATCACCAAAAATATAAATTCACCGATGGATTACCCAAAATCCACGAACACGACGGTAAGCCAGCACAGGGGTTTGGAATTGTGTATGAAGGTCGTTTGGTGGTGTATTACAGCTTCGAGTCCGATCTGGGCAACGGTTGGGAAGATCAGAGCATCTATAATGACCCCGAAGAGAAGCGCATGCAAGCCCTGCGGATGGGCGCCAACCTGATCACATTCGCGTTTACCCAGAACTAAATTTGGGAAAATCCATTCAAACGAAATAGATATTCAATTATTTTATGGAAATTACACTTTTTTAACCCCTAGACGACCAAAATTTAAGGATAGTTTTATTTATCTAGCTCAAATTTGACATGAAGAAGACTTTTTTAGGGGCATTTTTCTGCACAGTCGTTCTTCTCGCGGCAAGTTACAAAGCAAACCAAGTAGCAATGGCCGGCCACGACTTGGATCTGAACAGCCAATGCCGCCGCGATTATCAAGTAAGCATGTTGAACCTGCTCATGGACAGCATTTATGGTTCAGGCCGCTACCACGGGGTGGTTTTGGTCGGCGATGCTGGGCGGGTAGTGTTCAAAAAGGCGATGGGATATTCCAAAGTGGCTCCCTATCCAGCTTTTACCGAATATTCAGCAATGCAACTGGCCTCGGTGTCCAAGCCATTTACCGCCGTGGCCACTCTGATCCTCATTGATAAAGGAGTGATCCATTATGATGATGACATACGCACTTTCTTGCCTTCGCTCAAATACAAGGGCATCACAATTCGCCATTTGCTGAACCACACTTCCGGCTTGCCGGACTACCTGAACCGCCCCAAGGCATTCAAGAAATATCTGAACGGTACCCGGGAACTGAGCAACCAAGATTTGTTGATGATGCTGGCCAAAGGCAGAATTTCCTTGGAATTTACCCCGGGGGCCCGCCACCATTACAGCAATACCGGCTATGCCCTGCTGCCCCTGATCATCGAAAACGTAACAGGGCAAAAGTTTACCGATTTCGTTCAAGAGTATATTTTTCACCGGATTGGGATGAAAAATACCTTTTTCTACAGTTCGGACAAACAGTTGAGTCGGTTGCGGGAGAAGGAAATCCGCGATGGTGTGCTGGGCGACAAGGGTGTTTTCTCCACCGTTGATGATATGTTCCTGTGGGATCAGGCCCTCTACACGGAGCAGTTGGTCAAGCAGTCCACTTTGGCGGAGGCTTTCCAGCAGGGCAGCACCGCCAATGATCAAAAATTCAACTATGGCTACGGCTGGCGCTTGACCAACGATCACGATGGCAGCCGGATCATTTACCACAAAGGCTACTGGCAAGGGGCTACTCCCATGCTGATCCGTTACGTGGACAAGCAACGCACGGTGATTTCCCTCCACCATGCCAACCGTTTTGATTCTTGGTTTTTGGCCAACTCGGTCAGCCATATCTTGAACCAGAGCGAATTTAAGTGCCAAGACTATTGAGCCAAGCTACCAACCGCGTTCAATTTTGCCAGACCCGACTGTGCCACCGATTGTGGGGCAGTCGGGTCTGGTGTTGGTTTGGCCTAGTTGCCACCAAAGGCCCAACCGGCGCAGCCGCCCCCAAAACAGCTAACCACCCATTTTTTGGTAGTTGCCACCCGTTTTTGGTGCTTGGCCGAAGTTGGGTTTTGATCAATTGGATCAAGCATTACTTTTGTTGTGTAATAAGTGAAGTCGCAAATGACCCGACAAAACAGCCCAGCTTGCGTCACGTGGTGATTTGAAAAGATTTTTCTAGTTTTGGTTAGAAATGATGAGGTCGTAAAAAAGGCACTGTTTCAGTGCCTTTTTTATTTGGGGGCCAGCGGGATCAATGCAGCCCTAACTTTTGGCGTAAGTTGGATGACTGCCCAGCCGTTTTTCTTCTTTGGTTTTGGGATCGATGTACCGCCAGAAGTCCCTGCCGTTCAATGATTTATCGCCAAATAAATCTTTTACTGCTACTCTAGCCGCCGCTGTGGGGGTTTTGTGCGCAACATCGTTGTAAGTGGTTACTTGGTCAATTAGGCTGAATGAGGCTTCAAAATAAGTATCATAATAAAAAGCAAATAAAAATAACGTTTCTGGATCTACGATTTTGTGATCAATTGGAGTTACTTCCCCATAAGGTTCGCCCAAACTGTACAAATCGTTTGTATTGGGCAGCGGTCTGACGAAACCATTGGCTGGACAGGCGATTGGTTTTTTTTCCTCAATACTTCTGTTGTAAACAACTTTCAGTAAAAAGATGGGGTCACCCTTTTTGGCATAAAATTGGGCTCGCGAGTACATACATACAACAGTTAATTTTTCCGCCTTCTGCCGCAAAGACTTTTCCACTCGCAGGATGATCTTTTCTGGTTCAATATTTTTATCTGCAAATTCACTCTCTGTAAATTCAGTGCTAGTTTGTACAGTTTGCGTTATAGCAGTGGCCTCATGGCCAATAGTGGCCGCCGTTTCGTAAGGAGAGTCGTTAGACGAGGGCGGGATCGACTCGCGTTTTTGGACTTTTTTTTGCCTTTGGGCGAAATCTACTTGGGGTGTTATCAATGTGAAGGCTGCTTCGACTGGGTTCAGCAAACGGTTGACCGCATTGTCAATTTCTCTTCTGAACACTGCTTGATTGCCTACCCCAAAAAATAATTGCCAGTGCTCAGGGTGGTCGTCCCACAGGTTATTTTTGAAATCGTTCGCTTCGCGTGGCCTCAAGTCAAGTTTGACCAAGTTATCTGCCTCTTTACCAATATCGAAACTGTCCCGATCTTCAAATGGGATGAACTTAGGGATGTTTCCTTCTTGCGCATAATACCTAAGTAATTGATCAATGTAATAGTCGTCAAACCCCAAGGTTTCTTCATAACCATCAAAATACTCTTTAATTGCCTGCTCTACTAAAGCTGGAAAATCATTTGCCTCGGGCCGTGACTGCCAGACAAAATCGGGTAGATTTCTTACTAGATTGTCAAAGGACTCTTTCAAGTGGTTGAAAACCAACACGTGGGCGATCGATTCGCCTTTTAAAAAATAACTTCCAATCGGTACGCGGGCCATGAAGTCCAGATCAAATAGTTGGTGATCCGTGCTAAGCAAGCCACGCGCAATTCTATTGAACTCCTCAATCTGGGCAAGGGTAATTAACCGCTTCACGTTTGCCCTAGTCTCAATAGTATCATCGTTAAAATCGGTATTATCACTAATGAACAGTTGTTCTGGACTGACAAATCTAATTCTCTGGTTAAATTTGTCAGTATAGGCAACAATATTTGCATCGGTAGTGCCGCCCGCTTTTTCCCCTCGCAGCGCTCGACCAATCATTTGCATCATTAGGACGGAAGACGAAGTGGGACGGGTAAGCAAGACAGTTTGTACATCAGGCAGATCGGTTCCTTCGGTCAGAATGTTGACGTTGATCAATAGTTCGTATTCATTCTTTCTGAATTCATCGATCTTTTGAAAATTAATCTTCGCACTTTCAGCATCCCCCGAGATTACATATTTGCAATTTACCCCTTCTTTTTGGAACATGTCAAACAAGGCAAGTGCGTGGATGCGGTTAATGGCAAAAAGTAACGTTTTTCCGTAATATACGCGATTGCTCAAGTAATCTTGTACGATAAAATTATTTCTATCGAAATGACTCAGCAACTTAACCAGTTGGGGATCAAGGATATCCATCTGTTCAGCTTTGCGCACTTGCTCGTCGCTCAATTGCAAGTCGATGTTAATTCCAGTAAATTTATCAATAAAATGGGGTTTAGAAAGTATTTTCCGTTCAATTAAAGTTTGGAGAGAAACACTAAACAAAATATTATCAGTAAAAATTTTCCCAAGTGCTACTGATTCAAACTTTTGCTCCTCATCTGTCTTTTTACGTTTCTTGGGTTTAAACTCTTCGGTGCGGTAAGGGGTAGCGGTAAGGCCAACGATTTTCAAGCCGGAAATGCGTGATCGAAGTTCATTGATGATTTTTCGGTAAGTGGGGGCAACGGCGTGGTGCGCTTCATCGATCACTAGCATGAACTCACTGTCTTGATTAGGTTCTATCCATTTCGTGTTCAAAACTGACAAGTTGGTCTGCAAACTGGCTACGCTGGCAATTACTAGTTCGTGCTTAGGCTTAAGCTGGGTTATGTGCTCATGTTCGCCGGAAATTAGCAAATAATCAATTGTTTTTTTGTTATTTAGTAAATTACTCCAACAGTTCTTGTGAAAAGTATGGAATGCTTGGTTGAGCAGCTCCGCACGATGGGCTATCCACAGAACTCTTTTGCCGTCGGCCAACCAATGCTGCAATAACCATTCTACTGCGGTAAAGGTCTTCCCGCCTCCGGTAGGCAGGGAAATAATGCCGCTAAATTGGTCTTTTGGCTTTTTTGCTATCGCCTCCGATAATTTTTTTTGAGCCGCTGTCTGGTGGTACATCACACTTATTTGATTGGCTTTACGGTTATCGCCATTGGTCACTTGGATTGTGCCCTCGTATTGTGTCTGCTTATCTGTCATTGTGTAGGATTTTTCAGTATGTATGATTACTGCCTCAATTCCATTGTAAGCCGCAAGCTCGATACGGTACAGCTCGTCAAGTTGTGCGGTCAGCAAGGCTAAAGTAACGCCAAAAACTTCTTTTTGCCCTTTTCTTTGCTCAGAAAAACAACGATGCATGTTCTTTTCCGCGCTATGATGATCATAAAAAGGGCGAAAATACTCCACTTTTAATGCTGCAAAAGGGCTGTTTTGTTGTTTGGCCCGCTCGGCGGGCAGTTTGGTGGTTTTGCCTATTTTATATAGGTCTTGATTAGATCCGTCGCTGATAATATAAACATAGCCAGCATTACTAAAAATCTCAAGCATAGGGTTGAATAATGATAAGTTACTAAAATAAAAATGAGTAGAATATTATTAGGCATACATCCCCCCACCAACATTCACCAATGCAACCAACCCTAGCGGAAAGGGGCGGTTTCATTGCGCAGTTTCCACTTGCTGGTGGGGGCTTGCCCGGCGGTGGTGTCGTGGGCTTTGGGTAAATGGCCCTGCATCAGTGTGGCCACCAGCGCGGCCGCTACCAAGGCAGCATCGGGGTCGGGCGGGGTTTGGAGCAGTTCGGGCCGAAAATATGTCTCGATAAATTTGGTGTTGAAGTCGCCACTGACAAATGACGGGTGGGTGAGCACAAAACGGCAGAAGGCCAGCGTGGTTTGCACCCCCGTGATTTGGTATTCACTGATGGCGCGGAGCATCCGCTGGATGGCCTCATCGCGGGTCTTGGCATGGATCACCAGCTTGGCAATCAACGAGTCGTAGTGGATCGGGATGTCCATGCCCTGCTCAAATCCATCGTCCACCCGCACGCCGGGGCCTTGCGGGCGTACGTAGGTGCGCAAGTTGCCCACGTCGGGCAAGAAATTGTTGAGGGGATCCTCGGCGCACACCCGGATCTCGATCGCGTGCCCGTCGATGTGCAAATCGGCCTGGCTGAAGGGGAGGGGATGGCCCTCGGCCACCAGCAATTGGAGCTGCACCAAGTCCAGCCCAGTGATCATTTCGGTCACGGGGTGTTCCACTTGCAAGCGGGTGTTCATTTCCAGAAAGTAGAAATCCAGATCATGGTTGACCACAAATTCTACCGTGCCGGCCCCGTGGTACTGGGCGGCTTTGGCGATTTCCACGGCACAACGGCCCATTTCGGCCCGGATTTCGGGCGTGACCACCGCCGAAGGGGCTTCCTCGATCACTTTTTGGTAACGCCGCTGGATGGAACACTCGCGCTCGAACAAATAAACGACATTGCCGTGCTTGTCGGCCAGGATCTGGATCTCGATGTGGCGCGGGGCGGTCACGAATTTCTCGATGAACACCGAACCATCGCCAAAGGCCGCTTGGGCCTCGCTGATGGCCCGCTCCATTTGGTTGACAAATTCGGATTCTTCATTCACGATCCGCATGCCTTTGCCGCCCCCGCCCGCACTGGCCTTGATCAGCACGGGGTAGCCGATTTCGGCGGCCAATTTTTCGGCGGCGGGGATATCGGTGATCGGTTCCTTAGCCCCCGGCACCAGGGGGATGCCCCGCTCGGCGGCGGCTTGCTTGGCGGCGATTTTGCTGCCCATCATTTCTATGGAGTAGGGGGTGGGGCCGATGAATACCATGCCCGCATCGCTCACTTTCTGCGAAAAACTGGCGTTCTCCGACAAAAAGCCGTAGCCGGGATGGATCGCGTCCACATTCAGCCGTTTGGCAGCCTCGATGATTTTGTCGCCCAATAAATAGGACTGGCCAGAGGGTGGGGGGCCCAGAAAGACGGCCTCGTCGGCTTCGCGCACGTGCAGGGCCGAGCGATCAGCTTCACTATACACCGCGACGGTTTTGATGCCCATTTCGCGGCAGGTGCGCATCACCCGCCGGGCTATCTCGCCCCGGTTGGCCACTAATACTTTTTTGATGGATCGGATCATGTGTTTTCTCGAGTTGGGGTGGCAAGCGGTACTTTGTGCAGGATTTTGCCCACCGTTTTGCGGCTACCAAGATAGTAGTTCCCTGCCAGCAGAAAAATTTTTGCAAGAAAAACTTCTTTGGCCTTGCAGAATTACAAATTACCGTTAATTTTGTGTCCCTAAATACTACTAAGGGCCTAAGTGGCGGAACTGGTAGACGCGCACGACTCAAAATCGTGTTCCCTCGGGAGTGCCGGTTCGATTCCGGCCTTGGGTACAAATCTCCTCTAAACCTTTGGTTTTCAGGGGATTTTTTCTTTCCACCTGTTTGCTCAACCCTTGATTGGCCTAAGGTTGATCAAAAAAGCGGGTCGGCTGGTGGCCACTTTATAATTAGGTTTGCTCGGGCGCAAAGGGAAAAGGGACAGTTGGGCCATGCCGCAATTTGCCATTTCATCACTGGCCAAACACATAATATTGGCCAAGATGGCCCTTCTTTGCTTTGACCCACGCCCGAAATCAGTATTTTTACCCCCAATTAAGCAAACAACCCCGATGAAAAATTCCTTTTTTGGCTTGTTGATCCTGATCGGTGCGGCAGTGGCCTGTACCGAGCAGCCAAAGGGCGATACCCGTTCGGCAACCGCCGATGATTCCATTGCCAATGACACCCAGCCCATCAGCGAGACTCCCACTACGGAAAAAGCCCGCCCAGCGATCTTGTTTTTTGGCAATAGCCTCACCGCTGGCTACGGACTGGATCCCGAGCAGGCTTTCCCGGCACTGATCCAACAGAAAATCGATTCTCTCGGTCTGCTGTATCAAGTGGTCAATGCCGGACTGAGCGGCGAAACCACCACGGGCGGGCTGGGCCGGATCGATTTCTTGTTGCGCCGACCCTTTGCGGTGGTGGTGATTGAGCTGGGGGGCAACGATGGGTTGCGGGGAATCAACCCGGCCCTGTCCAAGCAAAACTTGCAGGGGATCATTGATCGGGTCAAACAAAAGCTCCCGCTGGCCAAAATCATGCTGGTGGGCATGGAGGCCCCCCCGAGCATGGGCCAAGATTTCACCAAGGCATTTAGCCAAATGTACCCAGCATTGGCCCAAGCCAATCAAGTGGCGCTGGTTCCGTTCCTGCTCGAGCGGGTGGGCGGGGATCCCAAGCTCAACCTCCCCGACGGCATTCACCCCACCGCCGAAGGTCATGCGATAGTGGCCATGACCGTGTGGAAAACCCTCAAACCATTGTTGCAATGATCCCGCTTTCCCATTTTTTGGTGTTGAGCGCGGTCTTGTTTGCGCTGGGCATGATCATTACCATGATCAAAAAAAACCTCATTGCGGTGCTGATGGGGCTTGAACTGATGCTCAATGCCGCCAACCTTAATTTGGTGGCTTTCAGTCAGTACGATCCCGATTTACTCCAGGGACAAATGTTCGTCCTGTTTACCATCGTGATCGCGGCGGCCGAAGCGGCCATTGCGCTGGCCATTGCCCTGAAGGTGTATGCCCATTTCAAAACAGCCAGTTTGGATCGGTTGAACGAGTTGAAACGCTGACGCTTTGCCCATGAAAAAGCCGTTGTTTTCCATTCATTTGATGGGACTTTTGCTGGGTGCGCTGGCCTTCATTGGCTTGGTGATGTTTCCTCCCCCCGAGGCATTTGCCATTTTTCTGCAACAAAAATTTACGGGGGCCAATCCGGCCGATCTGGCCCGGGCAGCGGTGGGGATGCAGCGGGCCTTTGCCGTGTTGGTGCTCATGGTCATTTGGTGGCTCACCGAGGCCCTGCCCATCCCGGTCACCGCGCTGGTGCCGGCGGTGGTGGGGCCATTCTTGCACTTGCAAAAGTTGGCCAAGGCCAAAACCGGCGATGGCTACGAGCTGGTGAGCCTCAAGACGGAGGTAATTTTGAGCAATTATGCCGATAATATCGTGTTCTTGTTCTTTGGTGGCTATCTGCTGGCCGCCGCGATGACCTACCAAGGGTTGGATCGGCGGATAACTTTTGCCCTGCTCTCGCTACGGGCATTTGCCAAAACCCCGGTCCGGTTGCTGCTGGGCCTCATGGGCGCGACCGCGTTTGTGTCCATGTGGATGAACAACACCTCCGTGACGGCCATGATGATGCCGATCGGGGTGGGCATTGCCACGAGCACCCGCCAATTGACCGAGGCGCAGCACAGCCGGGGGATGGCAAATTTTTCGGTGTGCATTGCGCTGGGCATTGCTTATGCCGCCTCCATCGGTGGCGTTGCGACCATCGTGGGCAGCACCCCAAACGGGATGGCCGTTTCCATGCTGCGGCAAAGCAATATTGCCAGCCTTACTTTTGGTCAATGGATACCATTTGGCTTGCCTATCGCGATCCTGGTTTTATTGACTACGTGGTTCTTTTTGCCCCTAGCTCTTCCTTTTGGCCAGCTAAATTTTGCCGATATCCACCACAAAATAGCAGTTGAAAAGGCCAAACTAGGCCCAATGGGAGTAGGGGAGAAGCGCGTTTTGGGCATTTTTGTCGGAACGGCCACCGCGTGGATGGTCCTGCCATTTTTGAAGGGCAATGTGCCCCCCAGTTGGGATTATGCGCTGGGCGTGCTGGCCGAGCCTTGGGTGGTGGCCCTCGCGGCGGCAGTTGTTTTGTTCATCGTCCCGCAGCATCTCCGGGAACGCCAGCCCCTGATCACTTGGAGCTATGCCCAAAGCCAAACCGACTGGGGATCGCTCGTGCTGTTCGGGGGTGGGCTGGCCATGTCCAAAATGTTGTCCGAAACGTACGCCGTGGAATGGGTGGCCCAGCAGATCGGCGCAGTGTTGGGGCAGCCCTCCCTGTGGGTGATGGTGCTCTGCTTGGCCCTTTTTGTCAATCTTCTTACTGAGATTACTTCCAACACTGCGGTGGCAGCCATGATGATCCCGTTGGCGATCTCGCTGGCCCAACAGTCGGGATTGCCGGTGGTACCCGTGATCATGGCCATTGCCATGAGTTCGAGCATGGCTTTTATGTTGCCGATTGCCACCCCGCCCAATGCTATCGCTTACAGCACCGGACTAATTGGGGTGAAACAAATGGCCCGGGTCGGTTTTTTGCTCAATATCGTCTCCACCATTGTCATCGTATTGGTGATTTTATGGCAAACTTGATGATCAACCACATTAGCCCAAACGGTAATTTATCGTTAATTTTAAAGGCTGTATTTGCGCCATGATTGAAACAGTGCAAACCCGGAAGGGGGAACATGACAAAAGTCATTGCAAATAGCCCAAGAAATAACGATACTTGCTCAAAATTTAGCTGACCATTTCAACACACCATGAACACCCAACCCAACTTCACTATCCCCGACTATGTGCAAAATGAGCAGTTCCACACTTGGTTTCCCCAGATTGTGGCACTTTGTAAGCCCGATCAGGTGCACTGGTGCGATGGCAGCGATGCCGAATGGCTCCAACTCTGCGAAATGATGGTTCAGGGCGGCACTTTTGTGCGCCTGAACCCCGAAAAACGCCCCAACAGTTACTTGGCCTGCTCCGACCCGAGCGACGTGGCGCGGGTGGAAGACAGCACGTATATATGCAGCCGCCGCAAGCAGGACGCTGGGCCGACCAACAACTGGGTGGATCCCCGCGAGATGCGGGCCACCCTGCAAAAGCTGTTTGAGGGCTGCATGACGGGGCGCACCATGTATGTGATGCCATTTAGCATGGGTCCGCTGGGCTCCAATATTGCCCAAATCGGGATCGAGATTTCCGATTCGCCCTACGTGGCAGTCAACATGAAGATCATGACCCGGATGGGCCGCCGCGTATGGGATGTGCTGGGTAACGGGGAGTTTGTGCCCTGTATGCACACCGTCGGGATGCCACTCGAGCCCGGAAAGGCCGACATCCCGTGGCCGTGCAACCCCGCGCTCAAGTACATCGTCCATTATCCCGAAGACCGCGAGATTTGGTCTTATGGCTCTGGCTACGGCGGCAATGCTCTGCTGGGCAAAAAATGCTTTGCCTTGCGCATAGCCTCCAGCATGGCCCGCGACGAGGGCTGGTTGGCCGAGCACATGCTCATTTTGGGGGTGACCAATCCGCAGGGTGAAAAAACCTACGTGGGAGCGGCTTTTCCCAGCGCGTGCGGCAAGACCAACTTTGCCATGTTGATCCCCCCCAAGGAGATGATAGATGACTATAAAGTTAGTACAATTGGCGACGACATCGCGTGGATCAAACCTGGGGCCGATGGTAAATTGTATGCCATTAACCCCGAAGCGGGCTATTTTGGCGTGGCTCCCGGCACTTCCTACAAGTCCAATCCCAATGCGATGGAAACCATCAAAGCCAACACCATTTTTACCAATGTCGGCTTGACCCCCGACGGCGACGTGTGGTGGGAAGACATGAGCGACACCCCGCCCGATGCCCTGACCGACTGGCAAGGGCAACATTGGACCCCCGCCATTGGCAAGGAGACTGGCCGGAAGGCGGCCCACCCCAACGCCCGTTTCACTGCTCCAGCCTCTCAGTGCCCCTCTATCGATCCGGAATGGGAAAACCCCAAGGGAGTGCCCATTACTGCCTTTATTTTTGGGGGACGGCGGGCCAGCAATGTGCCGCTGGTCTATCAGGCCGTCAACTGGAACTTTGGGGTTTACTTGGCCGCCACCATCGGCTCCGAGATGACGGCCGCCGCCGCTGGCACCGTTGGGCAAGTGCGCCGGGATCCATTTGCGATGCTCCCTTTCTGTGGCTACCACATGGGCGATTATTTCAACCATTGGCTGCAAATTGGCCGTTCGCTGCCCAACCCGCCCCGGATTTTTGGGGTCAATTGGTTCAGAAAAGACGAGAATGGCAAGTTTTTGTGGCCAGGCTTTGGCGACAATATGCGCGTGCTCAAGTGGGTAGTGGGCAGGTCGAAGGGCAAGGCCGCCTCGGTGGAAAGTCCACTGGGCTGGATGCCGCGCTACGAGGACATTGAATGGGCCGGATTGGACTTCCCCCGCGAAAAATTCAACGCGCTCATGACCGTGGATCGGGAAGCTTGGAAGCAAGAGATCCTCTCGCACGAAGAACTGTTCGAGAAGCTCTACGACCGCCTGCCCAAGGAGTTTGTGCTCATGCGCGAGCTGCTGCTGTCCAGCCTTTGGCGGTCACCCGCTAAGTGGGAACTGGCCCCCGAACGGGAGTAGCCACGGG
>JBBQXF010000084.1:0-20733 GCA_038209965.1 Cytophagales bacterium | reverse complement strand
AAGATCATTCCCCAATTACAGGCCCAAGTACAGGCCACCGCAGTTTATACCGCCCAAGAAGTGGCCAGCGAAGAGCGGCAAGTGGAAGATCGGCTCGCTTCGGCTTTGGCCAAACAAGCGTGCGGGTTGACCGCTTTTTGGCAGTCGACGCTCTACCATCTGGACGATCTGCCCTTTCCGCTCAAAGTGCTGCCCGATATTTTCACCGAGTTTCGCAAGTCGGTGGAGCGGGGCACCCGCATACGCACCCCTTTCCCAAGCCCCGGCCAACTGCTGCCCACTGATTTGCTCAGTGATCCTTTGCCCAGCTTGGCCGATCTTGGCCTTGCTGAACCAGCGCCGGCCGCCGGGGCCGTGCTGGCATTTGAAGGGGGCGAAACGGCAGGCTTGGCCCGGCTCCAACATTATTTTTGGCAACAAGATTTGCTCAAGGTTTATAAAGAAACCCGCAATGGGCTGCTGGGAGCCGATTATTCTTCCAAATTCTCGGCTTGGCTGGCCTTGGGCTGCCTCTCCCCACGCCTGATCCACGATGAGATCAAAAAGTATGAGCACCAGCGGGTCAAAAACGAATCGACTTATTGGCTCATCTTTGAGCTGATCTGGCGAGATTATTTCTATTTTGTGGCCAAGAAATTTGGCAATCGGCTCTTTTTGCCCGGTGGGATCAAAAATGACCAAACGCTGGACTTGCACCAAAACCAAAAATTGTTTGCCAAATGGGTGAATGGCCAAACCGGGATCCCGTTCATCGATGCCAACATGGTAGAATTGGCCCAAACGGGCTTTATGTCCAACCGGGGGCGGCAAAATGTCGCGAGTTTTTTGGTCAAGGATCTCAAAGTGGACTGGCGCTGGGGCGCCATGTATTTTGAGTCCATGTTGATTGATTACGATGTGTGCAGCAACTGGGGCAACTGGAACTACGTGGCCGGGGTGGGCAATGACCCGCGCGAAAACCGCTACTTCAACATCTTGCGGCAGGCCAAACAGTATGATCCCAAGGGTGAGTACGTCAAGCATTGGTTGCCAGTGCTCAAGCAAGTGCCCGCCTCAGTGGTGCAAGCCGTCGGTGATTTGAGCAAAGCCGATTTGGATCGGTATGGCATCAGCTTGGGCGGCAATTATCCGCACCCCATGGTACGCAACGATAAATGGCTGGCGGCACACTAAAATAAAGGCCCCAGATCGCGATCTGGGGCCTTTATTAATGCTATTAAAGTGTCCCCCACAATGCGCATTGGCAAAGTAACCGAGTTGGCATTGAAAATTCAGGCTGCTTTGCTCACCTAGAGGGCGGGCACTAGCTCGTATTGGAGCGTAGGCTCGGTCTTATCCACGGTGCGGGGCACTTTCCAACTGATAGTGACGGCCTGATCGGTAATAGTACCCACGATGTTGATCGTGATTTCAGCAGTAGCACTGCCCCGGTCCAGCGTGATTTGGGTGTTGGTAGCGTTCAAAGCCCAAGTACCCGCATTGGTGGGACTGAGGTTTGGGCGCGGCGCATTGCCCGGAACTACTGTGTAGTTGGTTGGGTTTTGTTCGTTCCGCTGAAAAGTGATCCGGAACGCGCTGTAATTGGTATTGTTGTCGGCTTGGCCGTTAATGGTGGCCCGGCTTACCCGCCACGCCCGCGAGAGCAATTCCACCGAGGTTGGCTCCGGTGCTTTTGACTTGCAAGATGCCACTAGCCCGATCAAGGCCAATAAAATTACAAAAGGCTGGTTTTTAAAAAGTTTCATGCTTGATAGATTTACGGGTTCTAAATTATTAAATATCGCTGTAAAGACAAAATTAGCCCAAGGAAGTTTAATTAATATAAAACAATCTTACTTTTTCAGATCGGCAATATTGATAATTTCTTCGCAATCGGCATACTCATGTTGTTGGTTTGAGCATATAATAATCAAATTGTGCGCTGTTCTTTTCATTTCATCCAAATACCATTGGGTGTTGGCTTGATCGAAGTTGGCTGTCGGCTCGTCGAGGAGCAGTACTTGGCAATCGGTGTAGAGGGCCAACCCCAGCTTGACTTTTTGCTTCATCCCGGACGAAAACTGACTGAGCGGCCGATCAGCCACCTTTTCAAACCCCAAAATCGTCACCAGGTCGGTCGCATTGGCCCGCAATGGTTTGAAACGCTGGTGGAACGCGATGGCCTCGGCCAAGGTAAATTCCTCGATCAGATCCAAATACGGTGCAACGTAGGCGATATGCCGAAAAAAAGCATCCGCCTCGATCGGCTGGCCGACCAGCGAATAGGTCAATTTACCAGCAGAAGCGGGCAGGTTTCCGGCCAAAATCTTGAGCAAGGTTGACTTTCCGCTCCCATTGTGCCCCGTAATGGCATATCGCTTTCCCGGCCTAAATTCCATCTCCAAATGACGGAATACCCACTCGTTGCCAAATTTTTTTCCTAAGTCTTCGGCCTTGATGGTCACAAAATGTATGCGAGAAGTAAAAACTAAAATGCCCTGTATTTGTCCGCGGTGGTCCAGCGGGCCTTCACTCACCAGTTTGGGCGCGGTTATGCGGTCGCGATGCGGGCCAATTGCCAGTCGTTGAGCTTTTTGTCCATCACCGAAAACCACAAGGGGGGCACCAATGCCATCAAAATCATGGCTGGGTAACCGGCGGGCAACTGTGGGCTCTCGGGCAAGTGGCGCAGCACTTGGTACCGGCGATGGGCATTGGCGTGGTGGTCGGAATGCCGCTGCAATTGGAACAAAAAGAAATTGCTGACCAATTGGTTGGCATTCCACGAATGCAAAGTATTGACCCGCTCATATTTGCCCGGGGCCAACTCCCGCCGGGTGATCCCGTAATGTTCTATGTAATTAACAGCCTCCAACAAGCTGAAAGCCAATATACTTTGTCCAAAGAAGAAAAGGGGCACTTCCCACCGCCAAGGCCCGTGGCCAATGCTCAACAAGGCCGTCAGCACGGTGCAAAACCCAATGGGCAGCAGGGTGTACCAGATCATGGTGTTTTGCCGCGACCAGGCCGGTAACCCCTTTTTGCGCAAGCGATCCACTTCCAGTTGCCAAGCGTTCAGGAAACCGCCCGTGACTGTCCGCCACCAAAAGGCATAAAAACTTTCGCCCCGGCGGCTAGTTGCTGGGTCTTTGGGCGTGCCCACGTGTACGTGATGGCCTTTGTTGTGCTCAATATAGAAGTGCATGTAACTCACCGTCATCAGCAACAGTTGGGCGTAGAACCGCTCGATGGCAGGTTTCTTGTGCCCCAGTTCATGGGCCACCGTGATGCCCACCCCACCCGTAACCAACGCAAACCCCAAGATAAAACCAGTATATTCCAGCCCGGTCAATGGGAAGCGGGCCACCACATACGCCCCCCAAACCAAAAAACCCACCTGAAAATAAGTCCAGATAAAGGTCACAAAGCGATAATAATATTCTTCTGAAACAATCGGCACGCTGTCCTCAGTCACATTGTCAGGATCTTTGCCCATCCACCAGTCGATGATTGGGATGAATATGAAGACAAAGACGACCGATAGGAAGTTCCAGCTTTGACCAAGATAGAACCCCCACACCACCAATGTTGGAATGATAAAAGCGGAAAAAAAGCCAATTTTTCTGATGAAATTCATAGGTAGCCAAGCATTGAGTGAATGATAACCGGACGGGTAGTTGATCTAAGCGTATTGTCAGTTTGAGTTCGAACAAAGTTATTGTATTTTGCCCAAAGTATTATCACCAAACTGGCAAAGTAAGCATTGTCAATTCGATTAGAAAAATGTTCACCTGATCGTGCCAAAATGTCACTCTTGCGAAAAGGAGGCATTTTTTGTAACTAGCAGCTCGAACGATTTATATGTCAGTAAAGGCAACCTCCATCGATGGACTACAAAGATTATTATAAAATTCTGGGGGTAGGCAAAAAAGCCACACCTGAAGAGATCAAAAAGGCTTACCGCAAATTGGCCAAAGAATTTCACCCCGATAAAAATCAGGGCAATAAAACGGCCGAAGCCAAATTTAAGGACATTACCGAGGCCAATGATGTGTTGAGTGACCCTGAAAAACGCAAATATTACGACGAACTGGGCACCAACTGGACCAAATATCAGCAGTTTGGGGGCAAACCAGAAGACTACGTGCGCCGCCAAAGGCCCACGTACCAAGCGCCACCCCGCAACAACCCATCGCCGGGCACCAATCCCGAGTTTGACGACCTGTTCGGCGGATCCGGTGGCGGGTTCTCGGATTTTTTCAAGAACATTTTTGGGGGCTTTGGCAACCGCGAGCCAGAACCCACCGGCCAGCGCCTCAATCGGGGCCAAGACTTTGAGACCGAAGTGGAAGTCAGCTTGGAAGAAGCCTTCCACGGAACCGCCCGGATTCTCAATGTGCTGAACCAAAAGCTAAGGATCCAGATCAAACGCGGGATTGAAGACGGCCAATCGCTCAAGCTCAAAGGGCGGGGCGGCGAGAACCCCAGCAATGGCGAACGGGGCGATCTGTACGTTAAAGTGAAGATTGCCCCGCAACCCCAGATTGAGCGCCGGGGCCATGACCTGTACGTTGACCTGCCCGTGGATCTTTATACCGCAGTGCTGGGCGGCAAAGTCAACGCCAAGTTCTTGGGCAACGAGATCGCCTTTCCGTTGGCCAAAGAAACCGAGAACGGTAAAGTGCTGCGCCTCAAGGGCAAAGGGATGCCCAAATACGAAACCCCCACTGAACACGGGGATCTGTATGTGAAGTTATTGGTAACTGCGCCAAAAGGTTTGACCGAAAAAGAAGTTGAACTTTTCCAGCAATTGGCGGAGCTGCGCATGAGCAAATAGCTCCTCCAGTGCCCGGCCTGTCATTTTGTCAGGGACAAGTGCATCCTGACTGTCCATTTCTGTCCGTAGCTTCCTTTTCCCAGATTTCTGGGCTACTTTTGCGGGCTAAACGACTCCCATGCCAACCGCTACCGATTTTGACGCCCTTGACCCCCGCGATTTTATTATCATCAAAGGGGCCAAAGTCCACAACCTCCGCAATTTGAGCGTCGCCATTCCGCGCAATCAACTGGTGGTCATCACGGGGCTGTCCGGTTCGGGCAAGTCATCGCTGGCCTTTGACACCCTCTTTGCCGAAGGGCAACGGATGTACGTGGAGAGCCTGAGCGCCTACGCCCGCCAGTTTTTGGGACGCATGGAAAAGCCCGATGTGGAGTACATCCGGGGCGTTTCGCCAGCCATTGCCGTGGAACAAAAAGTCAATACCCGCAACCCGCGCTCCACGGTGGGCACCACCACCGAAATATACGACTACCTCAAACTGCTCTTCGCCCGGGTGGGGCGCACCCACTCGCCCATTTCGGGGGTATTGGTGCGCAAAGATTCGGTCAGCGATATTGTGGATTTCTTGTTGACCAAGCCCGATGGAGACCGGTTTATGGTGCTCTGTCCATTACCGCGAAATCCAGAGCGCACCCTGACCGACGAGCTGAAAATCCTGCTTCAAAAGGGTTTTACCCGTCTGCTGGTCGGGGAAACAATTCAATTTATTGAGGAGTTGGTGAGTCATCCCATCACCGAGCCCGATCGGTTGTTCATCCTCATTGACCGCAATGCCGTCAAGCATGACGATGAAGATAGTCAATACCGCATCGCGGACTCGATCCAAACTGCTTTCTTCGAGGGCGAAGGCACGTGCATTGTCCAATTGATCAATGGCCAGACCCACACCTTTTCCGATCGGTTCGAGGCCGACGGTCTCCGATTTGAAGAGCCCAGTGTCAATCTGTTCAGTTTCAACAACCCGTTTGGTGCCTGCAAAACCTGCGGCGGGGCTGGCCACGTGTTGGGCATTGACGAGGATTTGGTGATCCCAGATCGGAACCTATCGATCTTCGAGGGGGCCATTGCCCCGTGGCGCACCGACAAAATGGGTGAATGGCTCGAACCGTTGGTACGCAACGGCATCCGGTTTGATTTCCCCATCCACCGGCCCTACCACGACCTGAGCGAGGCCGAAAAGCAATTACTCTGGATCGGCAACAGCTATTTTGCCGGCTTGAACGAATTTTTCAAGTTTCTGGAGGCCAATTCCCACCAGATCAAATATAGAGTAATGGCTTCGCGCTACCGGGGGCACACCGTCTGCCCCGACTGCCGGGGCTCGCGCCTGCGCAAGGATGCCCAATATGTGAAAATCAATGGGGAATCGATCACCGATCTGGTGCTGATGCCCGTGGGCGAGGCGGCCGAATGGTTCAAACAATTGGAATTGGCTGATTTTGAACAAAAAGTGGCCAAACGGATCTTGACCGAAATCCAAAACCGCCTCACTTACCTGACGCAAGTGGGGCTGGGCTACCTCACCCTCAACCGCCTGACCTCTTCGCTCTCCGGGGGTGAGTTCCAACGGATCAAACTGGCCACTTCGTTGGGCAGCGCACTGGTCGGCTCTATGTATATCCTGGACGAGCCAAGCATTGGCCTCCACCCCCGCGATACGCACAACTTGGTGGAAGTGATCAAAATGTTGCGCGACTTGGGCAACACCGTCATTGTGGTGGAGCACGAGGAGGAGGTGATCCGTCAAGCTGACCAGATCATCGACATCGGCCCCGGGGCTGGAATCCACGGGGGCGAACTGGTGTTTCAGGGCAACCACGAAGAACTGCGCCAGTCCAACAGCCTAACGGCCCAATACCTCAACCATACGATCCAAATCGCGGTGCCCAAAAATCGCCGCCCTTGGAAGCAGTTCTTGGAACTGCGGGGGGCCCGGGAAAACAACCTCAAAAACCTTACGGTCCAATTCCCGCTCCAAGTCCTCACCGTGATCACGGGCGTGAGCGGTTCGGGCAAGTCCACGCTGGTCAAAAAGGTGCTCTTCCCGGCCCTAAGCAAAATCTTGGGCCAACAATCGGAAGAAACCGGCCGGCTCGATCTGCTCACTGGCGATCTAAAAACGGTGAAACAGGTGGAATTTATCGACCAGAACCCCATTGGCAAATCGTCGAGGTCCAACCCGGTCACTTACGTCAAAGCGTATGACAACATCCGCCAGTTGTACAGCGACCAGCCCCTGGCCAAGCAACGGGCCTACAAACCTGCCATGTTTTCGTTCAATGTGGTGGGGGGCCGGTGCGAAAACTGCGAAGGTGAAGGGATGGTCAAGATCGAGATGCAATTCATGGCCGACCTGCACCTCACTTGTGAAGTGTGCAAGGGCAAGCGGTTCAAGCAGGAAGTACTGGATGTGCAATATAAAGGGACCTCCATTACCGCAGTGCTGGACATGACCGTGAGCGAAGCATTGGTTTTTTTCAAGGATCAGCCCAAAATCATCCGTTCCATCCGACCATTGGAAGAAGTGGGCCTGGGCTATGTCCGGTTGGGGCAAGCGTCCAGTACCTTGAGTGGCGGCGAAGCGCAACGGGTCAAACTGGCCTCTTTCCTTGGGCGCGGCAAAGACGCCGATCACGTTCTTTTCATCTTTGACGAACCAACTACTGGCCTCCATTTTCACGACATTAACAAACTGTTGACGGCAATCAACGCGCTGATTGACGAAGGGAACAGCGTATTGATTATCGAGCATAATATGGAAATAATCAAATCTGCCGACTGGATAATCGACCTAGGCCCCGAGGGCGGCGTGCATGGTGGGCACTTGGTTTTTGCGGGAACCCCCGAAGAAATGACCAAAAATCATGAAAGCTACACTGCACATTACTTGCGCAGCAAAATGCCTGTCTCAAAATAATACAATCCAACTATAACAAAGTACAACCCGATTATTGCATTAATCGGGTATTTTTTTGTGCTAAGCAGTAAATCTTGAATTAGTCATATTAATTATTGATTTTATACCAAAAAATATTGCCCCTAGATTTTTTTATTCCCAAAAAATACATAACATTTGCATACACATTACATGAGTACCATTGTAGCATCATACTTGCTCTACCAATCGGGCAAGCTTCACAACACAAATCGTTTGACCCTAATTATTCCAATTCGGAAATTTTTATGAAAAAATTATTATTACTCGCAATAATTCTGTTCTTGGGCGCTCAGCATAAAGTATTTGCCCAAGATGGATTGTCGTACTACGTTGATGGGGAAAACCTTCGCCGTTCTGGCCAACACGAAAAGGCAGTGATGGAATTTACCCGTGCCCTACAAAAAGAACCGAACAACTACAAGTACCTTTATGCCAAGGCCCAGTCAGAGTTCCAGTTGAAGCGCACTGATGCCGCGCTCTCCACTCTGAACAATGCGATCAAGGCCAAGGACGATTTTGCACCTGCCTACACCATGATGGCCCAGATCTACAAGTCCAAGGGTGATTTTGATCGGGCATCTTCCTATTATGATCAAGCTTTCAAATACGAAGACGACGCCACCCGCAAAGTGAGCTACAAGCTTTTCGTGATGAACAAGTACCTTAAGGATGCAAATTTTGAAGAGGCGTTGGTCAAAGTGAAGGAAGCCAAGGAGGTGGCCCCCAACAATGAAATAGTGATGTACCACTACGCCAAGATCAGCAACAAATTGTCCCGCTATGACGATGCCGCCAATGCTGTTATCGCCGTTGAGGAAAAAATAAAAGCCGCCAAGCCCGAGATCAGCGCCAAGTATTATTTTGAGCTGGGCTATGCCTACTTCCACATGGACCAATATGACAAAGCCAAATTGGCTTGGGAAAAAGCCAACTACGGCCCTTTCAGAGCACGTTTGGAGCGCTTTAGTGCTAAGTATGCTTCCAATGTCGGATTGGCCTATTTCAAATTCTATGAGAACGATTTGGCCAAGAATTATGCTGAGCGGGCCATCAAGATCGAGAAAGATTTCCCTTCGGCCCACGTGTTGATGGTGCAAATCTCCAAGCGCACCTCGGATCAATCGGCGGCCATTTCCAGTCTGGAGAATGCCGTGGCCAGTTCGGCCGATCCCCTCAAAAAACTGCCACTTTACATCCAAATCGCTGAATTGAACTTAGCAGCCGACCGCTTGGACCAAGCCATTGCCACTAGCGACAAAGCACTGGCCATCAAGTCCGATGATGCCAAATCGAACCTCAACAAAGCCATTGCGCTCTATCGCAAGGGGATGTTCAAAGAGACCATTGAATTGGTACAGAAAGCTTTACTGATCCGTTATGACGGTGCCACAGTGGCTGAATTTAATTTTTTGTTGGGCATGGCGGCCAAAAAGACGGCCAATACCGAGTTGGCCAAGCAAGCTTTCATGGTTTCCCTCCGCAGCTCACTCAAAGATGCCACTGAGGTGGAACTGAAAAACTTAAAGGATTTCAAACTGTTGGAAGAAGAAGAATTACAACCCAATGACAACACGCCCGAACCCAATAAAGACGGCAAGGGGGGGAAGTAGCAGGTTGATCGATATTGATTAGTTAAAAGTTTCGGGATAAACTCCCGAAACTTTTTTTATTTTTGGCTTCATCAATCCATAGCGTGATCCCTTGAACACCAAACTCTTTTTTCTGGCCCTGCTAGAGCTCTCCCTTTCCTTGGTGATTGGGGTGTTCATCCTGTATGTTTCTTATTTGGTCATCAGCCGGTTTATCCAGTCCCGGTTCCACATTGAGCAGAACAACGTAGCTTACGCCATTCTCACTGCCGCCATCCTGTTTTCGGTGGGGCTGATCATCTCGGGCACCATCCAGCCCATCCTTAGCATGGTGCGGGTGCTCAACACCAGTGGTGCGGCCTCGCAGGAAGTGGTGATCGATGTCATACAGTATGTCCTGCTCTTCTTGCTGATCAGCATGGTGATGGCCCTTGTCACTAACTTATCGGGGCTGTACTTGTTCATGTCGCTCACCAAAGTGAACGAATTTGAGGAAATCCGCAAGAACAACCTCGCCGTGGGCATCATTTCGGGTACCATCGTCATCATTGTGGCCATTTTTGTGAAAGACAGTGTGGCCCTACTGCTCGAGTCGATCATCCCCTACCCCAAACTGCCCGTTTCACCAATTCGGTAATGCGGGCTAGTTGAGTGGCGGCCAAGTACAGTACCTACCTTGGTGCGCATCGAGCGGCTTTTCGGTGATATTGGGCGACAAACGTTTCCCGAAGACCCGCTATTTTTGCTAAGTCCGCCACCAAAGTATTGCCTAAAAATGCTGGTTGGCGCGTGGCCCGAAACTGGTCCAGTGCCCGGACTTGTAAGAGATTGGAGAAAAACAGCTGTCACCTTTTTCACTTGAGCGCAGCCCAATAATGGATCAGCAATTGCCCATAGTTTGCCCAATCACCTCGGGGCATCACTTGGACACCGAGAAAATAGTCCTTTTCGGGGTGGCGCAATTGGTCATCCAGTATCGTATTTACCGGTAAAAATGACAGTTTGAGCTTGGCGCAAAAGCAGGACAAATCTGAAAACAAACATCCAGAACAAAACCTTTTGTTAGTGTGTTAGAGCCTTTTGGGTTGTAAATAAGAACAACAAGACCCATTGGCCCACAATTGATATTATCAAACTCAACTTGTTTGCTCAGTTTCATTTGGAAAAAAATCAAAAGTTATGTTTTTTTTGGCGAAAATTACAAATTTCTATGCCATTTCATGGTAAAGTCCTGTATTAGACCCATTTGCTCAAGCCAAAATCAGATCCAAGGACCGCCCGTTGTTTTCGCAAAAACCACTACCGTTGATCGTAGAAATGGAAACAATCCGTTAACTTTACGGGCTTTTTACAAATAGATTTCTTTCTTCTATCAATAAAACTTTTTCAAGGTGGATATATTTAAAAAACTACATCAGGACAAAGGCCCTTTGGGGAAACATGCCTCCGTTGGCCACGGTTATTTTATGTTTCCCAAGTTGGAAGGTGAAATTGCGCCCCGTATGATGTTTCGTGGCCGTGAAGTGTTGACCTGGAGCCTGAACAATTACCTGGGCTTGGCCAATCATCCCGAAGTGCGCAGGGTAGATGCCGAAGCCAGTGCCCAATACGGCCTTGCCTACCCCATGGGTGCGCGCATGATGTCGGGCAACTCCAATATCATCGAGGAATTTGAGCACCAACTGTCCGACTTTACTGGCAAGCAAGATACCATGGTGCTCAATTATGGGTATCAGGGCATCATGTCCATCATCGACGCCCTGCTCGACCGCCGCGATGTGGTAGTCTATGATTCAGAATGCCACGCCTGCATTATTGATGGTTTGCGGATGCACATCGGCAAGCGGTTCAAGTTCCACCACAACGACATTGCCGACTGTGAAAAGCAATTGCAGCGGGCCACCAAACTGGCTGAGCAAACTGGCGGTGGCCTACTGGTGATCACCGAGGGGGTTTTTGGGATGCTGGGCGATATTGGCAAGATCGACGAAATTGCCGCCCTGAAAGAAAAATACAACTTCCGCCTCTTAGTGGATGATGCCCACGGCTTTGGCACAATGGGCAAGACCGGAATTGGCACTCCCGAACACCTGAACTGCATGGACAAAGTGGATCTGTTCTTTTCCACTTTTGCCAAATCAATGGCCAGCATTGGCGGCTTTATCGCGGGTGAAGAATATGTGATCAATTATTTGCGCTACAACACCCGTTCCCAGATTTACGCCAAAACCCTGCCCATGCCGATCGTGGTGGGCAACATGAAACGGCTGGAACTGCTCCGCACCCAACCACAATTGCGCACCCAACTCTGGGAAGTGGTCAATAGCCTCCAAAGTGGCCTGCGCGAACGCGGCCTCAACATTGGCAACACGACATCGCCGGTGACCCCCGTGTTCCTGAGTGGGGGCACCAATGAAGCGGGCAACCTCATCATAGATCTGCGCGAAAACTACGGCGTGTTCTGCTCAGTGGTGATTTACCCCGTAGTGCCCAAGGATGTGATCATGCTCCGCCTGATCCCTACGGCCGCCCATAGCCTCGATGACGTTCAACTAACTATTGACGCATTTGAAAAAATTACCGACAAGCTCCGCAGTGGCGTTTATGCCAATACCGAAGTGGCCATGGCCATGGCCATGTAAAACCGGTTCTGTTGGCCTATTTTTACCCAAAACGCTCCAAGGACTAGCTTCTTGGAGCGTTTTGATTTGTTTTAAGGGGCTTTATCATCTAATTGTGCCGATGCTCTTGGCCTAAAGTTGCTTATTCTTGCTATTGCTATCACGCATCGTTACTCGATTCATTACGGATTGTGATGAATCGCTTTTCTGAACTGAAAAAGGTGGGGGGGAATGACAAGGAGACTTCACAAAATTTTATGACAAAGCCAATCGGGCACCCGGTAGCGCAAAGGAATACGAGAGATCAAAGAACTTGCCCAAGCGATCCGGGAGCAAGTACAAGAGCTTAAAAACCAAAAGGCCAAAAATGGCTAGCAATGCTAGACAAGGCGGCTCAATAATGAGCCGCCTTGTTTTGGTGAAAGCTTGGTGAGAAGCTACCTACCCTTTCTGGAGCGCCACTCTAATGCTTAGTTCGGTAAGCTGCTTGTCGTCAATCTCGGCCGGTGAATCGATCATTACATCGCGGCCCGAATTGTTTTTGGGGAAAGCAATGAAGTCGCGGATCGATTCCACCCCCCCGAAAAGGGCGCACAGCCGGTCAAACCCGAAGGCAATGCCCCCGTGCGGTGGTGCGCCAAACTCGAATGCATCCATCAAAAACCCAAATTGGGCCTTGGCCTGCTCATCGGTAAAGCCCAACAAACTGAACAACTTGGCTTGCAAGTCTTTGTGGTAGATCCGGATCGATCCGCCGCCCACTTCGGTGCCATTCAGCACCAGATCGTAGGCGTTGGCCTTGGCCGCGCCGGGATCGGTGGTCAGCAGCGGAATGTCCTCGGGTTTGGGCGATGTGAAAGGGTGGTGCATGGCAAACCAACGCTGCTCTTCTTGGCCCCACTCGACCAACGGGAAATCCAATACCCACAATGGGCAATAGTTGTTCTTGTCCCGAAGGCCCAGCCGGTTGCCCATCTCTAGGCGTAGATCGTTGAGGGCTTTGCGGGTATGGTGCGGCTCCCCGGCCATGACGAGCATCAAATCGCCGGGCTGGGCATTGAGCTTGACCGCCCATTGCATCAGTTCCTCTTGGTCGTAAAACTTATCTACCGACGACTTGAACGTGCCGTCGTTGTTGAACTGGACATAAACCAAGCCCTTGGCCCCCACTTGCGGGCGCTTCACGTAAGCCGTCAGTTCGTCGATCTGTTTGCGGGTATAGCTGCTGCAAGCTGGGGCGGCGATGCCCACCACCAGTTCAGCAGTTTCAAATATCGGAAAATTTTTGCCTTTCACCAAGTCGGTCAACTCACCAAACTGCATCCCAAAACGAATATCGGGCTTGTCGGATCCATACAAGCGCATGGCATCGGCGTAGGTCATGCGGGGGAAATCGCCAAATTCCAGCCCTTTGATGGTTTTGAACAAATATTTGATCAGACCTTCAAAGGTGTTCAAAATGTCTTCTTGGGTTACAAAGGACATCTCGCAGTCAATCTGGGTGAACTCGGGCTGGCGATCGGCCCGCAGATCTTCATCGCGGAAACACTTGACGATCTGAAAATAACGGTCAAAACCCGACACCATCAGCAATTGCTTGAAAGTTTGGGGTGACTGGGGCAGGGCATAAAATTGCCCGGGGTTCATCCGCGAGGGCACCACAAAATCGCGGGCACCTTCGGGGGTAGATTTGATCAACACGGGGGTTTCAACTTCCAAAAAGCCTTGGCCATCCAAATAATCGCGGGTGGCCTTGGCCATGCGGTGGCGCAGTTCCAGGTTTTTGCGCACCACGCCCCGGCGCAGATCCAGGTAGCGGTATTTCATCCGCAGTTCATCGCCGCCATCGGTCTCGTCCTCGATCAGGAAAGGGGGCAGTTTGGCCGGGTTTAAGATGTCCAGCGAATGAAGCCGGATCTCGATATGGCCAGTGGGAATTTTATCGTTTTTGGCTTGCCGCTCAATCACTTCGCCCGTGGCGCGCACCACGAATTCGCGGCCCAGGGAACGGGCCATGCGCAATATTTCATCATGGCTCACATTTTCTTGCATGATTAGTTGGGTAATCCCGTAACGGTCGCGCAGGTCGATCCAGATCAGGCCGCCCCGGTCGCGCACCGTCTGTACCCAACCGCACAAGGTTACCGCTTGTCCGATATGGCTGGGGCGGAGTTCCCCGCAATGATGTGTCCTTAACATTTTATCAAAAATTAATGGGCCGTAAATTAAGCCGCAATCTGGCTGAATTGCAAGGCCAGCGGGCTGATTGCGGCTTTAAAGCGCAGAAATGACCATGCTGGCCGGCTATTCGCGATAAATATACTTGTACATGGCCGCTTTTTGGCCTTCGGGCACTTTGGCCAAACTGGCGATCAGCCAGCCCGTGTTGTTCCCGGATCGGTTAAATTCCTTGACCTCAAAGTACCAGTTATTGATCTGAAAAAAGTGGAATTTGGTGCTCGATACGCCCACGAAGCTCATCCCGCCCCGCTTGATTTCGTACATGAACAGCGAGAGTTGATCGGGCTCATGGACTTTGGGGGTATATTCCTCCAAATTGGCGGCATCGGCAAACACCTTGTCCAAGTTCATGAAGCCGAGTTCGTGGCTCATCGGGTGGATAAATTTGGTACCGGGCAAAGCTTGTTTGGTAAACATTTCCTTGAACGGTTTAAAATACACTTTGGCCAGCACCCATTTATACCCGCTGTTGTCTTTCTCGATGTCAAAAAACAAAGTGATGTCTTCTTCCCGGCCTTGGTACGTTATCCGGGCGGCCACTTCCGAAAACCATTTGCCGGCGTAGTAATCCAAAAACTGGGGTTGGGCCTTGTTGGTCAAATCAGCCAAAAATTCGTTGCGGGTGGCCAAACTGATGGCTGGGTTTTGGGCATCAAACAAAATCCCCAAGTACTTTTTGCGCATTTCGGCCTCCCGATAAAACCGGCTGTTTAAATCATACGATTTACCAGAAACGGGATCTTCCTCATTGTTGAACCGTTTGATAAACTGGTTCAATTGTTTGGTGGAGGCCCGCAGATCGCCCACGTCGTTCAGGGCACCATTGTTGCCCCCGACCACCTTTTGGGCAATTGCCAACTGGCCAATCCAATGACTGGCTATTATTAGAACAAGCAAACGGAATGGGCGCATGAGGGATTTGGGGTTAGCGTGGGTGTAAATGATAGCTGGGTTGAAGTTCCCATGCGTTGGCGCAATGTATGGAACTATGATTGGCATATTTGCCCAAAATCTTACGTGCCGGCTTGCCGCAGGTTAACCGCGCTTGGTTTCGTTCACCCGAATGTCGCCCAGTAGCACATCCCAAAAACCAATGATCCGGCCCGAAATCTGTTGCTCTTTCCGGCGCACATAGATCGTGATGTCCTTTTTGGTCGTGTCCACGTACTTCATCCCGTCGTCCATAGTTCCTTCAAATCGCTGGTAGATGGTCACCACTCCGACATAAATGCCATTGGGCTGGCGAACCAAGTCGCTCACGTACTGGATATTGTACCATTCAATCTTCACTTTCTTGTAGCGCAACTGGCGCAGGCGACGCAGGTAATCTTTTACTGGATAGTTTTTCACCGTGGGACGTTCGAGCGAAGAAACCCCCATTTGTGCACCCGGTTCAAACAGTTCCAAGGCCCGGTTGATGATCCGATCAGCCTCCGCAGCCGGGGTTGCTTTGTCGCCAATGGCACTGATGTATTTGCTCAAATCCCGTACTTTTTCCAGTGCCAATGAATCAATGGCCTGCTTCCGGGCGGGCGAAATTTCATTTTGGGCCGAGGCTGAACCGGCGAACAGCGCAAAAATGATGGAGAAGCAGTAAAAAAGCTGTGTTTTTAGCATAAACCTGACATGTGAATGTTTAAATGATTTTACTTCAACTTGACAAATTTAGTTCCAGAATGCCAAAAAGCAATTGAGAGGGCGGGACAAAGTGGTTTAATTTAAAAAATTTACCGGAATGCAGGTCATACTGACGGTCGTTTTTTAAATTTGACATCACTATGCCATTCTACTTGACATCAACCGAATTTACCGGCCATTTTACAGCGATGCTCAGCCCAATCTAGCTTGGAGATGTTGCGCTAATCGGCTTGGTTTTCAGCGATTTGCCCTTCCCGCTCATCCATCAGCGGCTAGGCAATGGCCCAAAAAAGCCGGGCACATGGATGCGCCCGGCTTTGGTTACAGTATAACTTGGGATTACTGCTGGGCCGATTTCAGCGATTCCCGCAGTTTTTTCTGCTGGGCATCGACCACCCCGATGGTGACCATGTTGACAATTTCACGCACGGAGCTGCCCAATTGTAGCACGTGGACTGATTTCTTGGTGCCCAAAAGGATTGGCCCGATGGCCTCGGCCCCACCGATGGCCTGCATCAGCTTGTAGGCGATGTTGCCCGAAGAAAGATTGGGGAAAATGAGCACATTGGGCGGGCTGTCCACCAGAGGCGAAAATGGATAATTTTCTTTGAGGATTTCCCGGTTGAATGCCACATTGGCCTGGATCTCGCCATCCACCACCAAATCGGGGTGCCGATGGTGCAAGATTTCCACGGCCCGGCGCACAGTGCGCGGCTCGTGGTCATCGGCTGAACCAAAGTTGGAGTAGGACAACATGGCGATCCGAGGCTCGATATCGATGCTTCGCACGGCTTGGGCCGCCAACCAGGCAATTTCGGCCAGTTCCTCGGCGGTGGGGTTGGCGATCATGGTGGTGTCGGCCATAAAAATGGGGCCCTCTTTGGTCAGCATCAGGTACATGCCCGCTATGCGCTTGCCTTGGGCATACGTGCCAATGATCTCAAGCGCGGGCCGGATCACGTCGGAGTACTTGCGGGTCATGCCCGAAATGAACACATCGGCCGCCCCAGTTTCTAACATTACCATGCCAAAATAGTTGCGCTCACGCATTTGGCGGATGGCCTCATTTTTATTGTAGCCCCGCAGGCGGCGTTTTTCAAAGAAAATTTGACCGTATTCCTGCACTTTATCGTACGTGGCAGCCGCCAGCGGGTCAATGATTTCAACACTGGCCAAATCGAGCTGATATTCTTCGGCAATTTGCCGGATCCGGTTCTCGTCGCCCAGCAAAATGGGCTGGGCAATGCCTTCATCCATCACAATCTGCGCGGCCTTGAGCATTTTGTAAGTATCGGCCTCGGCAAATATTACACGCTGGGGATCTTGCTTGGCTTTGTTGACCAGCAACCGGATAATATTTTCATCCGTTCCCATGCGTTTGCGCAGCTCGTCTTCATACGCTCCCCAGTTGGTAATTTCGCGGCGTGCCACTCCGCTGGCCATGGCGGCCTTGGCCACTGCCGGGGCCACTGTGGTGAGCAGGCGGGGATCCAGCGGTTTGGGGATAAAATATTGTGGGCCAAAAACGATATTTTTCTCGTTATAAGCAATATTGACAATGTCTGGAACGGCTTTTTTGGCCAGTTCGGCAATTGCTTTAACGGCGGCCAGTTTCATCTCCTCGTTGATCCCGGTGGCCCGCACGTCCAGTGCACCCCGGAAAATGAAGGGAAAGCCCAGCACGTTGTTCACCTGGTTGGGGTAATCGGAGCGGCCCGTAGCCATGATCACGTCCGGGCGGGTGGCAATGGCCAGTTCGTAGGCAATTTCCGGGTTTGGATTGGCCAGCGCAAAGACAATGGGCCGTTCGGCCATGTGCAAGAGCATTTCCGGGGTCATCACATTGGCTTTGGACAAGCCCAAGAACACGTCGGCCCCCACAATGGCATCGTCCAACTTGTGGAAATCCCGGGTGGTGGCAAAAGCCCGCTTGGACTTGTCCAGATCGGCGCGATCGGCCCGCACGACGCCTTTGCTGTCGCACAAGATAATATTTTCTTGAGCTACACCAATATTGACAAACAATTTGACACAAGAAATGGCCGAAGCCCCCGCCCCGGAAACCACAATGCGCACTTGGCCAATGGGTTTGTCCACAATCTCCAGCGCATTGATCAAGCCGGCGCTGGTGATAATGGCCGTGCCGTGCTGGTCATCGTGCATAACGGGGATGTTCATCTCCGCCTTGAGCCGCTCCTCGATCTCAAAACAATCGGGGGCTTTGATGTCCTCCAAGTTGATCCCGCCAAAAGTGGGTTCCAGCGCTTTGACCACCGTGATAAACTCCTCCACATCGCGGCTTTTCAGCTCAATGTCGAATACGTCAATCCCAGCAAAGATTTTAAACAAAATGCCTTTACCTTCCATTACTGGTTTGGACGCTTCGGGGCCAATGTCGCCCAGGCCCAGCACAGCGGTACCATTGGAAATAACGGCCACCAAATTGCCTTTGGCAGTGTATTTATAAACATCATCAGGGTTTTGGGCAATTTCTAGGCATGGTTCGGCCACCCCTGGGGAATAGGCCAAAGCTAGGTCACGTTGGGTTTTGGTCGCTTTGGTGGGGATTACCTCAATCTTGCCGGGTCGCTCGAGCGAGTGGTAATCCAACGCATCCTGCTTTCGGATTTTATTGGACATACAGAATAGTTTTAGGGTTTTCCACGGAAAAATTTACTAAAATTGGCGTAAAAAAGTGGGTTAATAGTCCGTAAATATAGGGAAATTGCGACTTGTCAAGTTAAAATATGAACAAATATTCTCTGCCACTGCTGATTGCCCTTACCGGATGTTGGGTGGCCGGCTCCACGGCAGCAGCCCAGCCCCTGCGGGACAACAAGCTCACTCCCAACCAAGTGGAAATTGTCAAGGCCGGATTTTACCTGATCAGCCTGCACGATTTCAACTTTCGGGACAAAGAATACACTGCCCGGTTTTGGCTCTGGTTGTTCTACAAAGACAAGAACTTGGACTTCACCAACACGCTGGACATCCCCAATGCCAAGGAGTTTGAAAAGCAATCCATCCTGTTGGACAGTATAAAAGATGAAAAAGGCCAAACGGTCTATTGGTTGCAAATGAAGATCCGGGCCGTGATGAAACAATCGTGGCGGGTGCGCGATTATCCGTTTGACACCCAAAAATTGTTCATCCGGCTGGAAAATTCCAAATTTGATGATACCTATTTGAAATTTGCGGCTGACAAGGCCGAATATGGCGATATTTATGACAGTCGGGAAGCCATCGACGGGTGGGAGGTCGTTTCGTGCGAAGATTCGGTGGTCCACAATATTTATGGAACCAACTTTGGCGATCCAGAACTCAGCAAAAAAGGTTGGCGGCGGTCCGATTATTCCCAACTGCGCTTGGAAATCGTGCTGCGCCGCGATGCCTGGAGCCTTTTCCTCAAAATATTTATTGGCATGTATGTAGCAGTGGCCATCAGCATGGTCTCGTTTTTCCTCAGCCCGCGGTTTGTCGAGCCGCGCTTTGCCCTGCCCGTGGGCTCACTATTTGCCACCGTGGGCAACAAATACGTGATCGATTCGCTCTTGCCCGAAACCACCGAGTTCACTTTGGTCGACATGCTGCACACCGCCAGTTTCCTCTTCATTTTTACCGTGTTGGCCATTTCGGCCTGGTCGCTTTTTCGGCTCAAGCGCACCCGGGATCCCCGCCGGGCGCGACTGGTGGATCTGTATGCGGGCCTGCTAGCCCTGGGCCTGTACTTCCTGTTCAATGCCATCATGGTGGCGGCAGCGGTACTGACTACTTAAAGGGGCTGGTTTTCTGATCGCCCCGCCGTTGTCTGTGTCTTCACGGAAGACTACACGAACATGGGTGGCCCGGGCGGCTCGGACAACGGCGAGCAAAGTTGGCTTTCCGATCTCCCACAATGGCTTTGCTGTGAGTGGATTGCTGTACTGCCGAAAAACCACTGTTAGGGTCTACGACCACTCACAGGGTCAGCCTTCCTGTCCCTCACAGTGATTTTGTCTCCCTGTTGGGCTACTGTAAAACCACTGTTAGGGTCTGCGACCACTCACCCGGTTCGTCTTCCCCCCCCGCCGTTGCCCGTGTCATCACGGACGGCTGAATATATGTCGTCCGTGGGACACGGACAACGGCAAAGACTATCGTTTTTCTTCCATCGTTTTCTTCCCTTCCTTCTACAATTGTCAAGGTCTTGCTGCCGCTGCAACCATTGACAAGGTAGTGCAACCATTGACAAGGTTAAAAATCCACCTTACACTTCGGTAGTAGCTTGCGAATGCGTTCCTGCTCGGCGGGCGAAAAGGTGTTTGGTTGCTGTTTCTTCTCATAGTTGTCTAAATATAAATATTTGAGGTTTTTTAGGGTGAGGATGCTTGCGGGCAGGGTACTTAGCCCCAAATCTTCTAAACTCAAAGTTTCCAACTGCGGCAGCAATGTCAATGCCTTCTCTATTTCAGCAATAGAAATTGGGTTATTGGCGATACTAAGTGTTTTCAAACTTTTCAATTCCCCGATTTGTGCAGGAAGATTAGTCAATCCATTACCATACAAATCCAAATAAGTTAAGTTTTTCAATTCCCCGATTTGTGCAGGAAGATTAGTGAATTGATTAACTCTCAAATCCAAACTTGTTAAGTTTTTCAATTCCCCGATTTGTGCAGGAAGGCTTGTCAATTTGTTATAATACAAATTCAAACTTGTTAAGTTTTTCAATTCCCCGATTTGTGCAGGAAGACTTGTCAATTGATTATGGCTCAAAATCAAATCCGTTAAGTTTTTCAATTCCCCGATTTGTGCAGGAAGGCTTCTCAATTCGTTACCAACCAAATCCAAACTTGTTAAGTTTTTTAATTCCCCGATTTGTGCAGGAAGATTAGTGAATTGATTATAGCT
>JBBQXF010000083.1:0-21540 GCA_038209965.1 Cytophagales bacterium | reverse complement strand
GCGCTCGGCCAGCGAGGTAGCGGGTGCCCAGATCGGCGAAACTGCCGGGGCCTTCGCCTTTGGCCGGGATCTGTTCGTGGGGGCCAGCGAAACCGCCGAGGTGGCCGTTTACAGCACCCTGGGCACCCTCGTCCAGCGCTTTGCCAACGTGCCTTCGGGCGGGCTGCGCCGCCTGGCTGCCCAAGTGCCCACCTCGGGCGTGTACGTGGTCAAAGTGGCCACCGCCACCGGATCAGTGGAAAAAAGGGTCTGGTTGGAAAAATAAACTGGTACACAACCCTGGCAGCGGCTTTCCGCCCTGCCAGCGGTTGAAATCTGCAAAACCCTGTCAGTGGTTGAAAACCCTGCCAGTGGTTACAGTCCAAAAACCCCCGGCAGCGGTACAAAACCGCGCCGGGGGTTTTGATTTAGTCAAGTGGCGGGTCATGGTGAAAGTGGCCACCGGATCAGTGGAGGAAAGGATCTGGTTGGAGAAATGAGGTTCACGTCGGGGGGAGGTGGCCAACTCACTCCGACTATTTTTTTTCCGGCTTTTTCTCCAATAAAAATCCCTTATCTTTGTTTGGACTAAGGTGCAATGCTTGGCCATTTCACCCATTATCCAATCTATTTGGCCGACTGAACCATTGAATTTTATTGCCCTTGATTTTGAAACCGCCACTTCCGCGCGACATTCGGCCTGCGAAATCGGGCTGGCGTGGGTGCGTGACGGGCGCGTGGCCGAGAGCCGTTCGTGGCTCATCAAACCACCTTCGTATCCCTATTTTGACTACTGGAACAGCAAAGTCCACGGCATCCGGTCACTAGATGTGGCAGATGCGCCCACTTTTGCCGAACTTTGGCCAGTGATCCAGCCCACGATCGAGGGCGCGTTGATCATTGCCCACAATGCCAGCTTTGATCTGAGTGTGCTGCGCGGCACGCTGGATTATTACAGCCTCCCCTACCCCAACGTCCATTATGTGTGCAGCTATATTTTTGCCAAGAAAACGTGGGCGGGACTGGATTCCTACGGGCTGGCTGGGCTGTGCGACTACCACAATATCTACCTGAACCACCACCGGGCCGGGGACGATGCGCGGGCCTGCGCCGAAATTGCCATCCGGGCATTTGCCAAGTTGGGCTTGACCTCACTGACCGATTTTCCCGACAAGCTGCGCACTCAGGTGGGTCGCCTCTACGAAGGTGGCTACCTGCCCTCAACCACGCAAAAAGCCCCAAAAACAAATAAAGCTGATTGATTTGCCCGATCCAAAAACCAAATGCTTCATTATTTACTTGGGTCACTAATAGCATACTTTGTTTTGGCCCAATATTGGTGTTTTAATGCAAGAATCTTCTTCCTTATTGTTTCCGGCACGCTCATGAATGTTGACCAGTTTATTGCTAAAGAAACCGATATTGACATCTTGGCCATAGCCGAAATTGCGGTGGCGGCTGGCAAAAAAATCATAGAATATTACCATGGTTTTGACATCGCGGCCACGATTGAGATGAAAACTGACAACTCGCCCGTGACTGTGGCCGACAAAGCAGCCCATGATCTGATCGTGCAAGGACTGGAGGGATTGGATTACGGCTTCCCGATCCTGTCCGAAGAAGGGCGGCACATCCACCATGAAGAACGGCAAGCGTGGGAAACATTTTGGCTGGTCGATCCGCTGGACGGCACCAAAGAGTTTATCCACCGGACGGACAGTTTTGCCGTCAATATTGGTCTCATCCACCAAACCTACCCGGTTGCTGGGGTGATCTATTTGCCAGTGAGCGGCTGGCTATACTATGCCGACCACCAAGGAGCCTTCAAGCGCAGCCCGGAAGGCCAAACCACCCAACTCCAACTGCCCACCCAGCCCAGTCTGGAGCATTTGCGGGCAGTACGCAGCAAGGGTAATTTTACTGCCACTGAGCAGTTGAACGTTGCCAAACTGGGGGTAATTTCGTCCGAACGGGTGGGTAGTGCCATCAAGTATTGCCTCATTGCCGAAGGTGCTGCCGATATTTACTACCGAACCAGCCCCAACAGCGAGTGGGATTCTGCCGCTGGCCAAGCCATCATCGAGCATAGCGGTGGCCGGGTGTTGGCGTTGGTGCCGGGTTTTCCCCGTTTTGCCTACAACAAAGTATCGCTGATCAATGGTGGGTTCATTTGCACCGGATTTGCCGAAACCAACGAGATTGAGGCCCGGTTGAGCTAGACAGCCCCCAGTTGGCCTGGCCATTCAGCAAATGAAACCGACGCAATTCTCAAGTGCACAACCTGTCTGCGCGCGCTGACGCCATCCTTGCCCACAGAAGATGATAAATCTATTTCCCGCAAAAAATCCCGTTAATTGGTGCTTAGCCTGCGCCACTTCCGGCAAATAGACCTTTGTCTGGGCACCAGCAAGCCGGCGAGGCTGACACTACACTGCGACCAACCCACAAAAAAGGAGTTCCACTTTTGGGGAAAGTGGAACTCCTTTTCGCTCTTCAATCCTTACCGCTGCTCCACCGGCACGAAGGCACGCAACTGGGAGCCAGTGTAAATTTGGCGGGGGCGGCCAATGGGTTCTTTGGTTAGCGTCATTTCACGCCACTGGGCGATCCAGCCCGGTAAGCGGCCAATGGCAAACATGACCGTGAACATATTGACGGGGATGCCCAGCGCGCGGTAGATGATCCCCGAATAGAAATCCACGTTGGGGTAGAGTTTGCGGCTGACAAAGTAATCGTCGTTCAGGGCATATTCCTCCAGTTCTTTGGCAATGGCCAGGGTGGGATCGGATATGCCCAACTTATTGAGCACATTGTCGCAGGCGACTTTGATGATCTTGGCGCGGGGGTCAAAGTTCTTGTACACCCGGTGGCCAAAACCCATGAGGCGGAAACCACTGTCTTTGTCCTTGGCCATGTCCACGTATTTTTTGACATTGCCACCATCTTGTTTGATTCGTTCCAGCATCTCGATCACTTCTTGGTTGGCCCCGCCGTGCAGCGGGCCCCAGAGTGCGTTAATGCCGGCCGATACGGCGGAGAACATGCCCACTTGTGAAGATGCAACGATCCGGGTCGTTGCAGTGGAGCAATTTTGCTCATGATCGGCATGTAGAATCAGCAAGGTGTTCAAGGCTTGGACCACCACCGGATCAATGTCATATTCCTCGGTCGGCTGGGCAAACATCATGTACATGAAATTTTCGCAGTAGCTCAAACTATTGCGCGGATAATTGAGTGGGAACCCGCGCTCGTTGCGATAGGCCCAAGCAGCCAAAGTAGGCATTTTGGCCAGCAGACGGGTAATATTGGTGTCCATTTCTGCTATGGTGCGGTGGCTGGGGAAAAACGCTGAAAGCGAGCAGACCAGCGAAGCCAGCACGCCCATTGGGTGGGCATTGGCCGGGAAACCATCAAAAATTTTGCGGATATCCTCGTGCATCATGGTCCGGCGGCGGATCGTCTTGGTGAAGAGCTCCAACTGGGCCGCGGTGGGCAGTTCACCGTAAATGAGCAGGTAGGACACTTCCAAGAAACTGGATTTTTCGGCCAGTTCCTCAATGGCATAGCCCCGGTAACGGAGGATGCCTTCTTCCCCATCCAAAAAAGTAATGGCACTTTTGGTCGCGCCGGTATTTTTGTAGCCAATGTCCAAGGTGATAAAACCAGTATCATCACGGAGCTTGCTGATGTCCAGGGCAAGTTCATTTTCGGTTCCTTCCACTATGGGCAGTTGATATATTTTACCATCATAGTGTAGTTCAGCGTGTTTCGCCATTAGGTAGAACGGTTTTGGAGGTGAGTAAAAACACGATATTTAGTTAACAAGATTCGAGGACTTGTTGGGTTACTAATCTGATTTTCCAATCAGTTGCCCCAGCAATTCCCAAAAATCCATTTGGGTTGCGCACCGGCCTCCCAAGATGGGGAACAGCGGCGAATTTAGGGTGAAATGGGCAATAATAAAACCCAAAGAGATATTATCAGATTGTTAAGCTTTGAATTTGTCTAAATTACACGCACCGCATCGCCAGTCAACCCCTAGAAGCTCTTTTGTTGGGGTAGGCAATGGGCACAAAAAAATCGTGCCGCTAAGATAAAATAGCGGCACGATGAATCAGGTGGGGGCGCAGTCGCCATCCACCACAAGTTGACTAACCAATCCGGGCGATCAAGTCGGCGGTACGGGCCGAATAGCCGGCTTCATTGTCGTACCAGCCCACTACTTTGGCCATTGTGCCATTGGTAGAGGTAAGCTCCGAATCAAAAATACAAGAATGGGGATTGCCGATAATATCGATTGATACCAGTGGTTCTTCCGAATATTCCAAAATACCTTTCATAGCGCCCTCAGCAGCGGCCTTCATGGCGGCGTTGATTTCGTTGGCGGTTACCTCGCGCTTCAAAATCACGGTGAGGTCAGTCAGCGAGCCATCGGGCACCGGCACACGCATGGCCGCGCCGTCAAGTTTGCCCTTGAGGTGGGGGAGCACCAGCCCTACAGCCTTGGCAGCCCCGGTAGAAGTGGGCACAATGGACAGAGCGGCTGCCCGCGCCCGGCGCAGATCCTTGTGCGGGGCATCTTGCAGGTTTTGATCTTGGGTGTAAGCGTGGATCGTGGTGATGTATCCTTTCTCAATCCCAAAGGCATCGTCCAGTACTTTGGCCATAGGGGCCAGGCAGTTGGTGGTACAAGAGGCATTGGAGAGGATTTTGTCATCAGCCTTGAGGTTTTCATCGTTTACTCCAAGAACAATGGTTTTGATGTCATCCCCTTTGGCCGGGGCGGAGATCACCACTTTGCGGGCACCAGCAGTGAGGTGCTTGCCTGCTCCGGGGCCATCGACAAACCGGCCGGTTGACTCCAGCACTACGCTGATTTCGTGGGCCGCCCAGGGCAGGTTGGCGGGATCTTTCTCGGCCAGTACTTTGATCCGTTGGCCATTTACCACCAGAACATCGCCCTCCACTGATATATGACCATCAAATTTGCCGTGGATCGAGTCATATTTCAACAGGTGGGCCAAGGTTGGGGCATCGGTGAGGTCATTGACAGCCACCACCTCAATATTTTCATTTTTGATCAGGTGACGAAATGTCAAGCGGCCAATGCGCCCGAAGCCGTTGATCGCAACTTTAATTTTGGACATAGTTTTAGGAACGGTTGATGTACGCTTCGCAAAATTAGCATTCTGAAACTGTTTGCCAAGGATTGGGGCAAAATTAGCCATAAATAAAACACCTTGCAGCGGACTACTCCGAATCCTCGTCTTGCAAATCCTGGTAAGCCCGTTGCAATTCGTTGAGGGCGTGGCGATCGCCCACTAAACGACAGACGACCAAGCCCTTCTCGTACACCTCTACAGCCAATACTGGCTCACCCATTTGGCGGTACAACGAAGCCAAGTGGTAATAAGTGGCGGTATAGTTGGGTTGGTCGGCCATTAGCTGCTCGTACATTCCCTGAGCCTTGGCCGGGTCAAATTTGCGGTATTCGGTGGCCAGTGCGTAACGCAAGAATGGATCGGCCGGTTCTTGGGCCCACAAATCCAACAAAGATTGCAAGCGGGAAGATTGGTCCATGAGTTGGGGGCGATTGGGCAAGGTTGGCGAAAACAATGTTCCGTTTTCGCCAATTTTATGATTAATCTTACTTGAAAAAAGGAGGGGGATTTGTTGCGCCAGCCTAGTTATATCGCAGGGCCAGCAATGCCAACGACGGTGGGCCTTTTACATAGTGCCCTCCTTCATGCGCTCCGCGTTGTCGGCAATGCGCAGTTGCTCGATGAAATCAAAAATGTCCCCGTCCATTACCGCAGTCAAGTTGTAAACTGTGAAACCGATCCGGTGGTCGGTCACCCGGCTTTGGGGATAATTATAGGTCCTGATTTTATCGGAGCGATCGCCCCCACCCACCATCAGCTTGCGTTGGCTACTAATCTCGTCGTGCTGTTTGCGCGATTCGATTTCGTACAAGCGCGAGCGGAGTACTTTCATTGCCTTTTCGGTATTTTTGATCTGGGATTTTTCGTCTTGGCACGACACCACCAGGCCCGTTGGGAGGTGGGTGAGCCGCACAGCCGAATAGGTCGTATTGACCGACTGACCACCCGGCCCCGACGAACAAAACAAGTCCTTGCGCACTTCGTTCATATTGATCTCCACTTCCACTTCCTCGGCCTCTGGCAACACGGCCACACTGGCCACCGAGGTGTGGATCCGGCCCTGGGTCTCGGTGGCAGGCACTCGCTGGACGCGGTGTACGCCCGATTCGTACTTCATCTTGCCGTACACATCTTCGCCCGACACGTTGATCACGATTTCTTTGTAGCCCCCGGCCGTTCCTTCAGTAAAATCGATCAGTTCCATTTTCCAGTTTTCCCGCTCGGCAAAGCGCTGGTACATGCGCAACAGGTCACCGGCAAAGAGGGCAGCCTCGTCGCCACCGGCGCCGCCCCGGATTTCCAAGATGATGTTCTTGCTGTCATTGGGGTCTTTGGGGATGAGCAACTCCTTGATTTCCGCCTCGAGTGGTTCTTGCCGGGTGGTCAGTTCATCGATCTCGGCCTTGGCCATTTCCCGATAGTCCATGTCTTTTTCGGTACGGAGGATTTCGCGCGAGCTTTCCAAATTTCTCAGCAAAACGTCATACTCTTCATATTTTTTGACAATCTTGTCCAGTTCCTTGTATTCCTTGTTGAGTTTGGCGTACACTTTCATGTCAGCCATCGCTTCGGGCTGGATGACCAACCTAGATACTTCTTCAAATCGGGTTTTTATTTCCCTCAATTTCTCAATCATGGTTCTGTTTCCATTAAAGGGCACAAAATTAGCTCAGAAACCGATGATTTGCAAGACGGCGCGGATCTGCCCAAACTGCCCAAAACTTACATCCGTGCACTCCCCAGCCACCAACGGAAAATAAGAATGGCATAATGCTTGGTAGATTTTGGTCAATAAGTGGTCATGCTTCTCGCTTGGGGCAAAATCATAAATTAAATTACATGGCCATACTTTTTCCAATTCTTTGTGCCACATTTGCACCGTACCAATCATTGGAAATCAATTAGGGCATTTTGGATAGTTAGTTGCGTTATTTAAAAGAAAATACTTAACCCAAAATGGCCATGGGGCACACTCATCAAAACTGTAAGCCAGGTTTCAAGCTGAACTGCAATGAAATATATTTATGATTTACACAAAACCATGCTCAAGCAGAACTTGATCCTGGTTTATGAAGGGGAATTCACCCAAGAAATCACCAAATCAGTGCTGTCCATGGCCGAGAGGAATATGGATGCTTTTGGGGAAGAGTCCAACATCAAGCGCAAAGTTTTCAATGTGATGGTGGAGTGCCTCCAAAACATTTGTAAACATTCCGAGGGGTTTGACACGGAAATGTACGGCCGCAACAGCGCGATCTTCATGATTGGCAAGCAGCAGGACGAGTACGTGATCACTTCGGGCAATGCTATCCCCAATGACAAGGTTTCCGATCTGTCCCGCAAACTGGATCAGATCAACAGTTTGGACAAGGAAGGTCTCAAAGAGCTTTACAAGAGCGTGATCAAGCACAACCCGTTGTCGGACAAAGGCGGCGCTGGGCTGGGCTTTATTGACATGGCCCGCAAATCGGGCAAGAAATTGAGCTTTGATTTTGAGCCCATCAATGATCAACTCTCCTTTTTTTCATTACGTACCACCATCTCAAGATTTAACGCATAATCTTCTAACGTAAAAACACCAATGGAAATTATTAACTTAGAAGGCACCGAGGATACTCCAAAAATTGTTCTGGACAAGCAAAACGGTATTTTTGAAATTTCGGGACGTTCCCTACCCGAAGACGCGGCTGACTTTTACCAACCCATTCTGGATTGGTTGGACAAGTACCGCGACAGTGCCAACCCCAACACCAGCTTTAATTTTAAGTTGGAATATTTTAACACCGCCTCTTCCAAACTCATTTTGGACGTGTTGTCCAAGTTGGAAGAAATAGCGGGCACCAGCATCGTTTGGTACTACCACGAAGACGATGAGGACATGGAAGAAGCTGGCGAAGAGTTTTCCGAACTAGTGGACGTGCCATTTGAGTTCAAAGCATACTAATTTATCAAGTTCATCCGGGCGTTTGAGTTGGTATTGGCCAGCCAACCGCTCGGGTGGGTTGATAGCGTTAATAAAACTGCACAACTGGGCCCTCACCCATTCATGTTGCTGCATTTGACTTCACCATTTCTGACCAAACTGCCGGGAAAAACAGTGGCCTGTAAAAAGTGCCCGGCCTAAAGCATGACCTTTTATGAGTGAGGAGATACTCAAAGCACTGACTCAACTGTTTGCCATTATCTCCAAACAAGATACTGGGGTGAGCGATGCCGAGCGTAATTTCGTCATCAGCTTTTATCAACAAGACTTGGATCGTGAAACCATGACGGAATATTTGTCGCTTTATGACAAATATTCGGAGTATGGGATTGACGAGGAGAACGAAGGTGACATCAAAGTGGAGCGCAAAAAACGCGCAACCCGGGTCAATGAGGCGGTAAGGGTACTTTCCCTCTGTCGCAAAATCAACAAGACCTTGACCCAAAAGCAAAAGGTCATTGTATTGTTCAAACTGCTGGAAATGCTGGCTTCCGACCGGAATTTCACCACCCAGCGCATGGAAATCATTGAAACCATTGCTTCGGTTTTCAATATTACCAAATTGGAGTACAGGCTCATTGAGGCTTTTGCGACCAAAGACAGTTCTTCGCTGCTCGATTCAGAGGATATCCTGCTGTTTGACGACCAGCCTCCCCCCACCGAGAGCAGAGTAAAATACATTGATTCGGGGAAACTTGACGGGGAAATTATTTTCATCCGCGTCAAAAGCGTCGATCTCTATTTCATCAAGTACACCGGCCAAGACGAGATTTTCTTGAACGGCCAGTTGGCCCGGCGGGGGACCATCTTGCTGTTTTCCCACGGATCGATCATCAAAACGCCCAAGGGCGCGCCGCTTTATTACAGCGATTTGGTCACCCGGTTCACCACCGACGAACAAGGGCAGAGAATTTCGTTCAATATTGACGACATTTCTTTCCAATTTCCCAATGGGGCACTGGGCCTGCGCCATGTGAGCCTGTCGGAAGGGCCGGGCAAGCTGATCGGGATCATGGGCGGATCGGGCGCGGGCAAGACCACCCTGCTCAACGTATTGGCCGGGCTGGAGAAACCATCGGTGGGCAAGGTGCTCATCAATGGGTTCGACATCCACGACCCCGAGCAAAAGAAGCACATCGAGGGAGTGATCGGGTTTGTGGCCCAAGACGATCTGCTGATCGAGGAACTGACGGTTTTCCAAAACTTGTTCTACAATGCCAAGCTCTGTTTCCGCGATCTGGACGATGCCGCCCTCACCGCCAAGGTAAACCAAGTACTGGGCAGCTTGGGGCTGGATCGGATTATGCACCTCAAAGTGGGCAATGTGCTCAACAAGAAGATTTCTGGGGGGCAGCGCAAGCGGCTCAACATCGCCCTGGAGCTGATCCGCGAACCGGCCATCCTGTTTTTGGATGAGCCAACTTCGGGGCTATCCTCCCGCGATTCGGAAAACGTGATTGACCTACTGAAAGAATTGTCCCTGAAAGGCAAATTAATATTTACGGTTATCCACCAACCGTCATCGGACATTTACAAAATGTTTGACAAAATGTTTATTCTGGATACCGGCGGTTACCCGATCTATTACGGCAACCCGGTGGAAGCCATGACCTATTTCAAGCGCCAGACCCGCCAAGTGGGCAGCGATCGGGGGCAGTGCGGAACCTGCGGCAATGTGAACGTGGAACAGTTGTTCAACATCATTGAGGCCCGGGTGGTGGACGAGTATGGCGAGTTTACGGCCAAACGCAAGGTAACCCCCGAGGAATGGTCAGAAATGTACGGCCAAGAATTTCGGATCGATCGTTACGAGGATGTGCGCGAAGAGCCGCCCAAAAACTTGAAGATCCCGGCCAGACCCAAGCAAACGCTCATATTTACCATGCGCGATGCGCTGTCCAAGCTCAGCGATCGGCAATATATGGCCATCAACCTTATCGAGGCCCCGGTGCTGGCCCTGCTCATGTCGCTCGTGATCCGTTACAAGGACAGCGTGGGCAAGGGCGAATACCTGTTCCGCCACAATGACAACATCCCGGCCTACATCCTGATCTGCATCATCATTGCCTTGTTTATGGGCCTGACAGTGAGTGCAGAGGAAATTATCCGGGATCGGAAAATCCTCAAGCGTGAATCGTTCCTGAACCTCAGCCGGAGCAGTTACCTTTATTCCAAGTTGATTATTTTGTTTACCCTTTCAGCAATTCAGACCTTCACTTTTGTGCTGATCGGCAACTTGATCTTGGGGGTGGATGGCCAATTTATGACCTACTGGCTCGTCTTGTTTTCCGTCTCGTGTTTTGCCAATGTGCTGGGCCTGAACATCTCGGCCTCGTTCAACAATGCCGTAACGGTTTATATTCTGATCCCGTTGTTGTTGATCCCCCAAATGATCCTCAGTGGTGGTATTTTCAACTTTGACAAATTGAACAATGCGATTGCCCAAAAGGGGAAAACACCGCTCATTGCCGATGTTTGGGCCTCCCGCTGGGCCTATGAAGCCATCTGTGTGGATCAGTTCAAGGCTAATCCCTACATGAAATTGGTCTATCGCTTTGATCAGGTCAACAGCGAAGCCCGCTATAAATCCACGTATTGGGTGCCCGAGCTGGAAAAAGCCACTGTGGCCTGCCAAGAAAACACTCAAGTGGCGCGTCTGTTTGCCGAGGAGAAAAACCCCGCCAGACAAAAGAGCCAAGTAGATTCGGCCAATCAAGTTTTTGCCACCAATCTGGCCTTGCTCAAAAACGAAATAGCCGATGAGCACAAGATCAAGAGTGACAAGGTCAACCGCTTGTTGGGGAGCCTCAACCAACAAAGTTTTGATTCGTCGGCGTTTGCCCAGATCAATGCTTATTTGGGCTTGGTGCGGCAACATTATGAGGGCATTTCGGCCCGGACCCAAGATGCCAAAGACTCGCTCATCTACGTGTACGAACATCCGAATCCAAAAAAAGAGGAGGCCCAACGGTCGATCACCAAACTGCTCAACGACTATCACAACGAGGATTTAGAGGAATTTGTGACCAACAGTAATGTATTGGAAAAAATTTCGGTGGATGGCGACCGCTTGATCCAGCACACGGATCCGATTTTTGCGTATCCATCTCACATAAGTAATATACTGGATTACAGGGCACAGTTTTTTGCGCCTTACAAGCACTTTTTGGGGAAATTTTGGGATACCTACTATTTCAACCTACTTGTAATATGGCTCATGACGCTTTTGTTGTATGTAACATTATACTTCGAAATGCTCCAAAAGCTTTTTAATTTGTTGGGCAAAGTCAAATTCCGCCAAAAATAAACGTACTAAGTGGCAGTACGGCATTTTCATTTGGCGTTGTTTTTGAACAATCAATTATACTTAAAGTACAAATCTGAAGCGGCGGCCGTCGGGACGTTGGATCGGGCGAATACATAGAGTACAACGTTTAGCAACCCCCAAATTGTCCCACATTTGTAACTGAAATTTGATATGAAAAAATTGTATTTCGTTTTTACCCTGGTCTTATTGTTTGGCTGTGGCGCCAACGAGGCTAATACAAGGGAAAGTATAGATCCTCCTACTGATGAACAGGTGGAAATGCCCCAAATCTCGGACGACATCGTGGCCAATATCATGCAGTCCATCCCCTCCCCGATTGAGACTTCGCTGTTGATCAAGGAAACGGGGGCTCCCTACAATGTGTCGACCTTGAACGACCCCAATATTATGGCGGCCTACAACGACAGCTATCGCCAAGCCCTCAACTTGGGAGTTTACAGCACTGATCTTGGCTTTGCCAACCTGTATGACAAAAATCAGGACGTACTCAATTTCCTCAACGCAGTGAAAGGGTTGGCCGATAAGCTCGGCATTGGACAGTTTTTTGATTACAAAACCATCAAGGAACTGGCCTCAAGCAGTGGTAACGTGGACAAATTGTTGCAGTTGACCCAACAGAATTTTGAGAAGATCAATTCGCACCTCAACGACCAAAAGCGAGAAAACTTGAGTATTTTGATCCTGACTGGTGGCTGGACGGAAGCCCTGTATTTGACCACGCTCATCCACCAGAAGACCAACAACAAGAAGTTGAAGGAAAAGATTGGGGAACAAAAAGTAGCGTTGGATCAGATCCTGCTCGTGTTGGACATTTACAAAACCAAGCCCAATTTTCCCGGGTTGATAGCCGACCTGAAAGAGTTGCAAAAAGTGTACAACCGGGTCGAGATCAAAACCTCATCCGGTGGTAAGCCGGTCACAAAAGAGGTAAACGGTGAATTGGTGGTGGAAGATGCAACTATTAGCCAAATCAATATCAAAGATGCTGACGTGGAATTGATCACCAGCCTTGTCAAATCTATTAGGAACAAAATCATCAAATAACCACAACCGCGAAGAGAACGACCTATGAAAACTTTTATCGGCAAGATTCTGATCGCTTTCGGAATGGCCCTGTGTACGGTCACGGCAGCATCGGCCCAGTGCGATTCTGAGCAATACAGCCAGAAAAGCCTCAAAGCCCTCACCCCAGGGTTCACTTTTGTAAAAAGTTACAAAATTGATGGCAAAAATGGGGTACGTAAGAACATTGAGTACACTTGTGTTTTCAGCAAGGATACCAACTACATGATCCGGATCCAGGGCAAGGATGGTGAGGCCAAGGGCATTGTGGCTACCCTGTTCGACCAGCAACGCAACGAACTGACCACGAGCTACGTTAGCAATAAATTCTATCCCGGCTGGACTTACAAATGCAAAGCTACGGGCATTTATTATTTACTGTTCACTTTCAAAGACTCCGAGAGCTACTGCGGAGCGGCAGTCCTAGGTTTTAGGCGTTAACGTTTATCTGCAAACAATCTTGATAAACCGGGGCCCTTTCAAAGGCCCCGGTTTTATTTTGCTCGCTACCGGCTACTCACTGCCCACCATCACAAAGGCACCCCAATAGCGGGGTTCGGGATACGTTTGGCGCAGTTGCTTTTTGGCCTCGGAAAACGATCCCCGTTTGTCGCCAGTCCGCAGCCAATTGTTATAAAACAGATCCATAAGGGCGCGGGTGGCATCGTCATCTACTTTGAACAAGCTCATGATCACCGTTTTGGCCCCGGCAGCCCGGAATGCGCGTTGCAAGCTGTACACCCCTTCCCCAATCCGCGTTTCGCCGCGCCCAGTTTCGCAAGCACTCAACACGACCAATTCCGTATTGGCCAAATTCAGATCGGCGGCTTCATAGGCCGTGAGGATCCCTTCCGCTCGGTTGTACGCATATACATTGCCACTGGCCACCAGATCGCCCGCATACTTGAGCAACAGGCCCGAGCGCAGGAGCGGGTTATCGACCGCCCGCTGGGCATTGAGCTCATTGTCGCTGAATCCCTCGACCAGATCCGGCTCAAAAAAACCGTGGGTGGCAATGTGCAACACGGTTGGGCTTTTGAGGGCCTTGATCCTTGCCTCGGTGGCTTCATTGGCCACGAAGTCGGCTACTTGCGGCTGCGACTTGCCCACCAGTTCTTTTAGCTCCTTTGCTTCCCGATCGGTGCCCGGCAGTTGGGGGACGGCCCGAGTAGAGAATTTTAGGTATTCGTCAGGCTGTAAATCCTTGTAAAACACCGGATTGCCCAAAAAAACGTAACTGCGTTTGGTCTCAACCGTTTTATTTTTTTCTTTCTTGCCAATCACCGGCTTGGTCAGCAGTTCGGAGGTGTTGGTCAGCGTGAAAATCTCCTGATCGTCGATCACATACACTTCATCATGCTTGAGCAGGGCGTCGATGTTGACTTGGTTGTACACGCCATCGGCAGCCAAATAGATGCGCTTCGTTTTGCCCAGCACTGCGTCGATGGGTTGCCAATAACGTTGGTAAGTGAGGGTGTCGGCCAAGCCAAATTTTACCATATTGCGGTAAAATAAAAGGTGTTTGCCTTCCAATAGTTTGCCCCCGGGTAGCGGCACTAGCGTTGGGTTGCGCTCCGACTCAGTGAGCACCAAGGCAACGTAGCTCACCGAGTCGGTAAATTTTTTATCAAAATACGAGAAACGGACGATCTCAACGGCGGCCTCGTTCTTCTTCAGGACACCACGCAGTTCGTCAGCCCCGATCCAACGGTTTGCTTCTTTCAGTTGGGTAAAATCACTGGTTTGCTTGGCCAATTCCTTCTCCAACTCCTCGATTTCTTTTTGCAACAGCGGCAGATCGATGCCCAGTTCTTTTTGCTGATCGGCGGATAGGGCCAATTGCTGGGTCAATTGCAGTTTTTTGCCCACCCAACTGCGGTAATTCCGCACTACGGCCGAGTCGGGCGTGCTCAACAGGGCCATCCGGGCCTTGCCCTCATTGCCAATGAGCAAAGACTTGAAGAAAGCAACATACCCATACATTTCGGCCAGCACTTTGGGGTTGCGTTGGCCCTGTCTGGTGGCAAAATTGTAGTAAAAATCCACATCACCCCGAATCAGGTTCCAATAGCGCAACTTCTCGCGGTAAGTCATCGCGGGAAAAAATTCCCCGACAAAATTAGCATGGTGCGCCAGCACTTGATCGATGTTTTTGCCACAAGCCGATAAGTTGCCCTGAACGAAATAAAGGCGGGCCAACCGGGCCAATGATCGGATATAGTCTGGGTGCTTTTCGCCCAACAGATCCTTGAAACCGTCGCGGGCCAGGCTATAGCGGCTCTCGGCTTCTTTGCCAAGATCCTGTTTCATGGCCACATCGCCCAGCAGCAGGTTGATCGCCGCCGCATTGACGGTGCTGGTAGTTTTGAGGGTCTTGGCCCAGATCGCGGCAGCTTGTTGGAGGTTGTTGGTCGCCAGCACGTATTTATTGTTCTCCAAGTTGACCAACGCCAAGGTTTTCAACGCTTCGGCATACAACGGGGTATTCTTGCCCAGGTTTTCACCAATAATGTCCCCCGCCTCCACTAGTAATTTCTCGATGTCGCCCAACTGTTCTTTGTTGTAAAAGCGGATCAGCGCAGCTTGGCGGAGCGATTGGGCCACTTGCACATTTTTGCGGCCCAATGCCTTGGTTTGCAGGGCTATAACTTGGTTTATTTCAGATTTGGCCTTGGCATAATCACCCTCGGCAGCGTGGATTTCGGCCAGTAGGGCCAGTGGTTCGGCAGTGCGCACTGTCCCCGCCTCAAACGTGGCAACGGCGATCTGCAACGCCCGCTTGGCGTATTCCTCAGCCTTGAAATAATCGCCAAACACCAACTGGAGGCGGGACAGTTGGTTGTAAGGACCCAGTAAAAAACGGGAATTGTCCCCATAGCGGAGGCGGCGCACCTCAACGGTTTGGGTCAAGAGCGCCTGGGCTTCTTCGTAGCGCTCGGCCACAATGAGCAGCGCGATCAGCTCATCGGCCGCCGAGGAATTGACAATCGAACCATTCGACCGGCTGTAGAGGCGGCTGGCCCGGAACAACTGAAAGCGGGCGAGCCGGAACTGGCCCGTGGCCGCGCTGAACCGGGCGGCCGTTTCCAGCGCATTGGAAAATGGCAGGTTGTAGGCTTTATCGGGCTTTCGCCCAAAAATGTCCAGCACTTTGCCAATGTTGTCTTCTACACCTTTGAAATTGCCCGATTGCATTTGCAAATTATTTTGTTTGTCCAATGCAATCGCGTAGGGAATGCCGCCTTCGCCGTAACGGGCCAGCGCCAAGGCCACCACTTGCTTGCGCTGCGAAAGTGCCGAATCATACTCGCCCACCAGTTCATTGTAAGTGGCGTAATCGGCCAGCAGCGCGGGCAGATCCTTGTGGCCCGGCTTCAATACTTTTTGCAAGTAACGGGTGAAGCCATCCCGGTAAAAAATCTTGCTATCCAAATACCGATTGGTGTAGAAGGCAAAGTGCTTGGCCTGCCGCAAGCGGGCCAGTTGAAAAGTTACTGAGTTGAGGCCATAAATAAATGAAGCATTGTCCACTTCGTCGTTGATCAATTGTAGGGCTTTGGGGTAATCATCCCGGACAATGGCCAGATCATAGTTTTGTTGCAATAAACGCAGGTAGGTCGGGTGGGTGCGCGGAAACTTGGCCCGGTTGCCCTCCAGCGATCGGGCTATCCGGTCGGCCTCGGCATACTCTTGGATTCTGAACCGATACCGGGCTTCCAGCATTTCGCCCAAACCATATTGGGGTGAATTGTTACCAAATTCCCGTTTGGCCAAGTCGGAAAAATTGTCAATGGCTTTGCGGCTGCCCCGGTTAAAATCAGTGTCAATATCCAACGCGATCAACAGCGTGTTGAGTGCAATGGTCCACTGGTGGTTCTCTCCCACTGCACTGGCCACTTGGGAAGCGGTTTTGTCCAGCAGCTTGAAAGTGGCCCCCAAATCCAGGCCCCGATCCACGCTCAACTGCGCCAGTTCGTAGAGCGTGTAGGCCCACGCTTCATTATTTTTGCCCACATTGGCCAATATCCATTCGCCAGCTTCAGTTAGCCATTTGTCGGCGTTTTCGTAATCACCTTGGCCACGGGCCATGGCCCCGCGCATGGCCAATACTGAACCATGGGCCGCTTGCCGAGTGGCCAGCTCAATGCTGGTGGACTTTCGGACTGCCATTTCGTTTTGGACAAAGTCAAAATAAGTAGCCGCATTCTGGCTGTGTTGCAGCGTGGCGGCGGCGGTGGCCGGCCATAATTGGTGGAATTGGGCAAAATTGCCGCGCAATAAATAGATCTGCAGTTGGGCGGCCAACAGTTTGGCCGCCAATTCTTCGTTCGTGGCCGAAGCGGCCGGCAGCCCCTCTGGCCCCACCGCTATCTTGGCGGCGGCCTCAGCCCGGCGCAACCACTCTTCTGCCTTGGTCGGGTTACCGTAGTCAGCCCACAATAGGGCAGCTTGGGCCTGCGCCAACGCATAACTCACGCTGTTTGGCCCGTCATTCTTGAAGTTGGTCGTAAATTCATTCACCGTTTGCTCAAACCGATCATATTGGCCAAAAGCCAAATAGTATTTGGCGCGGTACATGGCCAGCAAGCCAGTGGCACGGGGCGTTTTTTTCTTGGCCTTGTCGGCTGTTTTTTGGAGGTTTTTCAGGGCGGTTTCATAGTCGCCCTTTAAATAGGCCAGCTCGGACTTGGCCAATCCGGCAAGGTATTTTTGCCCAATTGCGGGACGACTCACGGCAATAACACCGAAAAAAATAGCTGGCAAAATTGCCAAGCTGGCCCAAGAGACTGATCGCAACATACACTTCAAGTTTTGTGAATAAAGGTACGCAAACGGCCCAGAATGACAACCGAAGGGGACAACTATTTTGGTCTGACCCAGACTGGGGCGAAAATTAGCGGAAAAGCCAGCGGCCAAAACTGGCCGAGCAGCGGGCAAAAGCCTCGGCAAGCAAAAATGAATTGGCCCATTTGGCTGTTTTGGCGAAAAGTCGTAATTTTGCTAATTACATCCCAGCCATGTATGGGCAAGCAGTTCGCATGTGCTCGGGCCAAAGCCTACCGCCAAAGCGAGAAAAAATGAAACCAGACTGGTGGTTTTCCAGTATTTGGCGAGATAGGCGGAGGGGGTCGCTAAACGAGATGTAACCGAAAACCACACCAATAGGATTTATTAATAAATTTAGCCAGCCATTTAAAATGAAAAACCAAATTGCAGTATTTGCGATAGCAACAAGCTTATTTTTTACAGCTTGTCAGAATTCACCTAAAAGTGACAGTAATAAGCAGCGAGCAAATGAGCGCACTGGGACACCAGCAAAAGTAGAATTGACCGACATTGCTTTCAATGTGGCAAAAAATTATTTTATAAAAAATACTGTAACTAACTTGGAAGATCCCAAAATTGAAACATTGGAGAAATTTAATGAACTATTTGGAATGGCCACCACCATGGGAAAAGACGGCAAACCAACAGAAATTGATTTTACAAAACAATATGTGATCGCTGTTGTTCTGCCTGAAACAGATTTACAAACGACCATTGACCCAGTCAGCTTGCAAAGAAATGAAAAAGGAGAGATTACGCTGTCCTACAGAATAGTGGTTGGACAAAAACGAACTTTTACGATACTACCTAACTTGGCTATTATCGTTAGCAAAACTGACAATGGGAATTTAATATTGAAAGAGCAGAAATAAAACTACCACCAACTAAAGGTTAAACCCATTAAGGCAGGCAAAAAAGCTAAAATGCAGGCTTATCCCTTGACTTCCACCTTCGTCGAGCCGAGAACTGTTAACGATAATGTTGGGAAGACCCCACTGAGCAAACGAATGAGGCTCAAATGCCTGCCAACCGAAACCTGTTTTTCAATCCCCAACTTTTCATTCAATATTTTTTCATCCTTGGCTTCAAATCAAGGATTGTGATATTTGTGCAGCTTTGAAAGCCTACTTAACATCATTGTTTCTGCCAGCGCAGGGGCCGGGCCACCAAGTGTCAAGGTCAGCCCCGAAGGGGGGTAATTGACCCACAACAGATTTGGCCCACTGGGATGCTGCACCGGTGGCAAATATTTTTCATCTTTCTTTTCTTGCCTGCCAATTACTAAAATTTGGCAAAAATATTGGGTCGCGAAACCCGGTTCCCCCAAGCTGGACATCCCCGATGAGCAGGCTATTTTCAAAGCCCAATGGAACCCCAAAAATTCAATAAAGTTAGCCAAAAACGATCCGAGCTTTTTTAACCCCTGATTTATCCCTAATTTTAGCCTATAAGATGTGATTAATGCTGCTTAATGGCAGACGGGTTGATATTGGCAGAGATATTCCAAGATCAGCAACAATTAGGTTTGCCAAAGTGAACTTAAGACTCAAACCCCGCTTGGATATTGACTCTTCAGTAAATGCTCAGTCTCTTTTGTTACACTTTTTCAAATAGCATTTCCAATAATTCGAACCCTACCCCAAATAGACGGTTGCAGTAATGTGGATTTTCCACTAAAATTTTGTACTTATCGTTCATAATCAGTTTTTTACAATAAAGATGCTAAGTTCTCCGCTAGAAAAAAAGTATATTGAACTTGAATTAGTAGATACCAGCCATAAACCAACTTCTATATGAGCCAAACAACTCTTATCTCCTTCTTTAAATATAGTAAATTAAGGACTAAATGGAAAGCACTTATTAGAATGGGATTCCCGCCCTTGATGTTCGCGAATGTGAAAGGTCTTCAATTTTGGCGAGCAATGGGGGTAGGCAGCGTAAATGGTTTTTCACTAATGCCAGATTTTTCAACGTACGCATTGATAACCATATTTGAAAGCGAACAAGACTCTCTAAATTTCCATGATGGGAACATTATGAAAAAATATACTAAAAATTCAGTTGAAAACAGGTCTTATTTCATGTATTGCATCCAAACTCATGGCAATTGGGGAGGGGCAAACCCTTTGCTAGCGTGCAAAAATCCTGATTTAACCAAGAAAATCGCCGTCATTACACGTGCAACCATCAAACCTTTACTTATGGTTAAGTTCTGGAAATTTGTGCCAGAAGTTTCTAGGTCACTTAAGAATTTTGTGGGACTGAGTTACTCAAAAGGTTTTGGCGAATGGCCTATTCTGATGCAAGCCACATTTTCGGTTTGGGATAGTTTGGAGCACATGAAAGCCTACGCTTACCATAGCCCAAGTCATGCGGCCATGGTAAAAAAGACCAAAGAACTAAATTGGTACAAAGAACAAATGTTTTCGAGGTTCGTTGTTTGGGATGAAAAGATAAATTTGAGTGACCAGTAACTCAGCTAAGATTTTCTTAAATATTCCAGTTTGTCTTGTTGCCGGCAAGGACGCACGTAATGGTAAAAACACAAAAATCAACATAAAAAGTATCACAAATAAAATACAGCATAGAATGTCGATGTTAGGAACAAAAAGAACCGATTTGAAATGGAAAAGGCTAAATTTAAAAAATGACAGCCTTATCGGGAAAAACCGCCACAATCGGTAGCACTAACGGATTGGGCAGAGCATTTGCGCTGGAATTTATTTCTAAAGGTGCTGAAGAGATCGTTGTTGGCCGGACATTTCGTGGCCAAGGTGTGCGGCGGTTCGCGGTAGTAAAGACACCGGATCATTTTTTGCCCAGCACTTGGGCCCACATAAGGTAAGCAAAGGCGCTCAGCGCTAAGAGAGCCGATAGGCCAAAGACAATGGGTAAATTGGCGGTTTGGTTGGCATAAATGGCTCCGGCCGACCAAGCGCCCAGGCCAATGCCAATTTCCAGCGCAATATAGAGAGTGGCCAAGGCCCGGCCCCGGCTTTGGTTGTCGCTCACGTCGATGGTCCAGGCCAGCACCGTGGGCGACAGCATCCCGATGCCCAGCCCCAATAAAACTGCCGAAGCAAAGAATAGCCACGGCTCGTGGGCCAGCGCGGCCAGTCCCATTGCGCCCGCATACAGGAGCGCGGAGAGTTGCAGGATGCGCACCCGCCCGTATTGGTCAGAAACTTTGCCAGCCGCAAACCGGACGAACAAGGAAGCGATGGTGGAAACGGTGAAAAACCAGCCTTTATTGGCAATGCCCAGCCAAGTGCTCATGTCGGGCATGACGGTGAGCACCGCGCCAAAACTGAAAAAGCACAACCCATAGACCAAAGCGGGGCCCGCCGCCCGGGGCTCAAAGATGTCTTGTCGTTTCAACCGGAACAAGGCCCACGTCAAGGGCTGTTTTTGCACCAGGGTTTCTCGCAAGCCGAAGGTCATTAGCAAGCTCAATCCACCCACGACCCCGGAGGTATAAAACAGGGCATTGATGCCATAGTTATAGGCCAACCAACCGCCCAAGGCCGGGGCCAAGGCCATCCCCAAGCCGGACATAGTGCCATAAATGCCCATGGCCTCGCCCCGCCGATGGGCTGGAACGATATCGGCCAAGTAGGCGCTGGCCCCAGTGGGCGTGAACCCGGTCGAAAACCCGTGAAGCAGCCGTAGGGTGAGAAAAAAGGTTACGGTGTGGGAAAGGGGATAAAAAAAGATGGCCACCGTGGACACGATGATGCCAAAAACAATGACCGGAACCCGTCCGATGGTATCGGCCAGTTTGCCACTGAAGGGCCGGGAGATGGCGGCAGTGAGGGTAAACAGGGCAATGATCAGTCCCTTGTGCTGTTCCCCGCCCAAACTGGTGAGGTGAGCGGGCAGCTCGGGCACGATCATATTGAACCCCATGAAAAACAAAAAGATGCTGAAACAGAGCAGCCAATAACGGGCATTGTAAAAATTACCGTCGGCCACTTTATTGGCGCAACGTCTTCGCGTAGGCAATGAGCGCCAGTATTTCAGCTTCCCCAAACACTTTTTTGTAGGGTGGCATGGCGTTTTTGCCATTGAGGATCAAGGCTTTCAGCTCTTCGTCAGTTTTGGTGCTGACTTGTAAGCTTTTGGCCCCTACCAGCCCCAATTTTCCGTCGACCCCGTGGCAACTAACACAAGCGGCTTGACTCAGGCCTTTTTCGTACAGG
>JBBQXF010000082.1:0-22028 GCA_038209965.1 Cytophagales bacterium | reverse complement strand
AGGGTCTAAACTCGCTTCAATTAAACTTAACGAATATTTTGAAAGTAATTTTTGTGCAGTAACATCTCTGGCAACAATAACTACTCCTAATACATTTCCTCTATCATCTTTATAAACCGATCCATTAAATAATACATCGGTAAGTTTGCCATCTTTATGACGAAGTGTAAGTGGTGAATCGGCTACCGAACCTTTTGCGAAAACTTTCTGGTAAACTTCCCTTGCTTTTTGCGGTTCGGTAAAATAATCGAGGAAGTCGGTGCCGGTGAGTTCTTGTCGGCTCAAACCTGTAATTTTTGCGGTTGCCTGATTCATGTCAGTTATCTTGCCTTCCGGGCTTATGGTAACCAATGGGTCGAGGCTCGCTTCAATAAGCGAAAGTGAATATTGAGAAGCTAATTTTAGAGAATTACTGAATGCTTCTAATTCTTTATTTGCAATTTCCCGTTTTTCTTTTTCTTTGTTTTGAAAGTCAAGTTCTATGTCGGCAATAACCAACTCTGCCGCCCGTTTTTCTTTCTCTCCGTTTTGAAAAATAAGTTCTTTGTTGGCAATGAACAATTCGGCTGCGCGTTTTTCTTTCTCTTCGTTTTGAAAAATAAGTTCTTTGTTGGCAATGATTAGCTCATCAGCCCGTTTTTCTTTTTCTTCGTTTTGAAAGTCAAGTTCTTTGTTGGCAATGATTAGCTCATCAGCCCGTTTTTCTTTTTCTTCGTTTTGAAAGTCAAGTTCTTTATTGGCAATGATTAGCTCATCTGCCCGTTTTTCTTTTTCTTCATTTTGAAAAACAAGTTCTTTGTTGGCAATGATTAGCTCATCGGCTTTTGGTTCAGGAACAGCTCTCATCACAATGATAGCTCCCAATTCATTTCCTTTTTCATCTTTATAAACTGACGCATTAAATAATACATCGGTTAGTTTTCCATTTTCATTACTTACAGTGAGCGGGTAATTAGAAACAAACCCTACATCAAAAACTTTTTTATATCCTTCGCGTGCTTTTTCTGGTTCAGTAAAATAATTAAAGAAGTCAGTGCCTATCAATTTATCTCTTGTTTCTCCGATTACTTTGGCTGATGCTTCATTTACATCTGTAATCTTTCCTTCGGGCGAAATGGTAACAAGCGGGTCGAGCGATGCCTCAATTAAACTCCTCGCATATCGCAGTGCTTGTTTACCTTCTAAAGGCATTGGTTCATTTGCGTTAGGTTTTGTTTTCATGATATTTACCTTTTTTGAAGGTAATTTATTAATCAGTAAGTTGTGTATAAAACGCCTTCTTTTCCGGTTGGCAAAATGTCCCGCTAAGAATTAGGATGCCGCACACCAAAATAAAAAATAAAAAAGTCACGCAACTCTTCTGTACCTTAATGGATAAGCCACTTTACCATTTCCTGCTGGTTTGAAAAATACCTGTTTCAAATACTTGTTTGCCTATATATAATGGAATAACAGCCGGGCCGCCAAACGTCGAGGTCGGCCCCGAAGGAGTTCCATCCCCTGCTCCACACTAGGTTTGGCCTATGGTGTAGCAAAAATATCGAACCTCGCAACTCGGTTCCCCCAAGCTGGGCCTCCTTGATCTGAAGGCTATTTTCAAAGCCCATTGGAACCTCAAAATGCAATAAAACTGGCCAAAAACGACCCAGATCTTTTTTTGACCCCCAATTTATTCCTGATTTTGTCCCAAAGGACATGATTAATTAGGCAACTTTGTGCGGTTCTCACACTTATTGATGAAATTAATTTTTGCAAAAATAAAAAACTTTTTTCAAATATCCAAATTATTTAGGGAGTTTTTCAAACTGTAGCCCCTGGTGATTAGGAAGCGGGTAAACCTCAGCAGTCTGGTTACTTTCATGCCCTAGTAAAACTTGAAGGTAGCGTAGATCTGATCGATAATGTTTACTTTTATTTCAGGGAAGTCATTTTCAAGAAATTAGTACGGTAACGCCTTCAAGCTTTTTTAAATTATCCGCTAATGGGCCGCTAAACGCTTTGGGTGGGTCAAAAGCCTCAGTTGGTCACCGACAGCAAACTCCCACTGAGGGAGGTGCGGTAGCGGACCAGCGGCACAAAAGCGGGCGGGCCGGTGGGGTTGCCGTCAAAGTCAAAGATCGATCCGCAGCAGGGACAGCGCATGAAAAACCCCGAAGCATCTACGTCCACCCGGCCACAGGCATTGGTGGGGTGGTAGGTGCAGGCCCGCTCAAAGGCGATGTAGGTGCTGGCCGCCCGGCGATAGAGGATCAGGCCGCGCACTCCCCCGTTTTCGTAGACAAAGCCCCGGTCAAAGCGCAGGGGCTGATAGCGGAGGTTGTTAAGGTCAATCAACACATTGACGGGCACGTAGGGGATCGGATCGGCGATCGGCTGGGGGCCGCACGCCGCCAATAGCAGGAGGCCGCCAAAAACCAAATGGGCTATTTTCATTTTGCTGGCCAAAATTAGGGGCAGGTGATTGGCCAAAAGCTTGCTTGGCACTATGCTACCTCCCTCAAATATAAGATTTTCTGGCCATTTGATCGGGGTTGTCCTGTTCTTTCAGCGTGGTTTAGGCTTGACATGTGGCCGTTTTTGGGGACTTTTGAGGCAATTTTGGGGCTCGCGCGAGAAAAAACCGATCCCCCCAAATTGGATGGTCAGACAAACCGGGTAGACGTTTCTGCTTGGGCCAGTTGCCATTGCGCGGTCGATTCACTTTCTTTGCCTTGGCAGTTTAACAAGGCCGATCACCATGGGACGTTTGGAAAATTATATTGAGAATGGCAATACTGAATTCAACAAGTTAACAATCAATAGTACCAACTATGTTTTCCATTCAACCCATTGCTTTTTTGGATTAAAGCACGGCTGTTAGTATCCGTAAGTATCGGCAATATGCTAGGCAACTTTTGGGAAATGGTTGGGCAAACGTTATAAGTGACAAAGTTGGTGGGTGGTTGAATTGAGAAATGGGAATGAAAGTGAAGGAACATTTTTTTGAAAAAATTTACTAAAAATATTATTGCCATGAGTAAACTTCGGCTTAAAATCGCCACCGTTTTGGTTAAAGTTGCCCAGCGCATTCACATGGATGTGCTTATGCAGTTTAGTAAACCGGCCACTATCGCCGAACTGCGTTCTCAGCAGTGGTATTCCATGGATGGAGATCACTCTCTTAGGCTACAATATCCCCTCGATGCCCATTCTATTGTATTTGATTTGGGGGGGTTCCGGGGTGACTGGGCTAATGACATTCACCATTTGTATCATCCCTACATCTATATATTTGAACCCGTGGGTGAGTATGCTACCCATATCAAACGCCGGTTCGCTGGCCAAGACAAAATCAGGGTCTTCCCTATCGGCTTGGGGAATGAAAACCGGCAGGACAAGCTATTTTTGAACGGCAATTGGTCTTCAACTTTCCGTGGTGACCAATCGCACGCCACTTTGGTTGAATTTGTAAAAGCCAGTAATTTTATAACTGAGCACCAGATTGGGATGATTGATCTGATGAAAATCAATATCGAGGGTGGCGAGTATGACCTTTTGGAGCATTTGTTGGACACCGGGAATATCACCAAGATTGTTAACCTACAAATTCAGTTTCATGAGTTTATCCCGTTTGCGGCTAGGCGCATGGCCCGCATCCAAGATCGGCTTTCGGCTAGCCACGAGTTAACTTATCAGTACGAGTTCATGTGGGAAAACTGGCGTCTCATCCATAAATAGGCTTCGGATTATCCTCCCCAGCTAACCCTCTCCCAGCAACAAAAGTATTGTAACGAAACACTCTATATGTCTGCCAGCGCAGTGGCCGGGACGCCAAGTGCCATGATCAGCCCGAAGAGGGCAATAGCTGCCTGCCAGAGGCGCGGCCCTTGTCAGCAAGACAAACCAGCACCAAGGCCCAAAGGGGTATCATCCCTGCTCCACAGTAGGTTTGGCCCGCTGGGGTGTGGCAAAAATATCGGGCCACGAAACCCGCTTCTCCCAAGCTGAGCATCCTTGATCCAAAGGCTATTTTCAAAGTCGGGTGGAACTTCAAAAATGCAGTAAAGTTAGCCACGAACGACCCGAACCTTTTTAACCTCTCACTTTGACACAAGTAATATGATTAGTGGGGCTTAAATGGCAGGCCTATTGAAACAGTATGGTTATTAAAATTACAAAAACTATTGATAGTCAAATATTTGTGGTTTGAAAACGCTCAACTTGTTTTCTTACAACTCCAAAGAGGCAAAAGCCACTCCATGGGAATTGGAAACCCAACTGCTTGGCAACCTGCCAAGACCACCCACCAATCACTATAGCCCCGAGCCTTGCGACTTGTGCCTAAAAATATTGAACCGCTTTGGATTAATTTTTATCGGGTAGAGTGCCCTTAATCCCCCGAATGCCCTAAATTCGCGGGATTTTGGAGAACCGTTAGCGACTCCCGTTCCCAGTGTTTTATTGCTCTATCATCATGCCCAGAAATCCCGACATCAAGTCAGTGCTCATTATTGGTAGCGGCCCGATCGTCATCGGCCAAGCCTGCGAATTTGATTATGCTGGCTCCCAAGCTGCCCGCTCCCTGCGCGAAGAGGGCATTGAGGTCACTTTGATCAACTCCAACCCGGCCACGATCATGACCGACCCCGTCACCGCAGACAATATCTACCTGCTGCCACTGGAAAAAAAGTCGATCGTCAAAATCTTGGAAAAACACAAGATCGACGCGGTGTTGCCCACCATGGGCGGTCAAACGGCCCTCAATTTGGCCATTGAGTGCGATAAAGCTGGGGTCTGGAAAAAATATGGCGTAAAAATGATCGGGGTCGATGTCGGGGCCATCAACACCACCGAGGATCGCGAGCTGTTCCGCAAAAAAATGCTGGAGCTCAATGTGGGCGTGTGCAAGGGCCGGACGGCGAAATCGTTTTTGGAAGGGATGGAAATTGCCCAAGAAATTGGGTTCCCGCTCGTGATCCGCCCCTCGTTCACGCTGGGCGGATCGGGCGGCGGCTTTGTCAGCTCCCCCGACAAATTTGAGAAAGCCCTCCAATATGGCCTGCAAGTCTCGCCCGTGCACGAGGTGCTGGTGGAGCAGAGCATCAAGGGCTGGAAGGAGTATGAGCTGGAACTGCTGCGCGACAATATCGGCAACATGATCATCATCTGTTCCATTGAGAACTTTGACCCGATGGGCGTGCACACCGGCGACTCCATCACCGTGGCCCCGGCCATGACCCTGCCCGACACCACTTACCAAAAAATGCGCGACCTGGCCATCAAAATGATGCGCGGCATCGGGCATTTTGCGGGCGGGTGCAACGTCCAGTTCGCCCTCAACCCCAATGATGACGACGACATCGTGGGCATCGAGATCAACCCCCGGGTGAGCCGATCCTCGGCACTGGCCTCCAAGGCCACCGGTTACCCCATTGCCAAGATCGCCGCCAAACTGGCCATTGGCTACAACCTGGACGAACTGGCCAACCCCATCACCAAGACCACCTCGGCCTATTTTGAGCCCGCACTGGACTATGTGATCGTCAAAGTGCCGCGCTGGAACTTCGATAAGTTCCGGGGCGCGGACAATAAACTTGGGCTGCAAATGAAATCGGTGGGCGAGGCGATGGGCATTGGCCGCAATTTCCAAGAAGCCTTGCAGAAAGCCTGCCAGTCGCTCGAGATCCGCCGCAATGGCCTCGGCGCCGACGGCAAGGAAGCCACCGACCAAGCGGTCATCCTCGAGAACCTCGAGCACCCGACCTGGAACCGGGTCTTTCACATTTACGATGCTTTCAAACTGGGCATCGGGTTCAAGACCATCCAAAAGCTTACCCGGATCGACCGCTGGTTCTTGACCCAGATCGAGGAACTGGTGCAGTTGGAAAAGGAAATCGCCAAGTACGATTTGGCCACCCTGCCCCGCTCACTATTTTTGACAGCCAAACAAAAAGGATTTGCCGACCGACAAATTGCCCATATCTTGGATCAGTTGGAAAGCGAAGTCCGGGAAGCTCGCCTGCGCGTGGGCATCCAGCGGGTGTACAAATGCGTGGATACGTGCGCGGCCGAGTTTGAAGCCCAAACTCCCTATTATTACAGCACCTTCGAGGAAGGGGCCAACGAATCCATCCGATCTGACCGCAAGAAAGTAATGGTGCTCGGCTCTGGGCCCAACCGCATCGGGCAGGGCATCGAGTTCGACTATTCGTGCGTCCACGGCGTACTAGCCGCCAAAGAGTGCGGCTATGAGACCATCATGGTCAACTGCAACCCCGAAACGGTATCGACCGACCCTGACATTGCCGACAAGCTTTATTTCGAGCCCGTGTTTTGGGAACACCTCATCGACCTGATCGACCACGAAAAACCCGAGGGGGTCATTGTGCAGTTGGGTGGGCAAACTGCCCTCAAACTGGCCGAAAAACTGCACCGCCACGGGATCCGCATCATCGGGACCGACTACGAAAGCTTGGACCTGGCCGAGGACCGGGGCAAGTTTTCCGATCTGTTGAAAGCCAACAAAATCCCCTACCCAGCCTATGGCGTTATCCAAGATGCCGACCAAGCGGGCGATTTATCCCGCGAGCTTGGCTTCCCACTGCTGGTGCGCCCCAGCTATGTATTGGGGGGGCAAAGCATGAAAATCGTGATCAACGAACAGGAACTAGAACAGCACGTGGTCTATATCCTCAACCTGGATCCGGGCAACAAGGTATTGCTCGACCACTTTCTGGACGGGGCCATCGAGGCCGAGGCCGATGCCATCTGCGACGGTGAAAATGTGTACATCATCGGTATCATGGAGCACATCGAGCCGGCGGGCATCCACTCCGGCGACTCCAATGCCCTGCTGCCCCCGTTCAACTTGGGCGACCTAGTGATGAAGCAGATCCGCGACCACACCCGCACTATCGCGCTGGCCCTCAAGACCGTCGGGCTGATCAACATCCAGTTTGCCATTAAAAATGATTTGGTTTATGTGATCGAGGCCAACCCCCGCGCCAGCCGCACGGTGCCCTTTATTTGCAAAGCCTACAAGGAACCGTATGTCAACTACGCCACCAAAGTGATGCTGGGTGAGAATAAGGTGACCGATTTTGAGTTCAATCCCCAGCGCAATGGGTACGCGATCAAGATCCCCGTGTTTTCGTTCAACAAATTCCCCAACGTGAACAAAGAACTGGGGCCAGAAATGAAATCAACCGGCGAGGCCATCTATTTTATCGATGATCTGGACGACGACGTGTTCACCAAGCTATATTCGGAGCGCAATATCTATTTGAGCCGCTAATCCCGGCCCGGTCCCATTGACGAAGGCAGCCCAGCGGTGGGCTGCCTTTTTTGTTTCCCGGCCGGCGCAGCCAAGTTTGCCATCCGCCGCTTGAAAAATTGGACAGATCGCCGCTAAACTGGTCCGGCCGGGGCGTGAAAGTGGCAGGACCGTTGCGATCCATGCGCACACAACCAAAGTTTCAATGGGGCAGCCGCTGCCAAAAAATCCATTCAATAATTGCGACAACCCTTGATTCTCAGCCAGTTTTCGTTTTTGACCATCCGGCTTTTTATTGGCCGGTTGCTGAATTTTGCCTATCTTTACCTTACATCTTAAACACAAAAAAATGCAACCGACCAAATCTTATGCAGCAGCCAGTGCCACCGCATTGCTGGCTCCCCACGTCATTCAGCGGCGCGCGCCCAAAGCCAATGACATTGCCATTGACATCTTGTATTGTGGCGTTTGCCACAGCGATCTGCACACCGCCCGCAACGAATGGGGCGGGACCATGTACCCCAGTGTACCGGGGCACGAAATTGTGGGCAGGATTACCGCCGTTGGGGCCGAGGTAAAAAACTTTAAAGTGGGGGACTTGGCGGGGGTAGGCTGTTTGGTGGATAGCTGCCAGACGTGCGCCAATTGCAGCCAAGGATTGGAGCAATTTTGCATGAAAGGCGCGACCTTTACCTACAACAGCAATGAAAGAGATGACAGTGGGGTTACTTACGGCGGCTACAGCCACGCAATTGTGGTGCGCGAGGAGTTTGTGTTGCACATTTCCGAAAAATTGTCGCTTTCAGCGGTCGCCCCTTTATTATGTGCCGGAATCACCACTTATTCGCCACTGAAACACTGGAACGTGGGCAAAGGCACGCGGGTGGGCGTGTTGGGGCTGGGCGGATTGGGGCACATGGGAGTTAAGTTGGCCGTGGCCATGGGGGCCGAAGTTACTATGCTGAGCCATACCGCTGCCAAAGAAGCGGACGCCAAACGACTTGGGGCCCATAAATTTGTTTTGACCTCGGATGCCGCGCAGACCAAACAGGTGATCGGCTATTTTGATTTCATTTTGGACACGGTATCGGCCGAGCACGATTACAGTTTTTACTTGAGTTTGCTCCGCACCAATGGTGTGATGGTATGTGTGGGGGTGCCACCAACCCCGGCCCAAATACCGGCGACAAATTTGATCTTTGGCCGTAAAAGTATCGCTGGTTCGCTCATTGGGGGCATCGCTGAAACGCAAGAAATGCTCGACTTTTGTGCCGAACACAATGTTGTGAGCGACATAGAATTGATCGCGATCAAAGACATCAACGAAGCCTACGAAAGAATGCTCAAGGGCGATGTACGGTACCGCTTTGTTATAGATTTGGCTACTTTAAACTAGCAGAAAACGAATAGCCGAGTGAATTAAATTATCAAAACCCAATGGATCCGCTCCCCCCAAAGTAGCTTTTGCCTTGGGGGGAGCGGTTTTTATGCCCTAGTACCGATCAATGCGGATAGCGGCAATCTTTTTTGCCCCAAGCCGCCAGTGGGCCGCTTGCCTATTCCTCCTCCTCGACGCTCATTTTCATTTGGGACAGCAACGTGAACGCGCCCTTGCGCACCACCATTTTACCGGGCAACGGGACGGTAGTGGGCAAAATCACTTCGGTGAATCCATTTTCGGCAATCCCCTTCCCCACTTTCACCATTTGCAAAACCAATTTACTGTCTGGCCGGGGCTTTAGCTGATCCACTGCCACGAAAATATAGTCATTGCCGGCATCGTTGACGAAAGCGTCGTCGGGCAGGGCCGTCACAGTGGTTGGGGCCAGCTCGATTTGGGCGATCAAAAAGGCATTGGGGGGCAACGAGCCATCCGCCACATCGAGGTGGCAGTGGACTTCGATGCTGCGATCGGCCCTTACTTGGGGATTGATCAAAAAGATTTTGGCATAACGGACTTTATCGGGTTGGTTGGCCAAGGTGAGGTGCAGTTTCTGGCCCACTTTGATTTTTGGGATATCCTGCTCAAACACCGTGAGCACCACGTGCAGGTGGGTCACGTCGGTAATTTCGGCCAATACTTCTTGCGCCGTGACCGACTTGCCCAAATTGATGTTGACCGAGGTGACGATGCCGTTCACTGGGGAGTAAATACTGTACGCATTGACCAAATTTCCCTGTTTCAAGTTGACTAGGTTTACATTGACCAATTGCAACCGCGCTTCGATGGCCTTGAGCCGGGCTTGTAAGCTACCGTAATCAGCCGTCACTTGCTGGAAAATTTTTTGGGCACTCACCTGCTCGGCACTCAACTGTTTCTGGCGGTCAAACTCGGCCTGCAGGTATTGCAAGCGGCTCAGGCCGTCGAGGTAGTCTTGTTGGAGGGTAATGAATTCTTGGTTCTCGATCACGGCCAGCAATTGGCCCTTGCGCACCGGAAGTCCCTGCAAAAGGTCGGTACTTTTCACAAATCCGCCCATTTTGGCGTTGAGGCTCACCAAGTTCTGGGGCGGCACCTCGATTGCCCCGTTCACTTTGATGGTCCCACTCATGGCTTTTTGCTCGATGGCACCTAGTTGGATGTGGTTGTTTTTTTGTTGGGCCGGGGTGATTTCCACCATCATGGCAGTGGGGGCCACCTCGGCTGCCGTAGCAGCTTCTTGGGTCGGCGCGCCGCAAGCCGGCAGCAACATGGCAGTCACGCAAAGAAAAAGGGGGGTGAATATTTTCATTTTTTTGAAGATAAAAGTAGAAACACAGATTACTGGACTAGGCTTACTCAATCCCCAACCAAAACTCGATCTGGACAATGGCTTGGTTGTAGCCATTGAGCGCGGCCAAATAGGCCAGGCGGACGTTGTGTACGCGAGTGAGGGCCTGCGAATATTCCAAATAGCCAATTTCGCCCGCATTGAAGGCTTTTTGAGCGTTCGATTGGAGCAGATCAATGTTTGGCAGCGATTGTTGCTCAAATTGGTTGAGGGTAAACTGAAATTTGTTAAACTGCTTTACGGCTTGCTCCAACTGGCCCTTGAGGTTTTTTTGGAACAGATCGGCCTGGGCCTGAGCTACTTGGGCCGTGATTTTGGCCGCCCCGATGCGGGCTTTTTGGGGCTTGGCCCACAGCGGCAGGGCCATCCCGACCTGAAAACCGCTGAACCGCTTGCGGCCATCGTAGAACAGATCTTGGCCGTTGATTTTATACATCCCGATCAGCGATTGGTTGAAATAACCAAACGTAAGGTCGGGCCACAAGCGGCTTTGCTCGACTCCAATCATTTTGCGGCTCACCTGGGTCTGCTGTTGCAAAAAGACATAGCCGGGGTTTTGGTTCAGCGCGGCCGTATCGATGGGGGGCGCGGCCCGTCTGCGCAATTGCCGATCAGCAATGTCGCGTTGGGCCGGACTATTGATCAGGGTTTGCAATTGCACCTGATAAATCTCGATATCGGCCTGGTTTTGCAATCGGAGGGTTTTGATCTCGAACCATTGATTTTCAGCAGTTGACTTTTCCAGCCCGGTTCCCTCGCCCGTGCGCAGGCGCAGATCGGCCGCCCGAACAAACTCCTGCATTAGGCTGTCTTGGCGGGCCAAAAACTGTTGCTGGGCATGGGCATGGGCCAAGTGGTAATAGGCCGATTTTACTTGCATGACCAATTCATTTTGCGTGATCCGGAGGCGGAGTTCACCGCTTTTGAGTTGCGCGGCATAGAGATCGGTCAGTCGGCCAAAAGTAGTCGGAAAGGGAATGGCTTGGGAAAGCATGAAATTATTGTCAAAATTCAAGCTGTTGTACTGGCCCGCCATCCAGGTGAGGTTAGTTTTGCCCAGATCCGATGCCGTGCGCCGCAGTATTTTTTGCAGATCGATTTCGTAAAGACCCGCCTTGACGGCCAAGTTGTTGGTCGTGGCTTCAGTCAGGGCTTGCGGGAGGGTCAAGTCTTGGGCCACAGCTTGCCGGGGGGCCAAACTGGCCAAAATCACCCAGCCCAATACCGCCAATACCACTGCCCGCTTGGCTTTGAAACCTTGCTCGAAGAGGATGTAAAGGCACGGCAGCACCACCAAAGTGAGGAAGGTGGAAGACAACAAGCCCCCAATGACCACCGTGGCCAAGGGCTTCTGCACTTCGGCCCCGGATCCGTTCGAGAGCGCCATGGGCAAAAAACCTAGGCTGGCCACCGCCGCTGTCATCAATACTGGGCGCAAGCGAACCGACGTGCCCATGAACACGATCCGGTACAAATTGGTCAACCCTTCTTTTTTGAGGTGGTTAAACTCGCCGATGAGCACGATTCCATTGAGCACCGAAACCCCAAACAGGGCAATGAAACCAATGCCGGCCGAAATGCTGAAGGGCATATCGCGCAGCCACAGGGCAAAAATGCCCCCAATGGCCGACAACGGAATGGCCGTAAAAATCAGGATTCCCTGTTTGATGGAACCAAATGTAAAATACAACAACATAAAAATGAGGGATAGAGCGGCGGGCACTGCAATGGACAAGCGGGTTTTGGCCTCTTGCAAATTCTGGAACTGCCCGCCGTAAGTAGAATAATAGCCCGGCTCGAACTTGAAATTGGCCTTTAGTCTGGCCTCGATTTCTTTGACCACGCTCTCCACATCGCGCCCACGCACATTGAACGCCACCGAGATGCGCCGCTTGGCATCGTCGCGCCGGATTTCGTTGTAGCTGGTTTTCATCTCAACTTTGGCCACTTGGTTGAGCGGGACTTGGCGGCCATCTTTGGTATAAACAAATAAATTGGCCACGTCGGTGATACCCTGCCGATTTTTCTGATCAAACCGGACGACCAGATCGTAACGCCGCTCGCCCTCAAACACCAGCCCGGCCAGGCCACCGGCAAAAGCAGTGTTGATCACGCGGTTGGCCTCCGCCACCGAAATGCCAAACTCGGCCAGTTTGGCGCGGTCGAAGCTGACCACAATTTGGGGCAGGCCCGACAGTTTTTCGACGTACAAGTCGCGGACTCCCACCACATTGGCGATCAATTTAGCAATTTTATCGGCATGTTCCACCAGTTTATCAAGGTCTTCACCATAAATTTTGATGGCCACGTCTTGGCGAATCCCCGTGATCAGCTCGTTAAAGCGCATTTGGATAGGCTGCTGAAAACCAAACGAAGTGCCCAACGTATTGGCCGCCAGTACTTTTTGCATTTTTTCGGCCAGTTCATCACGGGTAGCGGCACTGGTCCATTGTTCTTTGGGCTTGAGGATCACCATCAGGTCACAAGCCTCAATGGCCATGGGGTCGGTCGGGATTTCACTGGCCCCGATCTTGCCCACCACTTTGATCACTTCGGGGAAACTGTCCTTCAAGATTCCGCCCGCTTGGAGTGAGGCGCTCACGGTTTCGGAGAGGGAAGCCCCCGTCATTACGCGGGTATCGACCGCAAAATCTCCCTCATCCAAGGTAGGGATAAACTCGCCTCCCATTTGCATGAAAACCAACAGGGCGACCACGAAAACGGCAATACAAGCGACCAAGACGGACACTTTGAACTTGAGGGCAGCCCGGAGAATGGGGGTGTAAAGCCGCTGAACAGAGGCCACTAACCGGTCGGCAAAAGTCCTTTTGCCGGAAGTGTATTTGTTCAAAAACAAGGCCGAGACCATCGGCACATAAGTGAGCGAAAGGATGAAAGCCCCCATGATGGAAAAAGCCACCGTCTGGGCCATTGGTTTGAACATCTTGCCCTCCACACCGGCCAGAGCCAAGATGGGGAGATAAACAATCATGATGATAATTTCTCCGAATGCGGCTGAATTTCTAATTTTTACGGCTGATTGATAAACTTCTTCGTCCATTTCTGGTTGGGTCAGGCGCTTTTGCATCGAGGTGATGCCCAAGTGGTGCATGGTGGCTTCCACGATAATGACGGCCCCGTCGACAATAAGGCCAAAATCAATGGCCCCCAAACTCATCAAATTGCCCGAAACCCCAAACAAGTTCATCAGCGAAAAGGCAAACAACATGGCCAGGGGAATGACCGAAGCCACCACCAAGCCCGCCCGCAAATTGCCCAACAGCACCACTAACACGAAAATGACGATCAGTGCCCCCTCGGCCAAGTTGGTGCCCACTGTCCTGATCGCGCTATTGACCAGTTTAGTCCGATCCAAAAATCCTTCAATCGCTAATCCATCGGGCAGGGAGGTTTGTATTTGCTTGATCCGTTCCTTGACATTGGCAATTACCTGTGACGAGTTGTCCCCCTTCAACATCATCACGATGCCACCGACGGCCTCACCCTTGTTATCGTAGGTCATGGCCCCGTAGCGGACGGCATGGCCAAATTGCACCTTGGCCACATCGCGGATCAGGACAGGGACACCGTTGGGGGTGTTTTTGAGCACCACCCGGCCGATGTCGTCCAATGACAGGATCAGGCCCTCACTGCGAATAAAATACGCATTGGGCTGCTTGTCAATGTAGGCGCCACCCGTATTTTGGTTGTTTTGTTCCAATGCGGTGAATATTTCGCCAATAGAGACGTTCATGGCCCGTAGTTTTTCGGGATCCACGGCAATTTCATACTGCTTCAAGTAGCCACCAAAACTGCTCACATCAGCCACGCCCAGTGTGCCCAGCAGCTGCCGGCGCACAATCCAATCTTGGATGCTCCGTAGTTCCATGGCCGAAAATTTCTGCTCATAGCCCGGTTTTACTTGGATCACATATTGATAAATTTCGCCAAGGCCAGTGGTGAGCGGCGCCAGTTCGGGGTTGCCCACGCCCGGGGGAATCTGGGCCTGCGCTTGGGTAAGCCGCTCAAACACCTGTTGTCTGGCCCAATAGACATCGGTGTCGTCAGAAAACACAATGGTCACTACTGATAGGCCAAAGCGGGAAAACGACCGGATCTCGGTCAAGTTGGGAATGGTGGCCATCGTGATTTCCACCGGGAAAGTGATGAGCCGTTCTACCTCGGGCGCCGCCAGTGAGGGGCTGCGGGTGATGATCTGTACCTGATTGTTGGTTACATCAGGCACTGCATCAATGGGCAGTTGGGTGAACGAATAGCTCCCCCAGACGACCAAAAAAAAGGTGAATATCCCCACAATCAGTTTGTTGTGGATCGAGAAATAAATGATTTTGTCTAACATCGAGGAGAAAAATTGGCCCTATGAACACTAGGAAGCAACCCATCGGCCAGCCGAAAGGGGGGGGAACATGGCACTGATGCCGAGCTAGACTTTTGGCGGCTGCCAACAATCGAAGAATGGGGGAGGGGTGGGCGCGGTGGATGCACTGCACGACTGGGTCTCGGAATCGGCTACCACAAACAAGGTGGGCACTACGACGATCTGATTGTTGACAATAACGCCGCCGTGACAACCACACATACAGAAGGGATTGCAGTCATGAGCAGTTGAACTGAGGTCGCTACCTAGCTTATAAACAGCCGTTTGGGCCGATGAGCTTATGTCAATGCGGTGGTCATTGCAAGGCAACACCGACAGGACGAGGACAATAATGGAGAGAAGATAACAAACCCATTTCATAAGACAAATTTACCCGAATCTGCCCGGAATCCCTAAGGGCAGAACCCGAATCCCTAAATTTGGAATCAATCTAAACTGCTGTTGGACAGGCAGAGGCTAGGGGAACCAAGCGGATGACAATGGCCACTCAAACTGACAATCTACCACTTCCCACGCACTGGACGGCCATTTTGCAAGGAAGCCGCGCCCATTGCGAATGGTGCAACGGGCGCGGCAAGCCTTACTTGTACTTGATTTTGAACACCCAAGCGTATTGGCCACTGGGCGGGCGGGCGGGTAGATCTAGGTCAATGCCCCCAGCGGCATTCGTGCGCCACTTCAGCTTTTTGCCACCCAAAAGGCTTATTTGGGTAACCTGACCAGCCATTACTTTGCTCAAGGTCAAACTGCTGCCGGGCCATTTGAGGGCAATGGCATAGGTGAATTTATCGTCTTTGCTGTTGGTATAGACCAAATTATTCCCTTCTTTGTAGTCTTTGACCGATTTGGCCCCATAGATCGCTTCACCGTTCACTTTCATCCACTTGCCCATTTTGGCCAGCCGTTCCACACTCGCCCCCGGGATCAGTCCAGCGGCAGTCGGGCCAACGTTGAGCAGGTAATTACCACCCTTGGCCGTGGCGTCGGCCAGTTGATGGATCAGCACCTCGGCAGATTTCCAGTTGGTGTCATCTTTTTTGAACCCCCAAGAATCGTTCATGGTCATGCAGGTTTCCCATGGCAGTTCGGAGCGGTTGGCCAAAATCTCCTGTTCGGGGGTACCAAAATCCCCGGCCGCGTTGGCATCCTTGTTCATCCCCTGCATCCCGTCGCGGCCCTTGCCCACGCGATTGTTGATGATCAAGTCCGCATCCAAGTTCCGTAGGTAATTGTAGAGGTCTTTCCCTTGGGGCTCGGTCCACTCCTCGATCCATTCGCCATCGAACCACAGCACGCCCGGATCATACTTCTTGATCAGTTCGGCCAGTTGGGGCTTCAAATATTCCTCGCGGTATTTGGCCCAGTCGGGATTGGCAGTGGTTTGATGGTCATACTTCTTGGCCTTGGCATCGGGCTGGTGCCAGTCCATGATCGAGTGGTAGAAGCACAGCCGCACACCTTCGGCCTTACAAGCGGCCGCCAGTTCTTGGAGGATGTCGCGTTTGAACGGGGCAAAATCCATGATGTCATAATTGGTCACCTTAGAATCCCAGAGGCAGAACCCGTCATGGTGCTTGGACGTGATCACGATGTATTTCATGCCCGCATCCTTGGCAATTTTGACCCATTGGCGGGCATCAAATTGGGTGGGATTGAACTGCTTGACATATTCTTCGTATTCTGGGATGGGAATGTTGGCATTGTGCATAATCCATTCGCCAATCCCCTTGGTAGGTTTGCCTTGGTAGTAACCTGCTGGAACGGCATAAGCGCCCCAGTGGATGAACATCCCAAAGCGGGCTTCCTTCCACCAAGCCATGCGCTGTTCGCGCTGGGCCGGGGTTTCGGTGGCAATGAAGTCTTTTTGGGCCGAGGCCGGGCCCGCCCAACCAAGGCCCCCGAGTACACAGAGAAAAATAAAGGCAGTTGTTTTCATCTTCAGGGTTTGGTGTGTCGATTTGTCAAAATTGCAAATTGGGCAGGCCCTTCCACGGTTCAGGCTGTTCGGCAGGCTTATTCCATGATCAAATCTACCTCGTTTACAATTTCGCTCTCGGGGTTGTTCTTGTCAAAAAAGCGGGTCTTGAGCCGATACGTCGTCCCGGCCACCATCGGGCTGCCAGTGCTCAGATCGGCGTGGAGCAGCGTAGCCTTTTCAACCGGGGTACCCTCGGCCATGTCGGCAAAAGCATCGTCCAGTTTCAGGATTTCGGCATTGGTCTGCTTGTCAGTGAGCAGGATCAGGCAACCGGGAAATACTTTGCCATCTTTGGCCACAAAGTTTTCCACTCCTGTCACCGCAATTTGAATATTGGTGCCCAAGGCTATCTTGTTGCTCTTCAGGCGAGAGCCGTCTTCAGCGGCCAGATAGGCATCCGAAATGGCAAAACCGTTGTAGGAGGTTGACAAGCCGGTGATCAGGTCGGTTTTGGTGCCCTTACTGAAGTTGCAAGCACAGATCAGTAGGACAGCCATCGCGAAATACAGGGATTTTTTCATCAGAGTAGGAGGAGTTTAAGTGAATAATACAAGGCTGCGCCTTTATTGATGCAAGTTTTCATTTATTTTGGGAAAAATGGCAAAACCGGCCCATTTATCAAAAAATAATTGGGTTGGAGACTTAAACTGCGGAAGAAGGGTGTACTCGGCGGGTTGCAAAAAAGTCGTGGGCCAGTGGGCCATAAAAAGTTTTACCAGCCCGGCACCATTGCCGAGCTGGTAAAACCGAATGAATTGACCAGCCTCATTGGGGAACTGGGCTGGCAAGTTGGCAATGGCTAAACCCCCACGGCAGTTTTATCGATTTCTGCCTCTGGAACAATGACCCGGCCCGAGCTAGAGAAGTACGAATAAATGGCCGGGATGATGTACAAGGTCAGCCCCGTGGCGATGACCATGCCCCCCACTACCGCGATTCCCATGGACACCCGGCTCTCGGCCCCCGCGCCCAAAGCCAGCGCAATGGGCAGCGTGCCCAAAACGGTGGACAGTGCGGTCATCAGGATCGGGCGCAAGCGCTGGGCAGCGGCCTGCCTCACCGCCTCGTGTTTATCAAAACCCTCTTCTTTTTTCTGGTTGGCAAACTCGACGATCAGTATCGCGTTCTTGGTCACCAGCCCGATGAGCATGATCATCCCGATTTGGCTAAAAATATTGAGGGTCTGTTTGAAATACCAGAGCGACAACAAAGCGCCAGCCAGCGCTAGTGGCACGGTGAACATGATAATGAGCGGGTCGCGGAAGCTCTCAAATTGGGCGGCCAGTACCAAATAAATCAACAACAAGGCCAAGCCAAACGCAAAGAGCAAGCTGGATGAACTGTCTTTGAACTCCTTGGATTGCCCCGCCAACGCAGTGGTGAATGATTCGTTCAGGGTCTTTTTGGCAATTTCGTCCATTGCATCAATGCCCTGGCCAATGGTTTTGCCGGGGGCTGGCGAAGCGGAAACGGTGGCCGACACGGCCCGGTTGTAGCGCAACAGTGAGGGTGGGCTGCTGTCTTCGATCAAGGTCACCAAATTGTCCAATTGGATCTGTTGGCCATAGCGGTTCTTAACGTAGAGTGCGCGCAGATCAAGCGGTTCGTTCCGATCCATTTTGTTGAGTTCACCGATGACCTGGTACTGTTTGCCGTCCATGATGAAGTAGCCAAAACGTTGGCCACTGAACCCAAGCTGGAGGGTTTGGGCCACATCGATGACCGACACGCCCAAATTGGTGGCCTTTTCCCGGTCAATTTCTAAGCGGATTTCGGGTTTGGTGAATTTTAGGTTCACATCTACCTGCACCAGATCGGGATGCTGGTTGGCCTCGGCGATGAACTTGGGTAGGGCTTCGCGCAGTTTTTCTAGGGTGGGGGCCTGCAAAATGTACTGCACCGGCTGTCCCGAACGGCGGTTGCCAATGGTGGGTTGCTGCACCACAATGGCGCGGGCATCGCTCAGGCCCCGCAGTTTCTTGCCCAGGGCATCGGCAATTTGCTGTTGGGTGCGCTGGCGATCGCTTGGTTTAGCGAGCTCCAGCCGGGACATACCCGTATTCACTGCACTGGACATAAAATTGGGAGAGGTAATGGCGATGATCCCTATGGCCTCGGGCACTTCCTCCTTCACCATTTTGGCCAACTGCTTCATGTAGCTGTCCATGTAAGGGAATGAGGCCCCTTCTGGCCCGGTCACCATCACCCGCATGCCCGATCGGTCTTCCATCGGGGCGAGTTCTTGGGGCATCGCGCCAAACAATTGCACCATTAAATAGATCGAAAGCGCGATCAAGGGAAATGCCAACCAGCGGGCTTTCATAAAACTGGCCAAACTACCTTCATACCCTTGGTTGAGCCAGACAAAAAATGGTTCAGTGGCGTTATAAAACCAATTGTGCTTGACCCGGCGCTTAAGCAGCCGCGAGGAAAGCATGGTGGTCAGGGTGAGGGCCACGAAGGCCGAGATCAACACCGATCCGGCGATCACGACCCCGAACTCAATGAACAATTTGCCAGTGAGCCCTTGCAAGAAAATAACGGGCATGAACACTGCCGCCAAGGCAATGGTGGTGGACACTATGGCAAAGAAAATCTCGGTGGCCCCTTTGAAGCCGGCCTCGAGCGGTTCCATGCCCTCCTCAATTTTGGAATAAATATTTTCTAATACCACAATGGCGTCGTCCACTACCAAGCCAATGGCCAGCACAATACCGAGCATAGTGAGCACATTGATGGAAAAACCGGCAATATACATAATGAAAAACGTCCCGACCAATGAAATCGGGATAGCCAAGATCGGGATAATGGTGGTGCGCCAGTCGCGCAGGAACAAGAAAATGATGCACGCCACCAAGCCAAACGCCACATAAATGCTTTCCTGCACTTCGGAAATGGAGGCCTTGATAAATTTGGTGTCGTCAAACCCCACGGAAAGATCGATGTCCGCTGGTACGTCGCGCCGGATTTGGGCGTAGCGTTTGTAATATTCTTCAGCAATGGCAATTTGATTGGCCCCGGGCTGCGGTTCAATGGCATAGCCCACCATTTGGCGGCCACCCCGCCGAAAAATCGTCTTTTCGTTTTCAGGGGCCAATCGCACTTGGCCAATATCGCCAAAGCTCACGATTTTGTCGCCTGACTGCTTGATGACCAAATTATTAAACTCCTCGATGGTGGTCAATCGGCCCAACGTCTTGACGGTCAATTCGGTATTGCTGCCCTCGATTCGGCCCGAGGGCAGTTCCACGTTTTCACGGAGCAGTGCATTGCGCACCTCGAGTGCGGTCAATTGATAGGCGGCCAGTTTATCCACGTCAATCTGGAGGCGCATGGCATATTTTTGTTCGCCCCACACCCGCACCCCACCCACCCCGGCAATCGTCTGAAGCCGTTCTTTGATTAATTTTTCGCCAATGGTTGTCACTTCGAGCGCAGACCGTTTGTCGCTCTGGGCATACATGCTGATGATCGCTTGCCCACTGGCATCGGATTTGGCCGCTACGGGCGGATCTGCATCGGGCGGCAAACGGAAGAGCGCACCCGACACCTTGTCGCGCACGTCGTTGGCGGCTGCTTCCAAGTCGGTTTCCAGATCAAACTCTACCGAGATGTTGCTGCGGCCGTCGCTACTGGTGGAGTTGATGGAGATAATGCCGGGAATCCCGTTAATGGCCTCCTCGAGCGGTTCGGTGATCTGTGACTCGATCACTTCGGCATTGGCCCCGGTATAGTTTGTGCTCACACTGACCACCGGATTGTCCACGTTGGGGTACTCCCACACCCCCAAATAGCGAAAACCAATGAGGCCAAAGACAACGATGACCACGTTGAGCACAATGGTGAGCACCGGACGGCGAATACTGATGGTTGAAAGACTCATAGCAAGTAAGAATTACAGTCAAAGGTAGCGCAACTGGGCTAGAGCCTAGGTTGAAATAAAGTTAAAATGGCTCAACCAGCCACTAATGCCGCTTTTCTCGTCCAAGGTTGGCTTGTTTTGGGGAGTGGTTGCGGCAACCCGGCTTGCTTAGGCCACTGGCCGTTTGGCAGTGGCCCGCGAGACTTGGCGCTCAATTATTCATTGAAGCACTCATGGGCAGGCAATTGCTTACGTAAAAAAATCAATAATTTTCGTACAATTCCGTCAATACTTTGCCCATTTCTTCGCGGACGGTGCCGATGGGCATGGTGTAATGGTTGTTCATGAAGGAGAACACCAGCCGTTTGCCAGATTTGGTGACCAGATAGCCGCTCAAATTGTGGTTGTTGCTCAGAGAGCCGGTTTTGGCATAAAGGGTGGCCGGATAGACCTTCACATTGGCCAGCGTGCCCGACACCCCGGGCTGGGGCAACAAGTTGAACAAACGGGCTTCCCCTTGTGCATCGGGGGCGACCTCAGCGTATATTTTCCGCAAAATTTCCACGTAAGAGCGTGGCGTGAAGAGGTTGTAGCGCGATAAGCCCGACCCATCCACCCAGCGGGGCGGGCTGAGCAAGTCCTTGAGCAGGTTGCGTTTAGCATAATCTATCGCTTTATCAGTGCTCATGCCATACCCTTTTTCTGGGATCCGGGCGGCGCACATCAGCAGGATCTGCTCGGCCAAAAAGTTATCACTGACTTGCAGCATCTCCTGGTACAGGCTGTCGGCCATCATGCCCGGTAAAATGGTCAATTCATTGGCGGGAGGCAGCGGGCGACGGATCAGCGTTACGGGCTTGCCCAAAGTGTCGGCCAGCAATTTGGCAAACAATTCAGGCGAAGTGTGGAAGGGCATTTCTTCGTCCTTCAATGTTAATGGGTTTACAATGAACTGGTTATTGGACACTCCGCGATCAAGGGGATCGGCCAATTGGTGGTTGATGGCAATGTTGGCCTCAAATGAACGCGGGGAAACGGTCAGCTTGCCGTTGGCCTGTTGAAACTTGACTAGGTTGGCATAGATTGGGAATGGTGATTTTTCGGGCTGATAGCTGGCGTTATAATCGTTCCAGGCCCAGCCAGCACCAAATCGCTCATCTTGAAAATTATCGGCTGAAAAAAATATTTTTTGAGGGACAGTCTGTAAAAATTGATAGGCCGTCCGGTTTTTTAGCACCGGGTGCAACAAAGTGGGATCGCCCGTTCCCCAAAAAATGAGCGAATCTTGGCGGATCACGTACTGTAAGGCCGGGATTTGGGCGGGCAACAATTTCAGGCCCGCATAAAAGGTGTATAGCTTGGTATTGGAAGCTGGGATAAAATATTTGTCGGCATTATAGTTCAAGACATAGGCTCCTTTGTTGAGGTCATACACGCTCACCCCGTGAAAACTGTTGACGTATTTGGGGTTGGCATTCAGCGTTTGACCAAATTTCTTATCAGAAAGCACATAGCTTTTCTTGGTGCACGCCAAAAAGGGCAACGAAAGCATAAGAAGTAAAAATATTTTTTTCATTATGTACTTATATTGATGATACCTAAAAACAGTTGTAGGATTATTTTTTGATTGAGTGGGCAAATCAAAGATAAAGCTGATTTACGAACACTTTAAAGAGCCAAAAATCGGTTATTGCTGGGTCAAACCTACCCGCTGCAATACTTTCTGGCCAACTTGCTGGCCTTGTTTGGTACTGGCCAACGTCGTA
>JBBQXF010000081.1:0-22089 GCA_038209965.1 Cytophagales bacterium | reverse complement strand
CGCCGCCTGCCGTGGCTGGTTCGCAGCGGGGGCAAGGGGAGTGGGCTCTACAAATCGGTGGACGGTGGCGCAACTTGGGCCAAATTGACCAACGGCATCCCGACTGAATTGGGCAAGATGAGCATTGCGCTGGCCAAGGCCGAGCCGGATCGGGTGTATGCCCTCATCGAGAGTGATACGGAAAAAGAACTGGGCGGCCTGTTTGCCAGTGACAACGCGGGGGCCAGCTTCACCCGGGTGAGCACCGACCACCGCCTCACCCAGCGGGCCTGGTATTACGTGGAAATGACCGTGGACCCCCAAAACGAGCAAGTCCTATACGTGCTGAACTCTCCGGCCCTCAAGTCGATCGATGGTGGCCACAGTTGGGCCCCGTTCTCGGCCCGGCACGGGGATCACCACCAGCTGTGGATCAATCCCCAAAATTCCAAAAATATGGTGATGGCCAACGACGGCGGGGCCACCATTACTTTCAACGGGGGCGCTAGCTGGTCTTCGCAAGACAACCAGCCGACGGCCCAGTTTTACCGGGTCAATGCCGATTTTTTGTTCCCCTATAACCTGTATGGTGGGCAACAGGACAATACTTCGGTCAAAATCAGCAGCCGGAACCTGACCGACGGTGCCATTGGCGACAAAGATTGGGGGTACAGTGGCGGGGGGGAAAGCGCTTTTCTGGCCTTCGATCGCCGCAACCCCACCAAAGTTATGGGCGGGAGTTATCAGGGTACCATTGAGTTGATGGACACAAAAACCCAAGAACGCAAGCCGGTGATGGTGGCCCCCATCCAGTACCAAGCCCTTCAACCCAAGGAAATGAAGTACCGTTTCAACTGGAACGCGCCCGTGGTTTACAACAGTCAGCAAAAAGCATTTTACCACGCGGCCAATGTGGTGTTCAAAACCACCAACTTGGGAAATTCTTGGGAGGCGATCTCGCCCGACCTGACCCGCAACGATACCAGCAAACAGGGAACCAGTGGCCTGCCCTACACCAACGAGGGCGCGGGTGGCGAAAATTACGGCACGATTGCCTATTTGGCCGATTCGCCCCACGATCCGAGTGTGCTGTACGCTGGCAGCGACGATGGCCTGATCCACCTCACCCGCGACGCGGGCAAGAGCTGGCTCAACATCACCCCGCCCCAGTGGGGGGAGACCTTGGTCAACTGCATCGAGGTATCGCCGCACGATCAGGCCACCGCTTATGTGGCCACTACCCGCTATAAAGTCAACGATTTCGCCCCGTCGCTGTTCAAAACGACCGACTACGGCAAAACGTGGAAGAAAATTGACAAAGGAATTCCTTACGGAGCCTACACCCGGTGCATTCGCGAAGACAAACAACGCAAAGGACTGCTCTTTGCGGGCACTGAAACGGGCTTGTTCATCTCTTTTAATGATGGCGAAAATTGGCAACCATTGCAACTGGGCCTGCCCATCACTCCGGTGACCGATCTGCTGGTCCACGAAAACGACCTGATAGCCGCCACCATGGGCCGATCTTTCTGGATTTTGGATCAGTTGGCCCCACTACAGCAATACAAACTGGGGCAAAACCTTGGCCAGTCCTTGCTGTACCAACCCGAGGCAGCCCATCGGGTGGGCGCATTTGGTGGCCCAGATGATGGCACGGATACCCCGGCAAATGCCAAACCGAAATTCAATGGGGACAATCCGGCCAATGGGGTAGTTATTTTTTACCAATTGTCCACTGGCTTTGCCGAAACGACCCCGTTGAAACTGGAAATCTTGGATATCAAGGGCGAAGTGGTGCGGGTTTTTTCTACCAAGCCGCACCCAGATTTCAGCCAGTATCCCGGTGGCCCCAACCCCGAGCCCCTGCTGCCCGCCAAAGCTGGCCTCAACAAATTTGTCTGGGATATGCGCGCCCCGATCTTGCCCGGAGTGCCCACGGTTTTTATCGAGGGCAGCTACGAAGGCCACAAAGTTTCGCCCGGCCAGTACACCCTGCGCCTGCATGTGGGCAGCCAAACCTTGGAAACCAAGGCCACCATTTTGCCCCATCCGGGCATTGAGGCTACCGAGGCCGATTATGCCGAGCAGGCAGATTGGCACGCCAAGGTAGATGCTGAGTTTACCGACATTCACACCGCCGTTTTGCGGATGCGCAAAGTGCGGCAACAGATAAGCGGAGTGGTGAGTTTGCTGGCCGATGCCGTGGCCCACGCCGCGCTGGGCAAAGAAGCCCAAGCGTTGATGGCCAAATTGACCCGATGGGAAGATGCACTGGTGCAAAACAAGGCCAAATCCAACGATGATATCATCAATTATGTGAACCGGCTCAGCGCCGATTACCTATTCCTCAAGTACGAGCTGGACAGCAATACCCCGCAGGTCACGGCGGGCCAGAAGGCCCAATTCGCGGCGCTGCACGTCCGCTGGGCGGCCAGCCAAGCCACCTTGGCCACCTTGCTCCAAAGCGTGACCGCCTTTAACCAAACGTGCCAAAAAGCTGGTTTGCAAACGATTATCGTACCCTAGCCCCTAAAAAACCAAGGATTTGCCATTGGTTTGGCAAATCCTTGGTTGGGTATTTTGTCCACTGTTTTTCTGTCGGTCTATGTTAGCACTGTCGTTCTACGCTTGCACCTAACGTTTATCGGCTTGGCGAAGGCGGGATTTTGAAGCACAAAAACTGTCTGCCACCACAAAACTTGATGCGAATCGGACCGCCGAAGCGGCACAAAGCTTCATTTAACCACTGAACCGCCAATTTTCTTGTAGGTGTTGTTACAGGCTGGGCTTATTTCGTATTCTGTTTGTCTGTCTATTTGCATTGCTCTTTCCAGCATTTCTAACAGTTTTTTGCTATTATTTTCATTACTTTTCAAAATTGGCTGTAGCAATTTAGACTTGCCAAAGTTGGGAAATTAGCACTACAAAACGCTGCTGCCCCAGCGATTCATTTTAGCACAAATGTATATGTAGGATTTCAAATGATAAAATTTAGTGTATTAGTCTTACTTTTGGGAATACAATATTTGCTGATGTTTTTTTGTTCATTAATTCACTGTTTTACAGGGGAATACGACTTATGTTAGCACGTCTTAAAAGTCTACCAAATGAGTATATTCCTTGTTCTGCCCCATTGTCATACCAAAGTTCTGCATTTGCTTTTTCTAATGTTTCAAACTCATTTGCATAGTAAATAATTATCTGTCCGTTGTCTCCTGGACGAATAACTATCTTGACTTCTCTATCATTTTTTAGAACTCCTGCAATAACTGTAAAACTTTCTTCATTCCAATTTGAAATGTTGTAATTTGGTTGAGTACCCAAATAAGCCTTTACATTCGTTTTTGCGCGTTCAATTATTTGATGAACATAACTAAAATCTGTTGTTCCTAAAAGATGCTGTAAGGCTTCTCCAATTTTCGTTCCTACATACTTTTTCTGTGCATTTTCAAGTTCTTCTAAATCTATAATGCCAAGACTGACAAGCAATTTTTCAGGGTCAATAAGTTCTTTATTTGTTTTGTCTTCGTTTATTTGTCTTAGACGCTTTTGAATTTCCTGCTCTAATTCTTCGTCAGATAGAATGTGTAATTTGTCTTTTGGTGTATTTACCAATTTCAAAATTTCGTCTTCTGTGTAACCATTTGTATTACTCAATAAAGACTGTCTAAATTTGATGTCGGCAATAATTTCGTCATCACTTCTTAAACGGTGGCGTTTCTCATATAAGTCGGCAAAGTATTCTTCTGCTTGTGGTTCGTTTTCGTGAAACCAAAGCAAAAGTTTAGAAAAGACTTGTTTTGTGCTTTCTTGACGGTGTTTTTGCACTTCTTCTCGCAAAAGTTGTTGCACTCTTTCTGTAATTTTTTGGGCAATCTCTTTCGTAGTTTGGGATTTACCTTCAATATCAAGGGCTATTTCGGTTGCAAGCAATTCAGCACGACAATCACAACCCAAAAGTTCCAAAATATTTTTTAGATCATTTAATGGCTTTGGCTTTTGTGGATTATGGTCTTTATCAACAAAAAGGTCTTTCTTTTTTCTGAAATCTCCTTTTTGATTTGGTAAAATTGCATACTCATTTAGACAGGTTTCAAATCGTTGGTTAGAAATGAAAATAACAAGTTCGTGTAACCATAAAAGACTATCAGAATTTAGATAAGTCGTTAATTTGCTCGTATTTTGATACTGTGAAATGTCGCAAATTAGGTTTCGCATAAACCATTTATCGCATTCATCCCAAACTGCAATGGATTTTACCCAATTTTCTAATTCTTTTTTATCGGGCGTACATGGATAAAAATCTTTGGCAAAATTCCAAAATTTGTTCCTCTCTTTTGGCAATTCATTGGAATTTGGAAAGCAACTAAGCAAGTCTAAAACGGCTGTTTTGATTGTAGAAACGCTGTTAGCCGTGATAATTATGTTTATTCTGTTCACAATATCATCAATGTCTTTTTTGACTGTCGGCTGATAGGCTGGAATAGATTTGTGTCGCAAACTTGAACGCCAATCTTCTTTAAGAATTCTTAAAACGTTTTTTAATTCTTCGGGAACACTTTCATCTGCCCAAAGATTTTCTTTCTTTTTAAAATCTTCGTATTGATTTGGAATAATGGCGTAATCAGATAACAACTTTTCATCTTCGCTAACAACGAACTCAATTACGTCATTAAGCCAAGTTAAAGTTTCTTGCTTACCCAAACCAACTCTTGACATTAAATTTGGAATGTTGTTATGACTTGCTATCTCTACAACCATTTTTTTGAGGTCATATCGCAAGTCTTTATCCCAAGTGCTATCTATGATTTTGTGCCACTCGTGAATGTGCTCCAACTTGGGCAACTTGTCCTTATGTAAAACTTTCGCTAACTGCCAAACCTTTTCAATTTTACTTTCGGTTGCATAAGGAAACAGAGCATTTTCAAGTAAAATTCTACTTGTTTCGGTTTGCACTATTTCAGATTCGAGTAAGCGAGTACGAATAGGTTTTTGAATATTGGATTTAAACCAAGATTTTGCAAAATAATCTTCGTCTTGATTTGGCAAATCTGTTTTTGCCAAATTATATAGACTTTGCCAATTATTAGCAACAGCATAAGGCAATAAGACTAGAAATAAATCTACTGCTTCTTTTATGAAATTTTGGTCTATAATACTTTTTTCGTCTCTAATATCATCAAGAAGATAAATTCCATCTCTTGGCTCGGTTGGTTCAAAAAAAGGATTATTTACGATTACAGGAAAATAAAAATTTTCTGTTCCAATTAAAGGATAATGCAAGAAAATATAAGGCAATTTTTCCGCGAAATCTTTGATATAAAATGTATTGCTTTTGATTTCAACTTGCAAGGCAATTCTTGTCAAATTTTTTGATAAAAAAACGTAATTTAGTGTTTCAACTTGTCCATTTACAATTTTATCAATTTCAATAAATTGTACTTCGTTATACAAAGTTTGAGGCTCTTTTTTCTCATACAAGATTTGTTCATTGCCTTGTATAATTGTTAATTGTTTAATTCCATCAACAAAAATTAAAGTAAATGGCAAAGAAATTGATAAATCATCAAGACCTGTTTGTGCAATCTTTTTACTGTATTCGTCTAAATGATAAGTAAAAATTGTGTTATAGTTCGAAAAATTAGGGTTAGAAACTATTTGAGAATTTCCGACACTTCCTTCTGCTTGCTCAAAAGATGTATTCACACTTTCAACAAGTTCATTTCTTTCTGTGCTACTTCTATCTAATGAAAATTCTACTTTTTTATACGCATTTTCATCTTTATAAAGTCCATTTACTTGGACTTTTTCAGAAAGTAAGTGAGTTGTCATAAACCCTGTTCCAAATCTACCAATTGGTGGATTTATTTGAGTATTTTGTACTAATACGTCTTCTCTGTCTTTATCTTCGGTATTTATTTGGCGTATAAGCCCTTCCACATTTTGCATTGTGAAGTAGCCAAAATTGTGCGAAAATGTAAATTGATTATTACATAGTTTTACAAGAATAGATACCTTTTCACTCGGAAAGTCTATTGTAGCCTTATCTTTTGCATTTTGGATTAGTTCCCATATCCAACTACGTTCATACTTGTTTCGACCACTTCTTACTGTACGCATTTTTGCGTCTATTTTTTCTGCGGTCATTCTGTTTAGCAGGTAAACAGCATCTTTATTGAATCTTGACATTTGTTTTGTTTTCTTAAGATTGAGGCTAACATCCCCATAAATGCAACCTTTGCGTCTATCTACTAATAACTTACGATTATTCCACCGATTGCCGAGATAGACCACCCCTCTGGTTTCGTTTGTTTCCGTTTTGGTATTAGGCGTTAGCCGTCGCACTCAGCTAGTTGCCCCAAGCCCGGCCGCCAATAAATATTACTGGAATAGTTGGCAAACTAAGACCTTTCGGCAAAATATCCAAATCTACCAATTATTTTTTTTGCTTCGCTGCTCAGGCGCGAATAGCAATGAGTCGGGGCTAGCATTCATTGCACTGTTTAGCTGGGAATTACTGTGATGGAAAGCCACCAGCACCCAAGCCAACCAAAAACCACCTGCTCCGCTCTTCCAACAGGCAAGCGGAGCAGGTGGTCAGTCGGCCCAAAATTGATGAGCCCAGCCGCGATTCATTGGCCGGCGAGGCGCATTTTCTACCAGCCGATCCCGTAATCTTCGCCGTGGTTGCTGGAGCCGCCCCAAAAGCTGCCGTGCGGCCAGTCAAAATAAATGGCATTGATCGGGCCGCTGGTCCGCTCTTGGAAAGAGAGGCTGTAGCCCATTTGCGACAATTCTTTGCGAACCCACGCGGGCATGGCACTGTTGAGCGTGAGTGCACCGGGGCGCTTTTCGTGGTCGCCAAAGCTGGAATACATTTGGAAAGTCTTGAAACTGGGGGCTTCGCAGGCTTCTTGCACCGTCATGCCGAACTCGGCCATGTTGAGGAAAAACTGGAGGAGCAGTTGATCCTGCTCATCGCCGGCCTGTTTGGCGAACGACAAAAAGGGTTTGCCATCTTTGAGGGCCATGCTCGGGGTGAGCGTTACCCGGGGCCGTTTGCCAGGTTCCACCACGTTGAACGGGTTTTCTTTGGCATCGAGCACGAAGGATTGCATCCGCTGGCTCATGCCCACTCCCGTGTTGCCCGCGATGCAGGCCGGCACCCAGCCCCCGCTTGGGGTAATGGACACTACCCAGCCCTCCTTGTCGGTGGCTTCAATGGAGGTGGTCCCGGCCGCAAAATCCCGGAGGAAATCTTCATCGAGGCTGGTTTTGGGCGGGTTGAGGCCCAGTTTGGGGTTGCCCCAGTTTTTGAGCAATTCGGTGTACGGGTTTTCTTTGTTCTCAAAAGGGTAGGGGTTGCCCGGGCCAATGAACGGGTCGTTGGCCTCGGGCTTGATCAGTTTGCTGCGTTCCTTGGCGTACTCTTTGGACAGCAGGCCCTTCATCGGTTCTTCCGGGGCAAAAGCCGGATCGCCGTAGTAAAAATCGCGGTCGGCAAAGGCCAAGTTCATGGCTTGGTACAGCGTGTGGATGTACCGGGTGGAGTTGTACCCCATGCTTTTGAGGTCAAAATTTTCTAAAATGTTTAGGGTTTGGAGCATGGCCGGCCCTTGGGTCCACTGTTGCATTTTATAGACTTCGATGCCCCGGTAGGTGGTCATGGTCGGCTCCTCGATCTTTACTTTCCAGTTGGCCAAATCGGGGGCGGTGATCAGTCCGCCCTGCTCTTGGCAGCCCCGCACGAATTCCTGGGCAATATCGCCTTTGTAGAACCGATCATAAGCGGCGTAAATGGCCTCTTTCCGCGATTTGCCTTTTTTGAGGGCCTGTTGTTCGGTTTCCACCATTTTTTGCAGCGTGGCTAGCAGATCTTTTTGGACAAAAATTTCCCCGGCGTCGGGGGCTTCGCGCTTTTGGCCCAAGTGGGGCAGGAACACTTTGGCAGAGTAGGGCCACTTTTTGATCTCGCCCTTGCCCCGTTCAATCGAGTTGGCAGTTTGGGCTTCAATCGGGTAGCCCTCAGCCAGTTGCATGGCCGGGGCCAGCACTTCTTGCAGGCTCATGCTGCCGTATTCGGCCAGCATGGTGAGCAGCCCGCCCGGGGTGCCGGGGGTCACAGCGGCCAGCGGGCCAAATTCGGGCGGGTACTTCATGCCCTTGTTTTTGTAGAAATCGGCCGTTGCGCCCGTGGGGGCCACGCCCAGCGCGTTGATCGCAATTACTCTCTTGGTTTTGGGGTTGTAGATCAGGGCCTGGGTTTCACCTCCCCAACTGAGCACGTCCCACATGGTGCAGGTGGCGGCCAGCATGGCGCAGGATGCATCCACGGCATTGCCGCCCTTGCTAAAGATCATGGCCCCGGCGGTGGCGGCCAGTGGTTTACCGGTAATCGCCATCCAATGCTTGCCGTGCAGGGGCGGTTTTTGGGTATTGACCGGCAAGTTGTTGAACGCTTGGGCGCGGGCCAACTGGCTGCCCACTACGAACCAAGCAAGAAGTATGATTTTTTTCATAACTGCATTGTTTTAAGACAAAATATATTACTGTTAGGTCTTTATTTGCGCATTTTTTGGTTGCATAATCAACTAAACTGGACAACGAAAAGGCCTGTTTTGGGCCTTAATGGCTGGCAAGGTTCCCGGTTCAACGTTTGGGAGCGGTGAACTGCCCACTGGTCACCACCACTCGCCCATTGGTGCGCGGGTCAATGGCCTCAAAACTAAACGTTCCGACCAGTTGGGCAGGGGTGGAAGTGGTAACCACCAAAGTGCCTGAAACTGAGGCAAAAGAAGTGAAGCTCTTGTCGCTGTAAACGGCCTCGCCCCGGGTGAGCGGATAGGTGCCATTGTTGGTACTGGCTATTTCAATGACTATGGCAGTCCCATCGGCGTTGCCAATGATCAGCACGGGATTGCCCCCCGGCGGGCCAAATGACACCGAAAATTCGGCGGTACCACACCAATTGGCCCCGTTCACCTTGGCTTGCATGGCGCAATTTGGCCCGGCCGCATCGGTTTCGCCACCGCCACCGCAGCCCAGCAAAAAAAGGAAACAGCCAGCCAGCAAAAAGCCCTTGAACACGGGGTGGGCGTTGGGTAAAACTCTTAGATGATCCATAGAAAACATTTTTTGTAAAGCTAAGCCAAAGCACCTTTGTTTTTTTTGGTTTGACGTAATAAATGGAGTTAAAAATATTTAAAAATCATTGAATCAAAACAATATTATTGGTTTGGCAATAAAATTGAACATAGATTGGTGTCTTGGTTTTTTTAGAAAACACCAATGTCTTGCCCCAAAGCACACTTTCACTACCAACGGCCATTGTCCGTTTTTTATTGGTCTATTGTGACTATTTACATGTGTTTTCTCCTAAAGTTCGCCCGCTTCGGCATTGTTTTGTTGGTCATTCTCGCGGCTTCGCCAATCAAGGCCGAAGAATCGTTCAGTGACGTATATATGGTGCTTTGCCTGCACGAAACCGATCCCAAACTGGCCCGGGCCAGCGCTGAAAAGAGCTTGGCCGGAGCCAGTCAGGCGGGCCAATTGGTTGAGGAGTATAAGGCCCTCCAGGTTCTCATTGCCGTTGGTGAGCTGGAAAAAGACGTGGAGGCGGTTCAGCGTTATTCCAAACGGGCCCATGAATTGACCGATAAGATTGGCAAACCAGCGCAAGAGCAGGTGCGAGCCGAAATCAGCCGGGCCAAGCAAATATTCACCACCGCTGGCAAAGTCCGTGAATTGTCGCTGCTATATGGACAAGTGGCTCTCGCCGATACCCAATCCAATGCCTTGAGCGTAGCGGTGGCCCGTTTACAATTGAGCAATGGCCTGAACCGGGCTAACTTGCCCGATCAAGCACTGATCCATTTGCAGTTTGCCCAGCGGCACATCCGAGAAACGGATCGCGAGATGGCGGCCCAATTATGGCTCGGTTTGGCCGAAACCCACTTGGCCCTCGATGATCCCAAAACTGCTTTTGCCGATGCTCAACGAGCTTTGCCGTTGGCCACCAATGACAGCCTGATGGCGGCCGCGTACTATTGGTCGGGCAGGTCGACGGTCGAGCCGGAGCGGGTTGCATCGGCCAACAGCTACCTGACCAAGGCATTTGACAAAGCCCTCAATGCCCAAAACTTTGATCAATTCCAATTCTTGTACCGACAGTTGGCGGCAAGCCAGATCAAAACCTTGAAGCAAGAGGGGCAAAGTGGCTTAGTGGCCTCCGTATTGGCCAAATACCAAGTGCAGTCGGCCCAGCTGGCCTTGGCAGAAAAAGAAACCGAAAATGCAAGAGTAGAGGTCTCCCACCAAAAAGTGGTGGTGGAGAAAGACCGGCTGGCCAAGCTGTACGGACAGCTATATCGTTCCTACCGGCAAAACCGTAGTGCATTGATAGGCTTGTTGGTACTGGTGTTTGTGATCGTATCGGCAGTGATGTGGTGGATGTTGCAAAGGACCAAAAAACTGAATGATTTGTTAAACAGTCAAAAGCTTGACATTATTGAAAAGAATTTAGTCCTTTCACAACAGAATGAATTGCTCCAAACGCTGAACACCGACAAGAACGATCTGATGAGCATGTTGGCCCATGACATGCGATCGCCCCTCAATGCGGTGGTCGGCCTTTCGCAATTGCTGGAGATGGAAGGGAACCTGAACAGCGACCAGCAACTGTACATCCAAAAAATGCACGAAAGCGTGAACCGGGCCAACCAGATGATCCGTGAGTTGTTGGATGTGAACGCGCTGGAGCAACGGGCGGCAGTGGCTTTGATCCCGGTCGATTTGCCCCATTTGGTCGCCGATCTGATAACCGATTTGCGGCCAAGTGCCCAAACCAAGCAGATCCGGATCTTTTTGGGGAGGGAAATCAGCAACGGGGAACTGCACACTGCGCCCGATTTGGTAAAGCGAGTGGTAGAAAACCTGTTGACCAACGCCATTAAGTTTTCGCCAATTGGGAAAAATATCTTCGTCTCAATGACTGAAACAGCCTCGCATGTAAGCATTTCGGTACGTGACGAAGGCCCCGGCCTCACTCCCCAAGACCGGGAACGGCTTTTCCGCAAGTTCCAGAAACTGTCGGCCCAGCCCACTGGTGGGGAGGTGTCCACGGGTTTGGGCCTGGCCATTGTCAAGGCACTGGTGGAAAAGATCAACGGTGAGATCCGGGTGGAGAGCGAACCGGGCAAAGGTGCGGAATTTATCGTTAAACTGCCCAAGCAAATGGCTGACCTGGGCGGTGGTGCTAGGTAGGGGGGAGGTTGATAATTTCAACTCCCCAATCACGGCTTGAGCGTCGCACGGCAAGCTGGATCCCATGCCGTGGGCTCCAGCCCGTTAATGATCGTGGTGGCAAAACCAGCGGAATTGCCACCACGATAAACAAAATAAGCGGCGTTTTCTGGCAAGGCCGGTTTTACCAGCCACAAGACCAGCAAGTTAAAATCGGGCTGCTGTCTAGCTCCAAAGCCGATCCCATGACCGTTCCTTGTCCCATTCGGTGGTGGGGGCGAAGTATTTTTCGCCATCGATCAGGTGTTTTTTCACTTCCTCTTCGTTCACTTCCACGCCCAGCCCGGGCGTATTGGGCACTTTGACGAAGCCGTTTTTCATCAAGATGGGTTTCTCGATGCCTTTCACCAAATCTTCCCACCACGGCACATCGATGGAGTGGTGCTCGAGCGCAATGAAGTTTTGGGTCGCCGCCGCGCAGTGCACATTGGCCATGAACGAAATCGGACTGCCCGCAAAGTGCATGGCCATTGGGATGCCTTTTTCCTCGGCATAGTCACCGATTTTCTTGGTTTCCAACAGTCCCCCCGAAGAGGCCAGATCGGGGTGGATCATATCGACGGCGTAAGCATCAATGAGCTTGATAAATTCTTCTTTCAGGTAAATGTCCTCACCGGTCAACGTTGGGGTTTCAATCGCGGTGGTGATCTGTTTCCACAATTCGGTATACTTCCACGGCACCATGTCCTCGAGCCACGCCAATTGGTACTTTTCCAAGGCCCGGCCCAAGCGGATGCAACTGTTCACGCTGATGTGGCCAAAGTGATCGGCGGCCAGCGGGATGTCAGTTCCCACGGCTTCGCGGACGGCAGCCACGTATTTGACCATTTCATCCAGCCCTTTATCGGTAATTTGGATGGCGGTGAACGGGTGCTCGGTCTGGCTGTAAGCTTTGCCCCAGTCAAAGTTGCGCGGCACGACGAGTGCACCGGGGATGTCTTTCACCATCTCTACCCCAAAGTCCATTTTGAGGAAGGTAATCCCTTTGTCGGCCCGCTCTTTCATGCGCTTGGCAAATACTTGGGGGTCGGTGGACTTGTCGGTGTCGGCGTAGATCCGCACTTCGTCCCGATATTTGCCGCCCAAAAGCTGGTAAGCGGGCACGTTGTAGGCTTTGCCCGCTAAGTCCCAGAGGGCCATCTCGATGCCACATACGCCACCCGCTTGCCGGCCGTGGAAGCCAAACTGTTTGATTTTTTTGAACAATTTCTCCACATTACAAGGGTTTTCGCCCAAGAGCCGGCTTTTCAGGAACAGAGCGTAGCGCGGGCTGCCGCCGTCGCGCACTTCGCCCCAGCCTACCAAGCCCTGATTGGTATCGATCCGGATCAAAGGCACGTTCATGGGAGCATCACGGATGTAAGCCACCCTGACATCGGTGATTTTCAGGTCTGAAGGTGCCCCAAACCGGTTTACATTTTTGGTCGACTCGGCCAGGGTGTCCTCAATCGGGGAGAACATAAAACCGCCCAAGGCCACGCCGCCCAGTGTTTTTTTCACAAAGTCCCGGCGGGGGTTCCCGTTTTCGCTGCCGGTGACCAAGCTGGGCGTACTTGCCCCGATAAGTTCCGTTTTGGCCAATGGGGCTTGGAGTTTGGCCAAAATATTTTTCAAATTTGTTTTCATTTTCATTGTGGGTTTAAATGGACAATAAAATACGCAAATCGCACCTCAACGTGGTAAGACAAAACAATAAATGACTATTTGAAAAGAACCGCATTGCTCACCGCCACGGCAATCTTGGAATCGGCAGTGCCATAATACAAAAACCAGTGGTTCTGGTAAAATACCAGCCCCTCCACAAAAGTGACCTTGTTCACTTGGCCGAGCAATTCGTAATCTTTTTCGGGCTGGATAAACGGTTTGTCCAGTCGGGCGAGGAGCTTGGTGGGGTCGGTGGCGGCAAACAGCGCCTGCCCGCCGCAATAATTGGCAATCCCACCTTTGGCTTTGTCAATGGAAGCGCCGTTATAAATCAACAAAATCCCTTTTTCGGTCAAAATAGCGGGCGGCCCGGGCTCTACCAAGGCATTGTCGAAAAACTCCTGATCGGCCCGCATGGGTAAAACCGATTTGGGTTCGCCCTTCTCATCGGCCAAAAACTCCCAACTTTTGAGGTCGGCCGAGGTGGCAATCAGACCGTTCTCGCCCCAATACATCCAGAATTTTCCATTGATCCGCGTGGCGATCAGCCGGCCCCCGGGCGAATATTTGCCGACAATGGCCCCTGATTTTGACCACATGTTTTGGTGTTTGGGGTTTTTGAAGACCAGCCCATGCTTTTGCCATTTTCGCAAATCAGGGGACGAAGCAATGCACAAACGGGCAATTTTACCATCATAAGCCGTGTAGGTCATCCAGTAGGTGCTCGTGCTGTCCTCGATGATCCGGGGGTCTTCGCAACCGCCGCGCCATTCGTATTTTTTCATCTCGTCGTTGTCGGGATAAAAAATGGGTTCCGGGAGCCGCTGGAAATGGATGCCGTCTTCGCTTTCGGCCAAGCCGAGGCGGGAGGTGCCATTGACGGCCCTGACCGTGTCCTCGGCCCGATAGATCAAGTAAACTTTGCCCAAGCGAACAATGGCACTCGGGTTGTAAACGTCATTGGCTTCCCAATAAACTTTTTGCTGGGTGATTGGACAGTCGAACGTGGTAGTGCGAAGTGGCAACAAGATGGGATTGGCCGAATCAGTTTTGGCAAAGGGCAGCAAGGCCCAATCGCTGGTGACTGGTGTTTCGGCAGATCTTTGATTCTGTTGATCTTCACCGGTTTGCGACTTTTGATCTCGGCAGCCAAAGCAGCAGATCCCAATTATTGCGATGCCCAACGGGAAATATCTCATCATTTACGAAGGTTAAAGAAGTGCACAATGCATACTTTGAGCGGGTTAGCTCAGGTAGGCCGTAGCCATTGTCAGGCGGCTATCAACTGGCCATTTTGCGGTGGGGTGGCGCGTCCCCACCCAACTGGCCAAGCAGAATTGGGCAGGAACTACGGCCATTACCAAGTCCGATCTTTCATAAACTCGTCCAGTTCCTTGCGGCTCATGGGCAGTTTATCGGGATTTTGATCAAGCCAGGCCAAAAAATCCTTCTTGATCGGCTCAGTCCATTGCATGTCAACCTCGCCGGGGGTGTACTTGCCCTCGCGCAGGCGCTGGATACCGAACGCATCGCGCAGGGAAATAAATTCAGCGTTCAAAATGACTTTTTCCACTAAATGGGCTGGAATGAACACCACTCCACCACGTTTGGCGATCACCACATCACCGGGCAGGCAGACTGCCCGGCCAATCCGAATGGGCGTGTTCAGGCCGCCGAGCATGAGGTGCTGGATGTAGGAGGGGTCGGTTCCCTTGACAAAATAATTGAAGCCCTCAATTTTGGACAGGCCCTCGATATCGCGCACTGAGCCATAAAAGATGACCCCGTTTTTAGATTTTGCGTAGATGGCGTTGCCTAGGTTGTCGCCGATCAAGGTGCCGTCGATCACTTTGCCAAAGGCATCGGCCACGTAGATGTCGCCGGGGGTCAGCATGTCAATGGGCCAGGAGTTGGGCGATCCTTTTCGCCCTTCACCCTTGCCCTTGTCGCGGATCTGTTTGTCCAGATCGGGTCGGCTGGGAATATAAAAGGCAGTCAAGGCCCGGCCGGCCAGCACCAAATCTTGGTGGAGGATTTGCCAGTCGCCTTCAAACTGGTTCTGGTAGCCTTCGTTGCGCAGAATGCCCCATGCTTCTTCCAATGATACTTTCTTGGCCCGTTCCAGCCATTTGTCGGCTACTTTTGGCCGTCCATCGGCGAAACGTTCGCCCTTCCATTCAGCAGTGAGGGCAATCAACTGATCGCGGGCGATGGTTTGGGACCAAACGGGCTGGGCAAGGCCAGCGACGAACCCTAGAAAGAAAAAGGCCGTTTTGAAGTAATTCATTTTCATAAATGACAAACGTGAAAAAGTTGACAATAAATACGGGGTGGCCAATCGGATTTTTAAAAGGGTCGGGCCGGAACTAATGCTAAAGGTAGCAAAATGTGGGAAAGGCGCAAATTCTCCAGAAAAAACTTTTATGGGCAACTACGGCAGTTGCGTTCGTAAAAATTTGTTCGAATTATATTTTTAGAATGCAAAACTTTTTCCGTAATATCACAGTCCCAATCGTTCCGAATAATCGGGTGATCGATCAATTCGCTTCATCGTGCATCGCTCGGTATTATTTATTGGATATTTTTTACATTAAACTGTTTTAACAACATGAAAATGAAAAATTTACTTTACTTGGCAACCTTTATCGGTTGCCTATTGGCCTATGCGCCGGCATTTGCCCAAACCCGGGTCTCCGGCCTCGTTACCTCAGCCAAGGACAATGTGCCAATGCCCGGAGCCACAGTGAGTGTCAAGGGTACGGTCACTGGTACGATTACCGATGCCAGCGGTAAGTACACCATTACCGCAACCAGCTCGGACATCCTCCTGTTCAGTTTTATTGGCTTCAAAACGATCGAGCTGTCGGTCCAGAGCCGCACCCAGATTGATGTTAGCCTCGAAGAGGAAGCCACCCAACTCGGTGAAGTGGTGGTGACCGCTCTTGGGATCAAGAAAGAAGCCAAAAAATTGGGCTACGCTACCGCCACGCTGGGGGCTGACCAGATCAGCGTCAACCGCACGGTCAATTTTATGAACGGGTTGCAGGGCAAAATGGCCGGGGTGAACATTACCAGCTTGGGGTCAGGCCCAGCGGGCACTTCCAAAATCCGGATCCGGGGCCAGTCCTCGTTTGGGGGCACCAACTCGCCCTTGATCGTGGTCAATGGTGTGCCGATTGACAACACCAACTTCGCCCTGGCCCAAGGCAACCTGTCTGGCGATGGCTCGGTGCAAAACCGGGGCAACAACAACTCCGACGGCGGCGACGGCCTGTCTTCCATCAACCCGGACGACATTGAGACCATGACCGTGCTGAAAGGGGCCACCGCCGCCGCCCTGTATGGCAGCCGGGCCAAAGATGGAGTGGTGATGATCACCACCAAATCCAAAGGGAGCAGCAAGGGCATTGGGGTGGAATATAACACCAATTTTACCACCGATATCCCGATGGTATTGACCGACTGGCAATACGAGTACGGGCAGGGCGAAGGTGGCCGCCGGCCCACAACCCCTAATCCCACTTCGGGGGTATGGTCGTTTGGGGAGCGGTTCCAGCCGGGGATGACCCAAGTGCTGTTCAACGGAGTGACCGTGCCTTATGAGCCCCAACAAAACCAGATCCGGGATTTTTTGCGCAACGGCAACACGTTTACCAACACCGTGTCCCTGTCTTCGGGGAGCGAAACGGGCGGGTTCAACTTGTCACTCTCCAACATGGACAACTCGGGCACCCTGCCCAACAACTCGTTCAACCGCAAAACGATCAATTTGGGTTTTTCCCAGACGTTGGCCAAGAAAATCATCGTGGCCGGCAATGTGAACTATTCCAAGGAGATCAACCGCAACCCGCCGCAGTTTGCCCAGCAGGATTTCAGTATCCCCACTTCGCTGTACACCATGGCCAACTCCATGCCCTTGAATGTATTGAGCGACAATGCGATCAACGCAGCGGGCAATGAGTTCCTGTGGTCGCGTTTCACCAACCGCACCAACCCCTATTTCAACCTGGCCCGCAAGTTTGAGAACATCATGCGGGATCGGATTTTTGGCAATGTGAGCGTGCGCTACAATGTCAAGGACTGGCTGTACGTGCAGGGCCGGGTCGGCCAAGATTACTGGTCACGCCAGCAGGACTACAACTTTCCCACCGGCGCGGCCACGTTGGCCCCAGCCCCGGCCGGTTTTGTCAATGGTAACTACGTGCAGGAAGCCCGCCGCCAACGGGAGATCAATGCTGATTTCTTGGTTGGGGCCAATCGTAAACTTGGCAATTTTGGGATCGATGTCACCTTGGGCGGCAACCAGTTGTACGTGAGCAGTGAGATCAACAGTGCATCGGGCCAAGACTTTGTGGTGCGCGATCTGTACACGATCATGAACACCCGGGTGAAGGATCCAACGTATGGTTTTGGGGAACGCCGGGTCAATTCCTTGTATGGGGCAGCGGAAATATCATACAAAAACTTTTTGTTTGTCAACGTAACCGCCCGCAACGATTGGTTTTCCACCCTTTCGCCCGAAAACCGGAGCGTGCTGTACCCCTCCATTACCAGTAGTTTTGTCTTTTCCGATGCCTTTGACAATATGCCCAAATGGCTGTCCTTCGGCAAGTTGCGTGCCGCCTACGCCGAAGTGGGCAGCGATACGGACGTGGGCCCGTATGCGAGCAACCTGTTTTATGGCATCAACGCCAACCTGTTCCCCGTCGGCACTGGGGCGGCCCAAGCCCCCCTTGGGTTCATCAGCGGCCTGACCGTGCCCAATGCCAACCTGCGGCCCATGCGCACCTCGGAGGCCGAAGTGGGCCTCGAACTCAAGATGTTTGACAACCGGGTGAGCGTGGACATGGCGTTCTACAACAAAATCACCCGTGACCAGATAGTGTCGGCCCAGATCTCGGATGCCTCGGGCTTCACCAACACCCGGCTCAACAGCGGGCAAAGCCGCAACCGGGGTTTTGAGTATTTGGTAAACCTGGTGCCGGTAGTGAGCGATAAATTCCGCTGGGAAGTGTCCGTGAACGGATCGTACAACACCACGTTGGTGCAGCGGATATTGTCGGACGACAACGGAACCGACCGTGACTATGACAACAACGGCCGGGCCGAGCAAATCGTGGTTGGTGAATCCATCTGGCGGGCCGGGCAAGGGCAGATCCGCCAAGTGGTGGGCCAGCCGATCGGGATGTTGTTTGCCAACGCCTATTCCCGTGATCCCCAAGGGCGCCAAATCTTTGATGCGGCCGGTTTGCCCGTCATCACACCGCTGGTTTCCTTCGGGTCGGTGATCCCCAAGTGGGTGGGCGGGATTACCAATACGTTCATTTACAAAGGAGTGAGTTTCTCCTTCTTGATCGATTACAAACTGGGCCATATCCTGACCTCCGGCACCAATTTCAACGCTTGGCGGCATGGCCTGCACAAAGGCACGCTGGTGGGCCGGGAAACCAATACCGTGGTGGGCGATGGCGTGAACCAGCGCGGGGAGGTCAACACCGTGGCTGCTCCCCTCCAACAGTTCTATGAGCAAGCCCGGAGCCGGGACATTGGTGAGCAGTTTATCTACAACGCTGGTTTCTGGAAGCTCCGCCAAATCACGGCGGGTTACGATTTTACCAAACACCTGCCCAATAAGTTGTTCATCAAGGGCTTGCGCCTCAACCTAGTGGCCAATAACGTGTTGATCCTCAAGAAATGGGTGGACAACATCGACCCCGAGCAAGCTGGCTTTGGCTCCGACAACCTGAACGGCCTCGAGGCTACGGGCGTGCCCACTACCCGCAGTTTCGGTTTCAACCTGAACGCTAAGTTTTAACAAGCGCCATTGCGCATCGTAAAACCGTTTCACCCAAGATCAAAAGCCAACACCATCATGAAAAAAATAATTTCTTCCTTCGGTTTATTACTGGCCCTGCTCAGCTTGGGCAGTTGTGACAAGGGGTTTGATCAAATCAACGTCAACCCGATTGCGGCCATTACTTTGGATCGCGTATTTATCCTCAACAATGCCATTGTGAGCTCGTCGTTCAGCACTGCAACGCTCAACTACGACATGGGTATTGTCCAACAAATCATTTCGCCCAACTCGGGCGTGCTCACCGGGGCCAACTTCAACCAGCTCAACAACGGGAATGCGGAGGGGCTTTGGCTCCAATTTTACCGCAACGTGGTGCGCAACACGACTGATGTGATCGAGAACACCCGGGGAGTGCCCGCGCGGAGCAACCTCTACAACATGGCCAGGATCTGGCAAGCCTTTGCCTTCATGGTCTTGACCGACACTTACGGCGATGTGCCCTACTCCGAAGCGGGCAAGGGGTTCCTCGCTGGGGCGACATTTCCCAAGTACGACACCCAAGAGTCGATCTACACCGACCTCATCAAGGAATTGACCGAAGCTTCGGCCGCCCTCAACCCAGCCGGGACCATCGAGGTGAGCGAAGTGCTGTACGGCGGCAATGTGGCCAACTGGCGGCGTTTGGGCTATTCGCTCCTGTTGCGGGCGGGCATGCGCCTGAGCAAGGTGAACGCCCAGCGGGCGCAGCAAGTGGTACAAGCTGCTGTGCAGGGCGGCGTGTTCCAGTCCAATGCTGACAATGCCCTGATCCGGCACACGCCCAACTACGTATCCCCGGTGGGCAATTTGCTCAACGCGACCGAAGCGGCCAATTATTACATGACCGACGTACTGGTGAATGCCCTGCGCAGTACCAGCGATCCACGGCTGGCATCCATCGCGGTGCGGTTTGTGGGGGCAGCTTCCGGGGCGGGCCAAACCCCGGCCGTAGCCAACCGCACGGCTGAGGTGCAGATCGGGATGCCCTTGGGCTTCGATAACGTGTCCATTGGGCCCATTGCCACGGCGGCCCGTTTGGCCAGCTTTTATGACTATTCCCAAGTGGATCGCACCCGGGTGGCCCGGGTAGCTTCGCCCTGCTTTATCATCACCCATGCCCAAACCCAGTTGCTGCTGGCCGAAGCTGCCCAACGGGGCTGGGTCAGCAGCAGTGCGGCCACATTCTACGCCGCGGGTGTGCGGGCACACATGAACCAAATGGCCGATCACGATGCTGGATCAGCCATTCCGGCGGCGGCCATCGATGCTTGGCTCGCGGCCAATCCCTACGCGGCTGCCACGGGCTTGCAACAGATCAACACCCAATATTGGCTGGCCTCGTTTTTGAACGGGCCAGAGGCCTGGGCCAACTTCCGGCGCTCGGGTTTTCCGGCGCTCCGCAAGAACCCATTCCCCAGCCAGCAGATCCAGGGCAATTTCATCAACCGGATGCCGTATCCCATTGCGGAGACGGCGGTGAACCTGACCAACTTGCAAGCAGCAGTGCAGCGGCAAGGCCCCGACAACCTCGACACCCGGGTGTGGTGGGACAAGCAATGAGTTGACCGACTAGTCGAGTGCGAAGCTCGGCCTGCCACCACTTCGCCATTATCGCCGGGGCGCTGTTTGTGGGTTTGCTGGCGGTTTGTGCCCGGCGCAACGGGATTGCTGGGTATCTACGGACTTGGCATTTTACGCTACGGTCTTGCCGCTAACGCCTTGGGACGATAATTGAATCGGCAATTTAATTGATTATCGGTTGGAGTTAGTCCATTTTTGCGGGGTTCAAACCAAGCTTGGTTTGAACCCCGCTTATTTGATCATGGCCCACGGTTGGATCGTCTGGCATTTGCGGCCTTCAACCGGCCAATACCGCGCTGTCCCCATCATTTAGAGGTTTGAGTCAAGCAACCGTGGCTGCGAAAATCGTTGATTGGTTTGATAAGTAGATTCAAACAACCGATGAAAACCTTGATTGCCAAATGGCAACTGCTCTGCCGCATGCACCACCTGATCCTTAAACACGCTACTGGTTCCCCGGCCCAACTGGCCGCTCGGTTGGGAGTGTTTACCGCTGTTGGTGCACTTCTCTGACACCAACAAAAAGCAATTGTCCCTAATTTTTTGCTCTTGGCGAGGATAAACCGGGCGATGGAGCGTGAGGGAAATTGAGCGGTATATTTACTGCTCTCCACAATGCGAAGCTGTACCTCAGCTACCCTTCATTTATCATTTTCAGCACGTCGTCTTAGGGCAGTAGATAGTTGTACTTTCCCTAAAATGCTGTGTTGTAAGTTTCCCCCTTTTCGGTTGTAGGCAAGGGTTTGTTGCGCGGCAGTTGATTAGCTGGGGCTATGGGCTGTGGGGTCAGCTCATTGGTACTAAAAACAGCCAGTTCTGCCACAAATTTGAGCTGTGAGTTGGCCACTCCTTTGCGTTTGGCGACCAAAGCAAACTGTGTCAGTTGCTGCACCCGCCCCAACCGCCAGCGGCCACTGGGTAGCCGCTCATAGTCGACCAATACCGTTTTTTGGTTCAGCGACAGGGAAACCCCATTGACCAGTCGCATCAACGAGCGAAGGCTCCCCAATGCTTCATTCATTTCGCGCTTTTTGCCTTTCTCATTTAAATGGTAGCGGATACCGACCAATGCATAAGTAGTGGCGTGGATATAAAGCACCCCGTCTTCCCAGCCAAAATCTTGTTTGGAAGTCCCTTTAAAGCTGATTCGGTAAACCTTTTGCTTTTCGTGCTCAATGAGGGCTTCCAACCGATATTGGTAATGGGCGAATTTACTCGAGTCCAGAAAAAAAGCACTTTTGTGCAACGTACCCCTTCGCTACCCAACGTGAAGGGACTACCTGCCCAAGTCATTCGAACCCCTTCAGTCTTGGCTGCCCCCTATTCCTTCCCTTGACTAGTTGTACCTCAAAAGGGTGGCGATATGGATAGTAAACCTCCAAAACTGCTTCGGTATAATTTTCCAGAGAGGTGTTAAAATATTTTTTTTCCTTAAAAAACACCTCGTGGCCGATTGGAGAATTGGGGGTGGTGTTCCAGCAGTTGCGCGCCATTTTCTGGAGGATGTCCGTTACCGATTCTGGTTTTACCATTACTTCGGCCAACTCGGTCACTGTTTCTTGGAGTTGGACTGCCATTGGGCCAGATTGGTTTCCGATCCACTGCCGGTAAGGGACGTAGCCCAGGTGGCTTACCTCAAGCCTATCATTGTTGGGCGGTTGGGCCAGCAACAGTTGGAAATGGCCCTCGGAATTGGTGTAGGTGCCCAGTGAGAGCCGACGGATAAACACGTGCGCGTAATCAAGGGG
>JBBQXF010000080.1:0-22215 GCA_038209965.1 Cytophagales bacterium | reverse complement strand
TGTAGGCCGAGTCGCGCCGCCGGTCAGTGGGGCTGTAGAGCGAGCCCACCATTGCCGAAATATTGGGCTTAAAAAACCCGTTGCCCACTATCATGAGGCCCAAGCCCAAGAACAAGAGAAAAGTACTGATCTCACTCCCGCGCAGGATCGCCGAGGCAAAGAGGGTGAACTGGCCCAATGACATGGAGATGCCGCCCACGATAATGGAACGGCGATTGCCCCAATAGCGATCGGCCACAAAACCGCCGATCAGCGGAGTGAGGTAAATTAAACCGACATAGCCGCCATAGAGATTGGAAGCCAAGGCTTTGTCATACAAAAGGGCTTTGGTCAGATAGAGCGTAAGAACGGCCCGCATCCCGTAATAACTGAACCGCTCCCACATTTCGCTGGCAAAGAGCAAGTACAAGCCCGCCGGGTGCCTTTGATTGTCAATTGTTTCCATTTTTCAAGTCGATTATAATAGGGTGAGTAGTTAATTTTTAAAAAATTCAACAAAACCGGCTCAATTATATTCCAAAGAATTTGCATAAACCACATAAATTTACTTAATTACATCACTGTAAGGGGTATATGCCCATTTAGTTTGAGCATATTTACCATTTTTATTACATTCAAACAACTTCGGTACGAATATCGCGTTATAAATTATTAAAAACTTACAGAATGACAAACTTCCCCTATCGGTATGAAAAGAAACCTACTATTCCTGATTTTGCTTACTTCCCTGGCCCCAGCGCTCTGGGCCGTGCCCTTTCACCCACCAGTTGAGGGGTTAAAAGTATTTTTTTCGGCTCACAACACCAAGTATCCGGCACAAGTTGGCCAAGCAAACGATGATAAACTGTATGTGAGCGAACAGATCCAAGTCTCCAATGTTTATCCAAATCCGGCCACTGACCAAGCAGCTTTTGATTATGTGTTGCTAGATCCCAACCTCAACGCCAAAATAACTATCCGCAATGTATTGGGCAGCGTCATGGGTGAATATGCACTCGATCGCAATGAACGAAACCTGAGCATTCCCGTTTCCCATTACGTGGCGGGAGTCTATTTTTATACCTTGACGATCGCGAGCAAAAATATAGTAACCAAAAAGTTGATTGTTAAACGCTAGAAAGTCCGCTTTTTTTTAAAGACTGGCTATTTTTTTGGAAAAAGTACAGATTTTGTGAACTTCAAGTGTTTATTGCCAGTGCATGAAAGCCTGTTTGTCCTTCCTCCTTGCATTTATAGTTCTGACTGCCCTTGCCGACACTACCCAAGTGAACCGGCTCAACCACTCGGCCCAACAATTACGGCTGACCGATGCCCCGGCTTCGCTGGCACGGGCCAGAGAAGCACTCTGGCTGGCCCAAGGTAGTCAGTATAGTCAAGGAATGGCTGAGGCATCCGCCAATATTGGTATTGCGTTCCGTAACCAGAGCCAGTATGACAGCGCCTTGCACTATTTGCTCAATGCCCTGAAAATCAATAAACAGAATCAAGTCCCCGATCGGGTGGCGGCCAATTTGAACAGCATGGGAAGTGTGTATTATTTCCAAAACAACCCCACCAAAGCCAAAGAACTATACCAGCAAGCGTTGGATATTTTTGAAAAAAGCGGCAACGCCTTGGGCCGGGCGGCCAGTTACATGGGACTGGGGGTCGTCCACAAACCTGAACCCGACAAAGCTTTGGCCTACTATTTCAAGGCATCGGCCATCTACGATCAAACGGGCAACAATGCCGAAAAAGCCCAGAACCTCAACAATATCGGGAATATCTACCGCGCTACCGATGACAAGCCCAAAGCATTGCAATATTTTGTCCGGGCTTCGGAAATCAACCGGCTCATTGGCAACCAGCAATCTCTGGTGGTCAACTTGATAAACATTGGCGAAATTTATCAGCAGGACAAAGCCTACAAACAAGCCGAAAACTATTTGGGGGAAGCCATCAAAGTGGCCATTTCGGCCAATCTAAAACTGGCCAGTGCTCAGGGCTACCGCCGGCTGGTGGAACTGTACAAGGCCCAGGGCAAATTTGAGCTGGCCCTCGAGTATTTGGACAAGGCCGTGGAAAATGAACAGGCAATTTACAATGATGAAAAAAGCCGGCAAATATCCAAACTCGAGACCCTCTACGAAACCAAGCAACAACAACAAGAAAACGATGCCCTCAAACTCGTGAACCAGCGACAGCAGATTGCCGTGGTCGCGGGGGCGGTGGTGCTGTCCCTGCTGGGCATGTTGGCCCTGGTGTTTTTCCGGGGGCGGGAGAAAATGCGCCGGGTGAGCCAATTGTCCGACAAACTACTGGCCAACATCTTGCCCGAAGAAGTGGCCGCCGAGCTGAAGCAAATGGGCAAATCCATTCCCCGCAGTTATGAAAGGGTGACGGTATTATTTACTGATCTGCGCGGCTTCACCCAACTGGCCGAAAGCCTTAGCCCTTGGGAGTTGGTCCAAGAATTGGATCACTGCTTTCTGGCATTTGACGAAATCTTGGAAAAATTTGGCCTGGAAAAGATCAAAACCTTGGGCGACGGCTACCTGTGCGCCGGTGGTGTGCCCGTGCCCAACGACACCAACCCCGGCGATGCCGTGCGGGCGGGGCTGGGCATGCAGGATTTTATGCGGCTCTGGAACCAAGAAAGGGCAATGGCCAACCAGCCCCTGCTTGAGCTGCGGGTGGGCATCCACACGGGGCGGTTGGTGGCTGGCGTGGTGGGCAAACACAAATTTGCCTACGATATTTGGGGCGATACGGTCAATTTGGCCAGCCGCATGGAATCGAGCGGCGAAACTGGCCGGGTCAATATCTCGGGCGCCACTTATGCCCTGGTCAAAACTGACTTCGTGTGTACCCACCGGGGGAAGATCCACGCCAAAAACAAGGGAGAAATCGATATGTACTTTGTCTTGGGCGAAACTGTGTAATTTTCCGGCGGTAAAACTATCTTGATGCCAAAGAAGCTACCGACCAAACATTCTCAATCGGAAGCAAGTGGACGCTTTCTTGATCGTGTCCGACCCATTCAGTGACTGATCAAGCGGGCCATCACCCCTCCCCTACTCTAGCACCAAATCCGGCACATTGGCCGACTTGAACCTATAAAGTCCGGCTTCGCTCACTTCTACTTGAAACTCCCGTAACACTTCCGTTGTGATCGTGATTTGCTTTTGTTCGGGATCAATCTGGCCCGGCTGATCGAACAACCGGAGCTTGTTGGCCCCGCCCACTTCGCGGAGGCGCAAGTTGTAGCGGAATGTCGGAGGCTGATCGGTTGCTTGCATTGTAAATATATCCAACCAAACTTCCATGGACTGGCCATCGGTGCTGGTAAATGTGCCCCAATAACGGCCAATAAATTTTTGCGGCGTAAAGGTTGCCAATTGGGCAGGGATCATTTTGGCCCGGCCGGCCGGCATTGAAACTGGTGTCCGCCCAAACTGTGGCGTTCCAAAGTAAATGCCCAACATCAAGAGCAATGCAAGCGAAGCACCCAAACCCCATTTTAAAGCTGGATGCGCCCACTGGCCGACTTTCGGGGGCAAAATGGGCGGTTGGCCCACGTTTTGGGCAGGCACAACCTTTTTTGGACTGGGGAGCAAAAGGGCCTCTGCGACTGCTGCTGCTTCCACTGGCCGATCACTGATCGGGGGCGGGATGGGCGGCTCGGCGGGCAATTGATAGTGCATGAGCAGGTCGCCCTCCCGCCTGACGGTCACCTTTAGTTCGTCAATCCGGCTTTTACCAATCCCCAACTCGTCGGCTTTTTCCCTAATTTGCCAATTCGCTTCCTCGTTGAGCAGGCCGGAGTTGGCAAAATAATGATGTTGGATAAATGCCTTCAGAATTTCCTCTTGCTCGGTCAGCATGGCGGTAACTAATTGGTAGATAGATATTTCACACTAATTCAGACAAAACGTACTTTGGCTTTGCCCACTATCTCCCAACTGTCCCGGGTTTTGGTCAACTTACCCGGCAGCATTGTCTCGATCCGTTGGTTGGCCGTGGTGGGCGATTGGTCAAAACTGCATGCTTCCTTGAAATAGGCCATAATCTGATTGGCTTTGACAAAGGCTTCGTAAGAATCCACAATCCGGTACTCGGCCGCTGTTTCTGACAATACCGTTATCATAAATACTTTTTCTTCATCTATCTGCTGGCTCAAATTGCGCAAGGTGAAACCCAATGGGTTTTCCCGGTCAGCAAATTTGGCATAAAAGATGGCTGGCGGCTCCACGGGGTGCGCCACCGGAACTGCGACAGACTCTTTTTCTGGCACCGGGGGACGCTCCAATGCTGTGATCCGGGCTTCCAACCGAGTTTTTTGCTCGGCCCATTGGGCTTCCAATTGCTGCTTGTCGGTCTTGACTTGGCCCAGTTCGGCCTGCAACCGCTGGCTCAATTCTTTTTGTTGTTGGTACTTAGTGGCCAAGTCATCGTCGGGCCGCCGGTGGGGTTTCCGCTGGGTTCCGAGCCAATGCGCCAATAAACTGGCCACGATGGCTATAATGCCCATTCCGATCAAATACATGTTCCAACTGGATACCTCCTGTTTTTGTTGTGCAAGGTTTTTTTCCCAAGCCGCGTTGAGGTCTTTGGGCAATTCACTAAGCGGGGCCGATTGGTTGGGTAGAGCGTCCTTGATGGCGGGGCTGAGGCCGGCCATGAATTTGCGCTGCAATTCCGCCATAGCCTGCGTCGACAATTGGGTTCCCGAGCTTCCGCCAGCCCGGGGGACTTGGTCTTTGATCTTGGTCAATAATTGTTGCAAGCTGGTTTTTGCTGGGTAACTTTTGCCCAATCGCTCGGCCTCATCCCAGATAAGGCTGGCCTGCTTGCTCACATCATAGTTCTTGAATTTTAGTACCTCCTCGATCAGTGTGGGATTGAGGTTGGCGTTTTTTGCGTCATTCTCCCACTGGGCAAACTCATTGGCCAGCAGGCTGTCCAACCGCTGGGCCAAGGCCACCCGGGGGCTGCAAGCCAAACCCCAGAAAAGAAAAACAATCAAGAATCGGACGGTGATGAGCATAAACAAACTGGATTTATTGACAATTTTTATTACAGCAATCGGGTTCACTGCGCACTTGGCAATGGGTATAAATACATCACTCAAGTAATCCCTGAGCCATCAAGCTTCGGCGCAAACCTTTTAGTGCGAGCAACTTGGCGATTATTTTTGCTCTGCTCCACTGTTTCCACCAGTCACCATGTTAAACAGACGACGTAACTATCGTTCAAATCCAAGTTAAAAAGGGATTGGATCACCCTTTTACCAGTCGATCCATTGATCCAATTACTGTCACCTTGCTTGGCTTATTTTTACAATCCCCGTCTGACCACTTCCTGAGAAAAACGGTACAAGGTGTCTTTTAGTGTCCAGAAAAACAAAGTTTCAGGGATCTCATCGGTCAGGTTTACTTGGTTGGGTGGAACGGGCCGGGTCAGGTTGCGGGCCACTTGGGCAAAACTGGTCCGGGCCTGATCCTTGAAGTATTGGGCCAACTCAAAACCAGTGGCCACCGGGCGCACATCAATCTTTAGCAGCAAGCGGCGGAGATTCCGATCACCAAAAACGATGTCAATGAACCTATCAAAATTGTCCAATACCCCGGTTTGCAATTGGGGGATCTCCTGCAATTCATGGAAGCTGTTTTTGTCGGCCCCGGCCACTCCACTGTGGATAAAATTTTTGAGATCTCGTTCCTTGATCATCCCATCGTTGAGCAACGCACCCCGGGCGGTGCTGGCCTTGGGATTTTTCGAAATTTTGACTTCCAGATTAGTGGGGGGTACTTTCCCCGTGAACTTTTCCAAGAGCAAGCGGGTAAGTTCGTTGATGAATTCCGCATCGCGGCTGATGATTTTGATGTACTCGCTGCCCTTGCCGGTGAAGGTGAAATAGGTGGGCAAATCAATGCCCAACGTTTCGGCCGACTGGGCCAAGTGATATATGATGGCGGCATAGTGCACCACCAAGATCAGCTTGAGGTAGGGCGCATTGGCAATCCGGTTGGTGGTGCCAAATGCTTGGTCATATTTGAACAGCAAGCTCATCACATCCGCTGAAGTGAGCGATTCGTTGCCGTAAAGCGCGTTGTAATAGCGCAATATGGCTTCGTCGGCAATGCCAAAAGCAGCCGCGCCCTTGGTCACCACCAGCGGGTGGACTAGGCTCAGAAAGCCGTTGCCTTTATGCTGGCCGCGCACGATGCCATCGCCCCAGAGATCGTTGCCAGCAAACCGGAACGAAGTACTGAAATACTTGTCACCCCCAAAATCCCGAACAAAAAACAGCACGTCGGTAGTGCCCCCGCCAATGTCGATGTTGACTGTGTGGGCCGACTCTGGCAACTGGAATTCTTCTTTGAGCGAAAAATAAGGGACAAGCGATTCAGTCTCGCGCTTGAGGGAAATTTTGACCACGTCACCAAACAGTTCTTTCACACTCTCTTGCCAGAGGCGCTGGAAAATGTCGCGCACGGTGATGCTCATGCTCAACGGGGCCAACCATGTAATCTGCGTACTGTCCAAATCACCTTCATTGAGCAAAATTTTATTTTTGATCAGCCATAGGGTTTGCAAAAAGAAGGATTTGACCCGGTTTTCGGCCGCAACATCGGTGCGGCTGTGCTCCAGCGACCATTTAATGTTAGTCGTAAAAATCCCTTCGGTCACCAAGCTCTCCTCGGCCTCCAGTGAATACGCCAAGTTGATGTTGCCAAACAGTTGCGGGTTTTCGGTCTGGTAAGTCTTGCTCTCAAAAGTGGCCGTGCGCACGGGATAGGCCACCGCCTGCCCTTCGCCCATGAGCGAGGGCACAAACTCGCGTTCCTTCACGCTCCGCATCTCGATCAGATTGCCATAGCCGCCCTTGCCGCCTTTGCTCAACAATGCCACTTGGCGGTCGGCTTCGCCAATGGTAAAGTCTTTGGGCATCCGGCTTTGTTGGTCATTATAGGCAATGTGCGTGTTGGAAGTACCAAAATCAATGGCGAAACGAAACTGTCGGTTCCCGTTGCGGAGGAGCCGGCCCTTGGCCACAAAATCGGGGATGATCAGCCCCCGGCAACTGCCCGCCGCCACTTCAATGCAGTCAAAAGTCTGGTGGCGCAACCGGAAATAGACAGTGCCGCCGGTGAGCGGTTTTTTGACATTGCGCTCTTTGCGCTCCACGGGCAGGGGCTTGCCCTCGGCAATCTGATCGGCCCGGTAGAATTGTAGATCGACGGGCGCTTCTTTGTGGTAGTCGAAGAGCATGACCGAGTAGTCGTTCAGTTCGGGGCGATCTTCCATCCGATAGAAGGGGAAAATGCCCAACCCAAAGTTGGCCCGCACCAGATCTTGGCCAAAAGCATAGATTTTTTGGAGTTTGATCGTCCCCTTTTTGACGGGCAATTCCAAGCTCACTTCCACCCCGTCGGTACTCAGGCGCACGGTCAATTGTTTGCGCAGATCCTCGAGGCCAAAATAGCTGAAATACGTTTTGCGCAAGGGCAACAAATAACGGAAACTGCCATTAAAATTGATGAAAAAATATTCGTTGTTGACTTCGTAGGGCAACTCGATCAGTTTGTCATGGAAGAAATCGCCCGTGGTCAAGTACGGATATTTCTTGTAGCCGGAATCGGGCAGGCAGCGCAGGTGCATCGGCATGGCAAAATCATCGGGCACGATGGTGTTTTCTTGCCATTCAGCCTCAATATATTGCCAGCCTTTAAAATTTCCTTTCACCAATACCAAGGGGGTCGCCAAACTGATGGGCGTATTTTGATCGTCTTTGTAATTCCGAAAATATTGTTGCCGGGGCACTAGTTCAAAATCACTCTGCGTAGTGGCGGTGGCATCACTCCGGCGCTGGTACAGGGGCAGTCCGCCCACGTACATGTAGGAGTTGGTATTGACCTTGACTTCGGTTTTGGCATATTCCTGATCAAAAGTGGCCTTGGTGTAGGTTTGGAGGGCCGATTTGAGTGCCAAATCATAGCGATCCAGGCTCTGCCGGATATATTTTTCCAACGCCGGGAAAAGTTCCACAAATTCGGTGCTGTAAGCTTGGCGGAACTTGTAAATAAATTCTTTGAACGTGGCCGATCGTTTGTGGAGTGGGGCCAGTTCATTGTCAAAGAAAACATCGCGGGTGCTGCTCTTGAGTTTCCAGTTATTGTCTTGTACGATGCGCCGCCAGTTGGGCGAAGTAAAAAACAAGGTCAACGGTGAAGTTCCGCCCAGAAGTTGGCCCCGAAAAAAGATAAAATAGAGCTTGTCCAGCGGTTTAAAGCGGTTGTCTTGGGCAAACATTTCCAGGGTTTTGCCCAGCAATTGGTGGGAAGGCAGCGCTCCCTTTTGCAGGGCCTCGATCTCGGTGGCCTTGTCCCAAGCCAAGAACTGGATATCGGGATTGTTTTCGCCCGCCTCGAACATGAGTTGGAACACGTCCAAGCAATCGGACACCAGCGCGTGGTAAAGTTCCTCGCCCTCTTGGCGATCGGCCACCACTTGGAAGGCCGTCTCAAACAAGTGGATCCGGGCAAAGGGGCTGGGGATGGAAGTGGCTGCTTTGGCCGCATTGCCCCGCACGAGCGTATCGGTGATGGCAGCCAGCTGCTCGGCGCTCACGGCAGCCGACGATGCCCAATCTTGGAGCTGCATGTTGCCGCCCCGGTGCAAGCGCAGCACGTAGCTGTGCTGCATGGCCGTTTTTTTCGGCAAATCTTGCACTTCGTCAGCGAAAGCACTCTTACACACTTGGTAGCAGCAGCGCATGAACCGCTCTTCGGTGCGGGGCAGTTCGTTGCGCAGGGCGGTTTCGGCTTGGATCAGTTTTCCGTCGAAGTAAGTTCCTTCCAGTCCCCTGCCCTTGAACAGCCCGGTCTGGATCACCTTGCCTTCCAGCAGCGTGTTGAAATCGTTGGTCAGTTGGAACGGCTGGAACGAGCGGCGGTTGTTGCTCATCTCGCCCAGCCAACCTCGATACTCGGCCAAAAAAGCTTGCAATGGGTTATAAAAGCCATCGGTATTGCTTTGCAGGCGGTTGGGCAAGGAAAGGTTTTCGGCAAAAGAGTTGTTTTTGAAATGCTGGGGAATATAATCCTTGATCAGCTTGGCAAAATAAGTAAAATGCACCAGCGGAACCGAGAATTTTTGCTGCGTTCCTGCAAAGAAATGCGAAAAATTAATCACTTCCTCATCAGACTGCAAGCCAAACTCATAGTGCTCGGTGTTGCCCATGCTGGTGCGGTCGGCGAAGTGGACTGCGCTCATGGCCGACACATATTCTACCAAGTGGGCGTTATTTTTTTGATCAGTCCCGCCTTCCACATTTTCGTAGGGCGTTTTTGGCTCATCGTACACATAATAAAGTGCGTTGAGCTTGTGGTTCAGTTCGGCGGCATAATAGGCCAGGGCCGCTTTGGTCTTGGAAATGAAATTATCGGAATTGATCGCGCTGCGCCCTTCGCCGTTCTTGACCTTGAAATAGGGCTTGACCACAATGGCCCCAATGTCCGCATTTTTGATGTTGGCATTGTTGCTGGCCCGCAGGTTGCGTACCAATTGCGGAAAACCCGACGAGCCAGTGCCGCCAAAAATGGACGAGATAATGAAAATCTTGTCCCCTTGGGCAAAAGTAGCTTCGAAAAATTTGTACTCCGGCGTATTGACCAGATCGTTGAACACAATACTGCCAATGTTCGGATTGCCCTTAAAACCCTTTTCAAGCGATAAATTGAGCTCAGTATTGGGGTTGGTGCGCAGGCTATTGTCAAACAGGGCCTCGAGCAAGACCTGGTTTTGGTGGGGCAATGCCTGCACTTTCAAATAGTCGTAGAAAGTTTCGGAAATGTTGCCAAACTTCAATTGGAACGACTTGCCGATCTGTTGGGCATTGGGCTGGCTGTCCAGTGCGCCCAACTGCATGAGATCGGTCTGAAAAAACCCCTCTTCGGGTGGGCGTGAATAGGCTTGCCGCCGGATGTTTTGGTAAGTCTCAATCAGCCGGATGGTGCGGTTCGTGTCACCGTTTTGGGAATCCAGATCGATGATGATCGGGATCACTTGGCTGGCATTCGTCTTGACCCCAGAGGCCAGCAACATGGTGAGCGAGCGCAAAACGCGGGCCCCAGTACCCCCAATCCCAAATATGAAAAGTCGTGCCATTTGTAAAAAGTACCAGAAAAGGCGATTTAAAAGTAAAAGTGCTTGTTTGACATCCAATTTCCATTTTTTATGGGCATGGATGACGGTCATTTATTCGCTCCCAGTGCCGCGAATGACGAACCCAGCCCAACTGATCGTCTGGCGGCTGGTGAAAGATTAGCCCCCGATCGCCCCTAAAAAGGTGTTTTCTGGGCGTAACGGGTAATTTGGGGCTGCTTGAACGCCAAAGAAGCCAAGAAATAGAAAAATATGGCCCAAATGGCATTGATCAAACCAACAAAAATAACAAAACTGTCCGAACCGTCGGCCTCGGTATGGGCCCCAGCTTGATAAAGGCCAAAACCAAAAGCAAGAATGGCCGCCAAGCACAACAATAACAGCCACCAACCAATGGTTTTGAACATGGGGGAAGCCCGGTTCATGATCACATAATAGATCAGCGCGATGACCACTCCCAGCCCAATAGTACCAAGACCCAAGGCCGGAAATACTGTGCTCTCAAATTTCTCTTGGTTGCCAAGATAAGTTTCATGCTCTGCCAAAACCCCAAAAAATGTGTACAGCCAAACAAAGTCCATTGCAAAAGTGAAAAAAGGATGAACAAAACGGTTAGTCTTTTTTGGTCAATTTGACCGAAATATCAATGAAATTTTCAAAATTTTGTTGCTCGCGGTAAGCTTCCTGAATGCCTTTCACCAAATGGATCAGGGCGAAGGTCTTCAATTTGTTGGCTTGCAGCGTCCGGTCATCCAAGGTGCTCCATTCCTTGTACCACTCATCAGCGCGGTAGGGCAGCCGGAGCCGCAAACTGCCCTGCTCGGGCACCATATCGCTCACTTTCACCTTTACAAAGTGGGTGTGCCCCCCTACCCGCTCCAGATCTTCGGCGGTCAACTTCATTTGGTACAGTTTGGCCTGGAGGTCAATCGACTCCACCTTGGCCTTGAACCCATTGCCTTCCACCACCATGCTGCTGGCCGCCAAATTGGTTTGGAGGTAGGGCGGCAGGTTTTGCAGGTTGCAAGCCACATAAAAACTGATGGGCTTGCTGGGCAGGTCGTCCACGTCGTACACTTCTTGGTAATTGCGGACGCGGAAACGGCCCCGGGGCGTAATCATTTGGGAAAAAACTTCGAACTTGGTCACGGCGGCATAGCCAAACCCAAGGTGCAGTTGCTGCTGGGGCTGAAAGCCGGCATCACCCGCAATTTTTTGCCGGAATGTTTCCAGTTGTTCCTTTTTGCCAATTGCCCACACATAATAGGGCCGGATCACTTGGGCATAGTTTTCCTTGGTCAGATCCATCTTATAATAAGTTCCGGTAAAATCGGAGGTGAACGCATAGACCGAAACGGCAAATCCCTTGCGCTGGATGTTCTGGAAAGTGCCGCGCACATTGGCCTCTAAGGTGTTCAGATCCACGGCATCGGTCTTGCGGCTGGCAAATGAGAGGATGCAGTCGGACACAAACAGGCTTACCGCGTCACTGCTGGTTTGGTCGGCAATGTAACTAAATATGTTCTGGATTTCCGAACTCTTGGCCGTGCACAGCTTGCCCCGCTGCTGGTTTACATAATTGGCAAAGGCCGCCGGCGTGCCCGAGTAGGGCCTCACATCGGTGGGCGTGTTGATGAACTGGATGCCCACTTGCTTATTGGCCGCGATGTTCTCGCAAATGATGGGCAGCTTGGTGATCACGCCCGTGAAGCCGCTGCCCTGAAAATAGCCCGCCATGCTCCCCGAAGTTTCCAAAAATACTTGGATCTTGCCAATGGGCCGCCCGGCCGGGGCAGTTTGGTCAACTGGAGCGGCCTTTTCTTGGGTGATGGGGGGGGGCATTTCTTTCTTTGCTTTGCTTTTTTTGCTGCACCCCATTGCCAGTCCCAGTATAATCCAGCTTCCTAAAATGATTTTTCGCATACCGGAGGTTTTTTTGGTCGGTAAATTAAGCCAAAACTTGGCAGATATGCAAAAAATAACCGAGAATAACTTAAAAATGCCTTTGCCCGCTTTTTGGAGAATCGTGTATTTTTGCCAACTACACCTATTTTGACATGAACTATATTGATTTCCGTAGCGATACCATCACCCGGCCCACGCCCGCCATGCTCGATGCCATGCACGCTGCCAAGGTGGGCGATGATGTGTATGGGGAAGACCCGACCATCAACCAATTACAAATCACTGCGGCCCAGCTATTTGGCATGGAGACCGCCCTGTTTTGCCCTTCGGGCACGATGACCAACCAGATCGCGCTGCGGGTGCTCACCCAGCCCCAAGACGAAGTGATCTGCGACCGGATGTCGCACATTTACAACTACGAGGGCGGGGGGATCGCCTACAACTCCCTGATTTCGGCCCGGCTGGTGCATACGCCCAATGGTATTTTATCACCCGAAGTGGTGCGGGAAAACATCAATCCCGAGGACATCCACTTTCCCAAAACAAGTTTGGTCGCGCTGGAAAACACGGTCAACAAAGGCGGCGGAAATTGTTACGATCTGGCCACGATCCGAGCCATTGCCGAAGTTTGCCGCTTGCATGGGTTGCGCCTGCACCTCGATGGGGCGCGCCTGTTCAATGCGTTGGTCGCCACCGGCGATGCCCCCACCGAATATGGCAAATTGTTTGACACGATCTCGATCTGTTTGTCCAAGGGACTGGGCGCACCCGTGGGCTCGCTCCTGCTCGGGAGCCAGCGCACCATCCAGCACGCCCTGCGGGTGCGCAAAGTGCTGGGCGGAGGGATGCGCCAAGCGGGTTACCTTGCGGCCGCGGGCCTGTTTGCCCTGCAAAACAACGTGGCCCGGTTGGCCGATGATCACGCCCGGGCGCGGGCCTTGGCCGACTGCTTGGCCGAACAACCTTACGTTGCCGAAGTGGTACCAGTTTACACCAATATTGTCATTTTCAAGCTATTGTCCACCCTTGATCCGCTTCAATTCAGCCAACGGCTAAAATCGTCGGGTATTTTGGCCAACCCCTTTGGCAAGGGAGCGATCCGTTTGGTTACCCACTTGGACATCGACGATCAGTCGGTGGATCAAGCCATCTCCACCTTCCGGGCCATCAAAAACTAGGCAGCGCACGATGGGCGGAGGTCTGGCACCAGCCGTTTGTTGCCTGAACCAGCCTTTAGTAAACTCCAAAAAATAACACTATTGAACCCCGCCACCCCGTTGTTGGTGTTAACAAAGCGCACCAACAACGGGGTAACGGTAAAGCGGGGCACAAGCAGCGCAATCGAGCCCGAAACCCCCAGCGGGGAAGTTGGGCGACTTTGCCCAGCGGGAACGAAAAATCAAGCTAAACTCCTCACGCCGATCGATGAGCTCGCTTACGCCGCTTTGTTTGCCGAATTGGACAAATTCGCCCTTAGCTTCGCCTGCCAGCGGCTCAAAAAATAGTTTATTCCCAAAGGTGCAGTGGCTTGTGGTAGATTTTAATGAACGGCTCAAGGTATTGGTTTACCGCATCAAATTGCCGATTCATTCAAAAAATACAAAATAATAGTCTAAAAAGTTTAAAATGTTAGAATCGGTTTTCTATTTTTGGGAAAATATAGGCAAGGTGCATATATTAGATAATTGTTGGCAAGGATAAAAGACAATAGTGCAAATATTAACGACAGAATAAAACATAAATAAGTGACGGAACAAACGGACAATCAGACAGCCGAGCCTCAATCCAAGGCTCGGCATTACTATTTTTTTTCCTTTGTACTTTTTAAAATAATTTTGGCCAGCCGCACAATGGCCCATTTGGTTTTTCCCAACCGCCAAGCTGGTAAACAGGTAATACTGTAGGAGCCGTTCTAGCCAATGCACCAACAGTAATCCATATCTTGCAACAATATGTCTGCCATTTGAGCCGCATCAATCATGTCCCTTGGGTCAGAATCGTGGATAAATTGGGGGTTAAAAAAAGATTTGGGTCTTTTTTGGCCAATTCTATTGCACTTTGAGGTTTCACCGAGCTTTAAAAATAGCCTTCGGATCGGGGAGGCCCCGACTGGGGGATCGCGCCCCGACGGGCCAAACCTATTGTGGGGCAGGGCATGGCATCCCCTCGGGGCTGGGTGCCAGTTTGCCCTGCTGCCAAGGGCCGGGCATTGGCAGGCTGCTATTGCCCCTCCGGGGCTGCCCTTGACACTTGGCGGCCCGGCCCTGCGATGGCAGACATATTGATTAACACCTATAATTCAACAAAATTTGCCGTCGGTTATTATCAAAAACTCGCTGTGGGAAAAAGTACATCAATGAGTCATATTGTGGGAGATGGTTTCAATAATCCATTAATCCCCCTTCCCCCACTATCCGAACAAAAACGCATTGTAGCAGAAATGAAAAGCAATTGGCCAAAACCAAACAATTAAAAGCACATATCATCGCCAACCAACAAGCGACCGATCAATTGCTCAAAGCACTGCTGCATCAAGCATTTGAGGCAGGGTAGTAAAAAAAGCTTTGGCCAAGGCCAGTTGCAACCTCATCAATCGCCACTAGCTTTAACTAGTGGAAAGCAGTTTTTCACCCTAAAACTGAGAAATTAAATTAATTTTGGCTCATCAACTTAGCCCCTGCCCATTGCCCATGTCGACCAAAGCCTCCATTCTCAAGCAATATTTCGGTTACGATCAGTTCCGCCCACTCCAATCCGAAATTATTGACATGGTATTGGCCGGTCAAGATGCCCTCGTGCTCATGCCGACCGGCGGGGGCAAGTCTGTCTGTTACCAAGTGCCGGCCATGGTGCTGGACGGTATCTGCATCGTCATTTCGCCGCTCATTGCCCTGATGAAGGATCAGGTGCAGGCCCTCCGCGCCAACGGTATCCCGGCGGCGTTCATCAACAGTTCACTCAGTGCGCCCGAGCAGGCCCAGATCGAGGAGGCTTGCCTGACGGGCAAACTCAAGCTGCTCTACGTATCGCCCGAAAAATTATTGTCGGGCACTTTTTTCTACTTTATCAAACGGTTGCACCTCAGTTTTTTTGCGGTGGACGAATCGCACTGTGTGTCGTTTTGGGGGCACGATTTCCGGCCCGAATATGCTCAACTCAAAGTGCTGAAACAAGCGTTTCCCCAGTTGCCGGTGCTGGCCCTCACCGCCACGGCCGACAAAGTGACCCGGCGCGACATTCTGACCCAATTGGCCATCTCTGAGGCGCGGGTGTTCATTGCCTCGTTTGACCGGCCCAATCTCAGTCTCACGGTGCTGCCGGGGCGCGATCGGATCAAGATCATCACCGATTTTGTGGCCCGGCATCCCGGCCAGTCGGGCATCGTCTATTGCCTGAGCCGCCGAAGCACGGAGGAAGTGGCAGCCAAACTGCGCAAAGCCGGCTACAAAGCCGACCATTACCACGCTGGCATGGACAACCAATACCGCTCCCGGATCCAAGATGCCTTCATCCGGGATGATGTCCAGGTGATCGTGGCCACCATCGCCTTTGGCATGGGGATCGATAAATCAAACATCCGCTGGGTGATCCACTATAATTTGCCCAAAAATGTGGAAAGTTTTTACCAAGAGATTGGCCGGGCCGGGCGCGATGGGATGCCCAGCAAAACCATCCTGTTTTATAGCTATGGCGACTATACCGCCCAAATGGAAATGAACGCTGACCAGCCCGAAGCGCGGCGCGAGCTGCTCAACGCCAAATTGGCCCGGATGAAACAATATGCTGAGTCGGAGATTTGCCGCCGCCGCATTTTGTTGAGCTATTTCAACGAAGTGGCCGAAAAGGACTGCGGCAACTGCGATGTGTGCCAAAACCCACGGTCCAAGTTTGATGCCACCCTCCTGGCCCAAAAGGCGCTGTCGGCCATTGCCCGCACCAACGAGCTGGTGGCGATGGGCATGTTGACCGATATTTTGCGCGGCTCGCACAACAAGAGCGTCACCGAAAAAGGCTACGATAAGATCAAGACTTTTGGGGCTGGGCGCGAGCTGCGGCCCGAAGAATGGACCGATTACCTGCTCCAGATGCTCAACAGTGGGGTGGTGGACATCGCCTACGACGAGGGGCACACGCTCAAGCTCAACCCCCGCAGTTGGGGCGTGCTCAAAGACGGCCAAACGGTGCTGCTGGTCAAGTACCAGCCCTTTTATGAGAAAAAGGCCGAAGCAAGCGAGCTGGTCTTCAGAACCCCCAAGGAACTCCTGCGCGAGGAACTGTTTGAGCGGCTGCGGCTCCTGCGCCGCCAACTGGCCGACCAGCAAGGAGTGCCCGCCTACGTGGTGTTCACCGATGCCACGCTCACCGAGATGACCGAGCACCGCCCCATGACCAAGACCGAACTGCTGGGCATTGCCGGGGTGAGCCGCGAGAAATTTAATCTTTATGGCGAAAAAATCATTGAAGCAATCCGCACATTCTTGGCCGAAAAGGGCATCAGCATCAGCAATAAGCCCCAGACCCAGCCCGGTTTGGGGGTCTCGGCCACGTTCCTGCTCACCCTGGAAATGTTTGAGGAGGGCCTGACCATCGAGGAGATTGCCCAGCGGCGCAACCTCAACCCGGTCACCATTGTTTCGCACTTGGTCAAGTTCTACGAAGAAGGCAGGGACATCGACCTGTGGAAATTCATCAACTTGGCCCAAGTGAAGGAAATCGTCCAAGTGGCCCAGCAATTGGGCTTGGCCCGGGGCAGTGCGCTCAAGCCCCTGTTTGAAGCCCTGACCGAAAAATATCCCTACCACCTGTTGCGCATTGCCCTCGCCATTTGGGCGCGGGAAGGGGAAGCGGTGCTGTAAACGTAGCTGTTTGACGCTATTGTAAGACTACTTTTTGACAAACAACTTCAACCAAAAAATTGGTGTCTTGGTGACAATCAATTCAATCTGACAATGAACAAAAAGCTTATCCGATTTGACTGGGCGATAAAGAAACCATTGAGAAACAAAGCCAATTTCGGCATTTCAGAAGGATTTCTAAGCGAATTGCCCTTGGACGATATTCGTATTGAGCAGATCTTGGAAAGGGAAGTACTCCATTATTGGTGTTAGCGAAGCGCACCGGCAACAAAGCTACCCCAACCAATAAGAACCTACTCCAAATAATGGGTCAAAAAATCGAATGCTGCGATGTTCTGGATATAAAATTCCGCCGCCCGCGCCCCCATGGAAGGCCATCGTGCTGGTGGCCAGGGCTGGCGAGAGTCACCGACTTTCGCTTATTTCAGGTGAATAGTCACAGACTTTGCCCAACGGGGACACCAAGTATTGATGCCGCTAAAAAACTGGCTAAATTATTAGATACTTCGATTGGTTATCTGTTGGGGGAAAATGATGAAGCCAACCTTTTTAAAGACCCTAAAATGCTTCAAAGATTTCAAGATATTTCGGTATTGCCCGAAAAAGAAAAAGAATGTTTACTCACTACCGTTGACCACTTTATTAAGTCCGCTAAAATTAGTGCAACGTGTTTAAATTTTACGCCAATGCTTTTTCTAAATCAGATTTCAGCAAATCCATTTTAGTATCAAGTTTTTTCTTCTTTACTACTTCTGCCAATAAATCTAACTTCTGTAAAACTGATTGCTTTAAAAAGCTGAGTCGCCCTTCCTCTGACTTGCTAAAGAAGTTTTCGTCTGTTACAATTATCGGAATACCTATTGACTTTTCTTTTGCTCTGTAAGGCTCTATTTCCTTTAATCTCTGTAGCTCAATTTGTGTTGGCTTTACATTAAATTGAAACAAAGCCAATTTCAAATCCTTTCCGTAATCTTCATTGTTCAACTTCTTTAATGTGTCGCAAATACCTTTGTCCCCCCAAATATAAGTTCTAAATGTATTGGCTAAATCTGTAAAATCTTGTTCTTTTAAGCTTGGGTCAAACCCAACTTTAAAAAAGCAACCGAAAATATTTTTATCATCACTCATAATTAGTGCATATTGAAGTTTAACGGGCCTCGTAATATTTGATTTTGCTGGAACTCCCATTGATAAGCCCCAAGCCTATTAGGGAATTGCTTAAATGGTACCATATACTCATTAGACATAAACGCCTTAGTGTATCTTACTTCAGGAATGAGTTTGTTTGTAATTCCGTTCTTTAAAAACGTTCCATCATTTGAAAATAGGTAACTGTTTAGGTCTTATTTTTTTTGTTTTGCAATTTAGGAAAAAATAGTACATTCGCATTATGAAATTGAGTAATAATTTTACTGAACTTCACGCCCTAGTCTATACTCTTTTAGCACGTATAGATGTTCTTGAAGCCCGTGTAAAAGAGTTGGAGGCAGAAAATATAGCTTTAAAAGCAGAGAATGCTGTATTGAAAGTTCAATTGAGCATGAACAGTACCAACAGCCACAAACCACCAAGTAGAGACATTTTCCCTAAAAAAGCAGCTGTTCCAGTTCCCAAAGGAAAGAAAAAAGGCGGTCAGAAAGACCACAAAGGTAATACTTTAAAAATGGTGGCCGTTGCTGACCTTGTTGTAATTCACCCTCCCACTGTTTGTATTTGTTGTAATAGAGCTATTTTAGCAGAAGAATGCGAATTGTTGCCTTCCAAACGTCAAGTTTTTGATATTCCTGTTCCTCGTTTAGAAGTTACAGGACACCGTTTGTCCTGCACAACTTGTTGTGGTATTACCCAATATGGACAATTTCCAGAACAAGTAAAGGCAAATGTCCAATATGGCAGTAAAATTCTTACATTGAGTTCGCTCCTGAGTACGGATTTTCGCCTTCCTTTCAGAAAATAAGTAATCTAATTGAAACATTGTACGGCCATAAATTTAATGAGGCCACAGCGGTGAGTGCGAATGATTGCCTTTTTGAAGCATTGGCACCTGTTGAAGAGCAGGTTAGGGCACACATTTTGGCAAGTGAAGTAGTTCATTTTGATGAAACTGGCTTGAAGGTAGCAGGCAAGCGTGAGTGGGTGCACACGGCTTGCAGCGAGTCTTTTTGCTTTTTATTTGTTCATCACAGCAGAGGCAAAAAAGCCCTAAATGATAGGGTGTCTGTGCTGAAAGATTATAAAAATTGGGCTGTTCACGACTGTTGTGCCACATATTTTACTTTTGAAGTAACTGTTTAGGTGCTCTAATTATTCATAACTAATTGAAAATAAATTAGTTATGAATAATTGGCTTGATTTTAAATAAATTACTTATTTCTATAATTATTTGATTATCAGTAATTTAAGTTAATTTGCACACCCGTTTAAGCAAACTTTAAATTTTATAACTAATTGATTATCAAATACTTTACCTACCTAAACAGTTACCTTTTGAAGATTGCAAGCACGCTGTCTGCAATGCACATATACTGCGGGAATTACAAGCACTCAAAGAACAAAACAGCGTTTGGGCAGTAGATATGCATGATTTTTTGATGGAACTTTACCATCAAACAGCTCAAGGGACCAAAAGTATCAATGGGATGGAAAACAGGGCTATTTGGAGGGCAAAATATGCGCAAATATGCCAGCAAGCAGCTAAAGAAGAGCCTTACAATGCAATAAAAACAAGAGGAAAGCCTAAGCAAAGCAAAGGCAGAAATTTACTTGACCGCTTGATAAAACATCAAGAGGCAGTGCTTGCATTTGCTTTTGTGGAGATAGTACCTTTCACCAACAATCTTGCTGAACAAGCGCTGCGGAATGTTAAAATTAAACAAAAAATAGCTGTCTTTAGAACACAAAGAGGGGCAGAAATCTATGCTAGAATACAAGGATTTGTCAATACAGTCAAAAAACACGCAAAAAATGTTTTCCAAGAATTGCTCAAAGTAAATACAAATCAAGCTATTTGCTGGAAGACTACCTAAACAGTTACGTTTTTTAAACACAACCAACAATTTTATACGGCTCTAAAAGTTGCCGTTTTGGACAAATAAATAACAAAGCCACCGTGTAGGTGGCTTTGTTATTTTAAGGGAATATTATTTTATATGCTTTTTATAAAATCTGTAAAAGTCTTATTCTTAAAAACTGCTTCTTCCTTAGACATTCCAATAAATGGCATTTCGTAAATATCTCCTGTACTTTTTTCTATTGCAAAAGCTGTGTCTCCACCATCAGAACCAAAAATAAAAAATTCGGGGGCATACTCTTCTACACTGTATTCCTTATTAAGTTGAACCATATCTGTCAATGCCCATAAAAGAATATATTTTTCGTCCGTGCTAATATCCGCACCGTTTGTTTCTTTAAAGAAATCTATAAATCCTTTTGGCAAAGCAAAATCAATTTGCTTTAAAAAAAAATCTATTTCTCCTGTTGTTGGTGCTGTATTTTTATCAATTGTTGCCATTGCTTTATTATTTAGTGCTTCGCATTAATGCATTCCAAAAGTTAGTGTATTGGGCGTGTTGCGATGGGGTTAAGAAAATTTTGTTTGAAAGGTTTGTTGGGCTACCCCCAAATTTCACTGGATTTATTTCGTGTATTTGTAAACCCTTAAACATTTCGGGGTTTGCTCTACGCATAGCCGCATTTGTTGAGTTTGCTAAATTTCGTGCTGATGTGTATTCTGCACCTTCTAATAATCTAAACGGACCAGTTGGCTTTATTCCTCCTGCTGGATTGCCTTTCCAATTAAATACCGAGAATGAACCTTCTGCAAACGAAGTCCCCCCTTAGCGGCATTATCACTCTTCTTTCAAAACCCATCTATCTAAAGGAACTCCGTAATCCTCAAAAGCAAGTTTTTTACATACTTCAATATCATTTTGCAAATAATCCTTTATGCATTTTTCATCTTCAAAAATGTACAAGTATGATCCCACTTCAGGATAATCTTCCTCTATCCTAAATTTTTTTCCGTTATAACTTGTTTCTAAAATTTTAAATTCCATTGCTTCTATGGTTTAGGATATACTCTATGGGTACCCGGAATAGCGTCTTTCCATTTTCCATTTTTGAAAATTTCTAAATGAATGTGAGGTGCATCGCCATGAGGGTTCTTAATATCAAACCTCATTTTTCTCAGTCCATCTTCTGACATAAAAACCTTGTCACCCGCTTTGTTTATTACAGTTTTATAATCTTTGCCTAACCACGATTTTGCTTGCTTGGCAACATCATCTAAAAGGCTACTTCCCCTTAGCGGCAGCAGCAACTTTCAGCATGGGCGGGTGCCAGCCCCTGGGCGCTGGCAGGCCGCCCCCGGGCGCGGCGGGCCACACCATGTGCCCAAACATCACCACCCGGGCGGCGGACTCATTGTCCGGGCCGATGTGATCCATGTACTCAGTTGCCGTGAGCGGCTGGTTTTCGCCGCCGCCCAGGTGGTGGGCAGTGTTCATGGGCCCGCTGCCGTTGGCCAATACCTGGTTGTGCCCAAAACGGTTTTTCTCGCTATCGCGGTAGGCACCGCCGTTGGATGTCACCGTTGCCCCCCTATCAGCTTGGCCCAGCTGTGGGTGTAGCTGCTGCCGTCCCCGTTCTTGATGTAAACCCCTGCCGCGGCCGTGCTTTCGTGGATTGCCCGCAATACGTCCCCCCAAGTTTTGCAGTCGGGGCACAGCCCGCCCGGGCCGTTGAGCACCACCGGGCTGTTGGCCCCAAACTGCACAGGGGTATGCCCGGGAACATCCCGGCCAGCAGGTCCACACCGTGGAACCTGCCCAGTTGCGGATCGTACATGCGCGCCCCCGATTCGTCCCAGTTGGGGCCAAAGTCGCCGGTGCGCTCCACGCCGCCGTTGAACCGCAGACGCGCAGTCTTCCAGCAGTGCTCCGCGTTCCCCGGCGCATTGTAGAAAGCGTTTCCCCGGCCCTATGCCACTCAGCTCCAATCCCCAAGGATCGTAGTGCGTTTCTTGGGTAACAATCGGAACCGGCTGGCCCCCAGCGGTAATCTCCAAATGACTGGCCGTCCGCCATCAACTGTCGCGAGCTTGCCCACGCTGAGCTGCTGCCAGCTCCAGCTTGCCGAATTGACTAGCCGTCCGCATACAATGAACTCCTCCTGCGTGTGCAGGACAGTTCCCCCGGAAGCTTCGCCGTAGAGCTTGAGCACGAGGCGAGCTGTCGGGGCACGGAGGAATCGGGGATCCTTGCGGCTAAAGTAACACTTTTCTGGGCCATTTCCAAACGGCCGGTGG
>JBBQXF010000079.1:0-22315 GCA_038209965.1 Cytophagales bacterium | reverse complement strand
CGGTGCGCTTAAAGTCGGGGCACGGCAAATCAGCTCCTCGGGAAATCTTACCTGATTTTCCCTTGGCTGACATGGCGAATAAACTCGACGGACTATATTTTTTGGTGACAGTATGGCTGCGCCCCTCTTTTTTGGTGGAGTAGCGCACTCCAGTCGCTTTCTGCGGGCTGCTACAGCTCACTACAAGCATTGCCCACACAGCGATCAAGGTGGTTAGGGTCGTGTAGTTCAGGGTTTTATTTTCCATCTTTATATCTGTTGCTCCATCAAATATAAGCAATCACAAAATCAAAAAAAAAGAATTGCCACATTTTTATTTCAAGAACGTTGTTAATTTAATAAAAGTTGCACCCAATTAATTTGCGATTGCACTTTGTTGATAACCTGCCGGACAAAAGAAAAAAGTTTAACTTTTGGCCAAAAACTTACACGCTGGGTTTGGCATCTAATACCTAATGAATGGAGGGGGGCATTGGGTTGTTGGATACGGTATGAGTGCGTGGGAAACGGCGGGCTACCCTGCGATAATCGAGGGAACACAACCGGCTAAAGGCTTTTGATCCACTCTTTGATCAGCGCCATGCCTTCGCGGTGAACCAATTGGCGGCCCAGTTCGGGCATCCGCTCGCCGGGATCGGTGCTGTGCAGGCGGTACAGCAAAATGGACGCTTCGGGCTTTTGGGGCACTATGTCATACTGGAGGTTGCCCGAACCTTTGCCAGCGGCCACCGGGGTTTTGAATATGCCCAACTTGGTGGGGTTTTGCTCCTGCCAATCCAACAGCAGGCCGGAGGTTTTGGCGGGGCCAGTGCTCCGGTGGCAGTGGGCGCAGTTGATGTCCAGGTAGGCTCGCGCCCGCTCGGCCAAGCTGCCCGTGCGGGCATTGTCCCACACGGGGGCCCGGGGCACTTGCGCCAAGTCGGGCAATCCTTGGAGCAGGCGTTGGGCCTGCCAATGGGCCAGTTGGTTGGCTGGGCCGTGGTCAAGGCTGCCGTTCAATTGCCGGGCCGTGGGGCCAATGGGCCGCAACTGTTCGTCCATATTGTGGCAGCCCTTGCACTGGTTTACATTGGGAATTTGATAGTCCAGTTGCTGTTTTTTTCCTTCGGGGTTGATCCAAGCGACTTTTTTGGTGTCACCTGCCACCTCGAGCAGGGCCTCGGTCTGGTCGTCGTTCCACACGTAGGTGAGTGCCTGCCAAGCTTCGCCTTCGTTGATGAGCAGGCGGGTCTCGATCAAGCGCCGCCCTTTCCCGGGTTGGCGAAAGTCAATGGGGTAGTAAAAGGTTTTGATCAATACCGTGCCAGCGGGAAAATCCAACACCTCGGTAGGATGGTATTGGGCAGCCGTGCCCGGTGGCAGGTACACAAACCGGAGCTTTTCGGCATAGTCGGAGAAGAGCGGTGTGTTGAGTTGATAGGGCTGCACCCCGGCCTGTGGCACTTGCAGGGCCATCTTGCCGGAAAAGAAGCCATATTCCGACAGTTTTTCCTTGTCGGGCGGACGCCCAGCGCCCTTGGGCAAAAAAGCGGCCAAGGCAAAGCAGACCAAGCTAACTCCCAACCAGTGTTTGATCATGGCCGTTTGGTTTGGTTGCGGTTGCCCATTAATTTCTGCCCCTCGCAATTGTAGGGGGCCTGATCGCGCCCGACTCGCTTGAATTGGTTGGCGGCATCGAGGTTGGCAAAAGTGGCCGCGCCGTTGTTGCGGAGGCAGATTTGGGCCCCGGGTTTCTTATCGTCCAAAATACCATCATACACGATGTCGGGGACGTGCTTGCCAAAGCCCAATTTGTATTTGAAAAGTAGGCCAAAGCGGCCTTTGCCCTGAAACCTGACCTCATCGCGCTTGTATTCGTTGTCATGGATGGAGACATCGGTGGGATAAGCGTAGTAGAGCGAGTCTTGGATCGGGTTTTCGGTCATGTAATAACTGATTAGCCCGGTACCGATCGAGTTGTTGTGCAAGATCCGGTTGGCAAAAATCTCCACTTGGCTGGTGGCCAAGATCAAAATGCCCGTACCGGCTGGCACTTTGGCCACAATATTGCCTTTGGGCGCAAAATTGGGGAAATTGTTGTGGTGGATGTGGTTGCGGAACACCCGTACATTGCCACCTTTCTTCTGTTCCAAATCGGGCAAATCGAACACCAAAATACCGCCCGTGTTTTCGTGGGTTTCGTTGTCAAACACATCAGCATTGAGGGAGTTCTCGATCTCAATTCCCGCCACGTTGTGATAGGCCCGGCAGTTTTTGACCGTTATATTTTGGGATTGGCCCACGTAGATGCCCGCGTCCGAGGCTCCAATGGCCACGCAGGCATCGATCTCCACCTCGCGGCAGAGGACTGGATAAAGGCCATAGCCCCCGTTTTTCTTGGAGATCTTTGTCCATTCGGTCTTCACCCGCCGGAAGGTGATCCCCACCACGTGCATGGTCTTGATGGCATCACCCTTAGCATTTTGCACGGTCAAGTCCTCAATGGTGATATTTTCGGCGTTGCTGATTTTTAGCCCTTCGGCCCCTTGATCTTGGTTTTTGAACGAAAGGATGGTCTTGTCCATGCCTTGGCCGCGAATGGTAATGTGCTTTTTGCCCTCGAGCGAGAGCGTTCCCGTCAGCTCAAAAGTTCCAGCCCCCAACTCGACCACGCTGTTGGGCTCGGCCAAGATCAGTTGGCGCTGGATTTTCTTTTGTGCGTCCACTTGCGCCAGCAGGGGCCACGGCAACAGGCAAAGCAACAGGTAGAGCGTTCTCATAGTTGATACAGTTTGGGAGCGGCTTGGTCACGTAAATATATAAATTTTTAAGCATTGTCTCGACTAGCGGAACATTGGTTTTGCCATCCCAAAAAGATTGGGGCGCATGTCTGGCTGGTGGCCAATGACCACTCAATCGAAAAGCACCAAACCGCTTGAGCTTGGGGCAATGTCATTTAAAGGTGGCCAAGCGATGAGCTCACCCCACTAAGCGCTTGCGGAGGTGGGCGGGGATGGGCACCGAAACCTTGGCCGCGTAATCGAACGAAACAACCACAAACCTTGCTTCGGTAAAAACCCGCCACTCACTGCCCACTTGCTCAGCAATGAGGCAATCGAGGGCAATGCTTTTCTCGCCGATTTTGCCCACATTTAGGTAGGCCCAAGGCTGGTCGGTCAGGGTGATGGGCCTTCGGAAGTCGATGTTGGCATGGGCCACTACGAGACCATGCCGGTCAAAATCCCACCCGATGTTTTCGCGGAGGAAACGGATCCGGGTTTCCTCCAAATAGGTCATGATCTTGGCATTGTTCACGATCCGGGCCTCGTCCAGATCGGACCAGCGTTTTTCAATCCACATTTTGTAGGTAAAGGCAGGGGGGATGGCTTGGTGTTGGTTAGTCGTCATCGGCGATCAGGGGGATAGATTTTCGTCATCCAGCAATTGGTGGAGGATGCGTTTTGGCAACAAAAATACCTTTCTTTCACCCATGTAAACTGGCAAGTGCGGTTAATTATGATTTTTGTCAGCAAAATGGCAATTTCAAATAAAAAAAGTGCTCAGTCGGGCTTTGGGGTTACCCTGAAATTTTGCAACGCCCTCATTGTGGGCAAAGGCGTATCGGTGGGCACAGTGTTTCATTTTTCGGTTATTGTGCTCAAAACGGACGAGCCATGTTGTGGAACAAACACCTAATTGAGACCTTTGCAGTTCATTGGGGAATGTAAAACAAAGGAAATCAAGCCTGTTTTTATTGTAATAAGACGACAAAAGCATGGCTGAACAATTTAAGGAATCAACCGCTTTTCAGTGGGAGGCAATGTCAAATATTTCCCAAAGGGAAAAGGGTTTCGCGCTTGCAAAGAGTGTTGAACTTCCGTTGCATATCAGGCAGAATGCACAATCACCCCTAGCTTCTCCCCATGCTTGGCGGTTTCGGGCCGCTTATCCCGCCCCGTCCTTTTGCCAAGCTAAAGCGGCTGACACGCCAAACGGGAATTTCCAGCCCCGGTTGAGGAGGCGCCGTTCCCAGTCGAATATGGCGTACAGGATTTTGTTCACCGGGCTGTCCACGTCCACCAGTGTGTTGTCGGCCCCGGATCCACTGCGGATGAGCTTGGTGGGGATGGCCCGCGACAGCATTCGGAACGCCGCAATGGGCAAGAACAGGGCGGAGTTGAAATAATTGTGGTAACGGAGTCGGCCCGGCAGGGCTGGCGGATCCGACTTGGCCCCAAAAACCGCCTGAAGCTTGGGCATTGTGTAGCGGCGGAAATGGTGGTTCACCACGTCATGGTGGCTCCAGAGGGTCATAAACGCGGGCACACTCACTACCACCAATCCGCCCGGTTTGCAAACGCGTTTCATTTCCCGCACCGCTTGGAGGTCGTCTTCCACGTGCTCGATCACATCGAAGGCCGTCACCAAATCAAAGGTATTATCGGCAAAGGGCAGTTCCAGGATGGAGCCTTCGTCCAGTTGGATACCGGGCAAGCGACTTTTGGTGTAGGCCACGCAGTCGGCATCATACTCGAGTGAGGTCACTTGACCAAATTGGCTCAGTAGTTCGGAAGTGGAAAAAGTGCCCGCCCCCACATTGAGGATCCGGCGGGTAGGTTTTTGGTTGCCCAAGAGCCGGCCAATCTGTTCCATCAAAATCTGGTTGCGCACCCGGAACCACCAGTGGCCGCGTTCCAAGTCAAAATATTCCTTGTAATATTGTTTGTCCATAAAATAGGCGTTCTACCCACAATTATTTTATCAACCGCCGAATCAAGGGCAGCCGTTCGCTGGCTGGGCCATCGCCCACCTCGGGGCCCATTAGGCCACCGTCGCTCACGTAGCGCACGCTCTCAATGGTATAAAAGGCATTGGGGTTGAATTGTTTGATAATGGAAATAAATTCGGGCAAATCGCGGCGCTCGATTACCGAAAAAATGACATTGACATTTTCCTTGCGGCCTTCGGCGCGGAGGTTGGTAAACCCAAACCTGGAAGTTTTCAGGAAGGCGATCATGTCGGCGGCATCGATCCGGGTGATCACCCGGACAATGACCTTGCCCAAGGCCAGTTTGCTTTCCAAGTACATGCCTATGTAGGTTCCGGTGGCAAACCCGCCCGCGTAGGCAATGTAGGAAACCGGGTTGCCCAAGTTGCGGATGATCTGGCCGATGGCCAAAATCCAGATGGTGGCTTCCACAAAACCACAGATCGGGGCCAAGTTGCGCCGCCCGCTCATCACAAACATGATGCGGGTGGTGGAGAGTGAAACATCGGCAATCCTGGCCAAAAAAACCACCAACGGCAAAATCACCCAATCAAAGAGGGTTTTGCTCACGCCAAAGTTTTCCGTAAAAAACTGTTCCATGTGGCAAAGATGAAGCTATAATGCGACTTTTTTGCAATTTACCCGCGATCGGTCATATATTGCAACTGCCAAAAATCGAACGGTTCCATGATTCGTGCCTATCAGAAAGATCAAACCTTGGTGGCTGATATCCGCCAATCGGCCGGGCAAATGAGTGGTTTTCGGGTCTGGTGGCTTGGCCAAAGTGGCTTTTTGCTCCAGTGGCAGGGCCGCCATTTGCTTTTTGACCCCTATTTGTCCGATTCGCTCACGGTCAAGTACGCCCAGACCGACAAACCCCATACGCGCCTCAGCGAGCGGGTGTGTGATCCGGCCCTGCTGGACATGGTTGATATTGTCACTTCGAGCCACAACCACACCGACCATTTGGATGCCGACACGCTGTTGCCTTTGTTGGCGGCTAATCCGGGCCTGCATTTGCTCATTCCCGAAGCCAACCGCGCCTTCGTGGCCGAGCGGCTGGCCTGCGATCCGCAGTTTCCGGTGGGCATTTCGGACGAGCAGCCCCAGCAGATTGGGCCGTTTACATTTCTGGCCGTGCCCGCTGCCCACAACCAGATCGAGCGCGATGCCCAGGGCCGGCTCAAATACTTGGGGCTGGTGGTGAGTTTTGGCCCTTACCGGGTCTATCATTCCGGCGACACACTTTGGTACGAGGGGATGGTTGACCTGCTCCGGCCCATGGCCGTGGATTTGGCTTTTTTGCCCATCAATGGTAACCGGCCCGATCGGCGAGTGGCGGGCAACTTGGATTATGCCCAAGCCGCCCAACTGGGCCAAGCCATTGGGGCCAAGCTCACTGTGCCGCACCATTACGACCTGTTCGAGTTCAACACCGAGGATCCCGCCAAGTTTAGCGCCCAAGCGGTGGCGTTGGGAACTCCCCACCAAGTGATGCGCCTTGGTGAGAGAATTGACATTGCCTGAGTTCGCGGGGGTAAATAACCTTGATCGCCCACTATCCAAACCAACATAAGTGTTCGCGATAGCGGGCGCGGCCAGCTCCTCAATTTAAAGGACGAATTTGATTCACAACCCGCCAAACCAACATTGATGCTCATCCATCATCAAGCAACAAATTGGAAATCAGGCAAAAATCTTGCCTAGGCTTGGGCCATTAGCTCCTCGGTGGGGTGGTTGGCTTTGTCCTGCCGGAAGCTGGACTGGATCCAGCCCCCACCGATCACATCGTCGCCTTCATAAAATACTGCGGCTTGGCCCGGCGCAATGGCAAAAACCGGTTGGTGGAACAGCACTTTCATCCGGCCACTTTCCTGTGCCATGATGGCGGGCGTGCCCGTTTTGTCATTGTAACGAATGCGGACTATGCCCTCGGTGGGCCGGTCGATCAGGTCCGGGTATTTGATCATGTTAAGTTGGCCGGCCCAGAGCGCATCACGGAGCAACGCTTGGTCAGTGCCCAGCACTACTTGGTTGGTATCTTTGCGGATCTCGACCACAAAAACCGGAATGCCCAACGCAATGCCCAAGCCCTTGCGCTGGCCCACGGTATAGAACGGATAACCTTGGTGGTGGCCAACTACCGTCCCATCCTCAAAAATAAATTCGCCCCCGGCCACCTGCGCTTCCAAGCCCGGGATCCGACGTTTGAGAAAGCCCCGGTAGTCGTTGTCGGGGATGAAACAGATTTCGTAGCTCTCCGATTTGTTCACCAGATCAAGGAACCCCCGGTCGGTGGCCATTTGGCGCACTTGCGGCTTGGTTAGGTGGCCCAGCGGGAAAACGGTGCGGGCCAAGCTGGCCTGCGACACGCCCCAGAGCGCATACGACTGATCTTTGGCCTCGTCCACCCCCTTGGAAATCACAAAGCGGCCATTGACCTGGCGCACGTTGGCATAGTGGCCGGTGGCAATAAAATCGCAGCCCAGTTTATCGGCCCGGCGCAGCAGCGCATCCCACTTGATGTGGGTGTTGCAGAGCACACACGGGTTGGGGGTGCGCCCTTCAAGGTATTCGTTGGTGAAATGGTCAATGACGTAATCGCCAAATTCTTCGCGGATATCGATGATGTAGTGCGGGAAACCAAGGTTCACCGCTACGTGCCGGGCATCGTTGATCGAGTCCAAACTGCAGCAGCCCGTTTCCTTTTTGCTCCCGCCCGAGGAGGCGTAATCCCACGTTTTCATGGTCATACCGATGACTTCGTAGCCCTGCTCATGCAACAAAACCGCCGCCACTGAACTGTCAATTCCCCCGCTCATGGCTACCAACACCCTGCCTTTTGTGCTCATTCTTTTATCAAATGGGATAAGTAATGCATACCAGAAGTTTTCCTCCTAGTACAATAACAATTATCTGCCAATAAGTTCCGGCCAAACTTGTCCAGGTTTTACTTTTTCCACGCATTTGTCACTTCTTGATCACCAAACACGACCAAGTCACTCACATTGACGTGGTGCTTGGCCGACGGATTGAGGATTTTGATTTTGATTTGGTGCTTGCCCTTGGGCAATTGGTATTTCCAGAACAAGTTGAACCGGCGCTCTTTGTAAGTAGTGGGCAGCTTGACTTTTTCGACCACTTGGCCGTCAATGACCAGTTCGGCCTCAAACACATGATCGTTTTCAGTGTCAATGCGATCGGCCGATCCCATGATCACAAAGCCATTTCCCTCAAATTCCAAGACCATTTCATTGGTCAGTTTCTGGCCAATGCGCCGTTTTTCAAGGGGAAAGTGCCCGGGGAAGCTTTGCTCCAGTTTGGCTGCCTTGGGCACTTGGGGCTGGATGATCACCTGATCGCCCTGCACTTGGCCCCCGTTGCGCTCCACCACTTGCAGGGCGTGCTTCAACCCGATGCTATATACTTCGTTGAGCGACATGGTGGTGTATTTGAAATCCAGATCTTCGGCTTCTTTCAATCCCATTTTCCAATAGGCGGGAATTTTATCATAGCCGATCATCGTGCCCAGGATCCCGCCCGCCGAGGCAGGGTTGCAGTCCGAGTCCTGCCCGCAGCGGGTGCTGACTTCCAAGGTTTTGGCGTAGTCGCCGTTGCCATAGAGCAGGCCCATGATCACGTAAGCGGCATTTACGGTGGCATCAATGTTGAAAGCGGCAAAGATTCCTTCGGGGCAAGACTTGTCCGATGACCATTTTTTTTGCACTTCCCACCAAGTTTTGGTCCAGTCGTTGGGGTACATTTTATGCCACTTGATCACATCGGCCATGCACTGGTAAAAATTGCTTTGGGGTGGGATGGTTTTCAGGGCTTCTTTCACCACCACTTTGATGTCGGTGAAGGTGAAGGCCAGCGAGTACATGGCGGCCATGTAAACCCCACCGTACCAACCGTCGCCATAATTCATGATGTGGCCAATTTTATCGCAAATCTCGGTAGCCGTGTTGGGCATTCCTGGGGCCATCAGCCCGGCAAAGTCTGCCTCGATCTGAAAATCAATGGCATCCGCCTGTGGATTATTTAGCCAATGGCCCGAAGCAGGCGGCATCAATCCGTTCAGGATATTATAACGGCCTATTTGATTGGCGTGCCATAATAAATAATCAGCATTGGCATACGCCTTGGCGTGGGAAGCCACCGGCGCATCCAGTCCTTCTTTTTCAAAGACATCGACGAAAGTCAGATCCATGTAAATGTCATCGTACAGGCCGGGGATATCTTGCATCGTCTTTTTGATGTAGCCATCGTACCAAGGAATGGGCTGGTAGTCGTTGATCATCGTGCCATTGTATTTAAATTCGGTCGGGCCACCAAACGTGCAGCCGATCACTTGACCGGCCCAGCCTCCCCTGATCTTGTCTTGCAGGGCGGTTTTGGTGAGGGTAACCGTTTTTTGGGCTTGCGTGGTGTGCGCCAGCATGAACAGTGTAGCCATGATGAACCAGGAGGAGTTTTTCATTTTCGTCGGTGTTATAAATGAATAGAAAAATGAATTGGACTATTTACGCAATCGGTAGACTTGATTTTCAGGTGTTTATATTTGTTAATGGCTGCAACGCATTGAACCAACAACTGCGCCCAATCTTGATCTTGGGCTCACTCTTTTATCGGTTTCAAACTGAATTCTGGCAACACATTATCCGGGTACGATGGGCATGGACTGGGGCTGAACCATTTCAGGGCCAGTCGTTGCGCCTGTACTTTAGTCCACATTGATCAAGTAGTCCCCTTTCTTGGTTCCAAGTTCGCCAATAACTTGGAGATCAAGGCTATGTTGGGCAAAAACCGCCAATACTTGTGTTTCACTGGCCTGATCGACTGCCACCAGCAGTCCGCCGCTGGTCTGGGGATCGGCCAATAACTGGCGCTGGTAGTCGCTGATGGGGCCAATTTTGTGGCCGTAGCTGTCCCAATTGCGGTGGGTGCCGCCGGGGATGGCTTTTTGATCCAAATACACATCCAAACCCGCCAAACGCGGTACTCGATCGAAGTGGAGGAGTGCACCCAGGCCGCTGCCCTCGCACATCTCGGCCAAGTGGCCCAGCAAGCCAAAACCCGTTACGTCGGTCAGGGCGGTCACGCCGGGCAAACGGCCGAGGGCGGCCCCGATCTTGTTGAGCTTAACCATCTGGTCGCGCCCAGTGTGGGCGTGCTCAGGCCGCAAAATGCCCTTTTTCTGCGCGGTGCTCAAAATCCCGACCCCTAGTGGCTTGGTCAGGTAAAGTACATTGCCAGCTTGGGCGGTATCGTTGCGCTTGAGGTGGTGTTTTTCCACTGACCCGGTGACGGCCAAGCCAAATACTGGCTCAGGGCAGTCAATGCTGTGGCCGCCTGCCAAGGGAATGCCAGCTTCTTCGCAGATGGATCGGCTGCCCTCCAGCACTTGCTGGGCCACTTCGGGCGGCAGTTTGTCAATGGGCCAACCCAAAATGGCAATGGCCATCAGGGGAGTGCCGCCCATTGCGTACACATCGCTGATGGCGTTGGCCGAGGCAATGCGGCCAAAGTCAAAGGCATCGTCGACGATGGGCATAAAAAAATCGGTGGTGCTGATCAAAAGTGGGCCATTGGGCAGTTCATATACAGCGGCATCGTCGCGGGTATCGTTGCCCACCAGCAACTGCGGGTGGCGGGGGGGCTGGGACGGACTGAACAAGATCTTGTCCAAGATTTTGGGCGAGATTTTGCAACCGCAACCCGCCCCGTGCGAGTATTGGGTAAGCCGGTATTCTTGGGGAAGGAAAGTTGGCATGGACGGTTTTTTTTAAAAGTAAAATTAGGCTTTTTGGCCTATCTTCCCAAGAACAGGCTCTTAAATGGTCTTTATTGGGCAATGGAACCGCAAATCAAACAAAAATCAGTTTCTTTACTTTTCAAATTGTATCAATGCACCCAAAACGTTTGCTTTCATGAAAAACAGTTTCTTACTCTTTCTTTTGATTATTGCCAGTCTGTTCCGTGCCCAAGCCCAAGAGTTGGGCTATTACCTGCCCGATAGCATCCGCTACAACCCCGCCATTCCCACGCCCGAGTCGGTGATAGGGCACAAAGTGGGCGAGTGGCACGTGACGCACGACAGACTGGTCTATTATTTTCGGGCTTTGGACGCGGCCTCGGATCGGGTCACTTACGAGGAGTTTGGCAAGTCCTACGAAGGGCGGCCCCAGATCCTGCTCAAAATCACGTCGCCCAAAAACCACGGCAATTTAGAGCAGATCCGCCAGCAGCACTTGACGCTTTCGGATCCGGCCAAGTCGGCCAGTGCCAACCTAGACACCCAGCCCGTAGTCGTTTGGCTGGGCTACACCGTGCACGGCAACGAGCCAAGCGGGGTAAACTCGGCCTTGCTGGCTGCCTATTATTTGGCCGCTGGGGAAGGCCCCCAGATCGATGCCCTGCTGGACAATACCGTGATCGTGATCGATCCCTGCCTAAACCCCGACGGGATGAACCGTTTTGCCTCTTGGGCCAACACCCACAAGAGCGTTGGCAGTTTGGTGACCGATCCTTCGGCCCGGGAGTTTAACGAGGCTTGGCCCGGTGCCCGCACCAACCATTATTGGTTTGACCTGAACCGCGACTGGTTGCCGGCCCAACACTTGGAAAGCCAGCACCGCCTCCAGAAGTTTCACGAATGGCGGCCCAATGTGGTGGCCGATTACCATGAAATGGGCACCAATTCCACTTTCTTCTTCCAGCCGGGCGTGCCTTCGCGGATGAACCCCAACACGCCGGGCAAGAATTTTGAGCTGACCAGCAAAATCGGCAGTTACCACGCGAAGTTCCTGGATCGCATTGGTTCGCTGTATTTCACCAAAGAGGGGTTTGACGATTTTTATTACGGTAAAGGCTCCACCTACCCCGATGCCCACGGCGGGATCGGGATCCTGTTTGAGCAGGCCAGTTCGCGGGGGCACGCCCAAGAGAGTGAAAACGGGATAGTGACGTTCCCATTCACCATCCGCAACCAGTTTGTTACTGCGCTCTCCACCTTGGAAGCGGCCAAAAACATGCGCAAGGAGTTATTGCAGTTTCAGCGCGACGCTTTTCAGGAGGCGGTCCGGCTCGCCAATGCCTCACCGATCAAAGGCTATGTGTTTGGCGATCCCCGCGACAAAGCCAAGAACTATCACTTTTTGGAAATACTGCGCCGCCACCAGATCGAGGTGCACGAACTGAAAACCGCCACCACGGCCGATGGCCAAAGCTTTGCGCCCGGCACTTCGTACGTAGTGCCCACGGCCCAGCCCCAGTACCGGTTGGTCAAAACCATCTTTGAGAAAACCCTTAAATATGAGGATAGCCTGTTTTACGATGTCACCACTTGGACGGTTCCCTTGGCTTTTGGGTTGCCCCACGCCGAGCTGAAAACGCCCGTGGCCAGTTTATTGGGCAATAAAATTGACCAAGTGGCCCTGCCCAAAGGTGACGTGGTGGGCGGCCAAAGCAACTACGGGTATGTGTTTGAATATGACGAGTATTACGCGCCCAAGGGATTGTATGAACTGTTGGCCAAACAACTGATGGTGAAAGTGGCCACCCGGCCTTTTGACCTCAAAGTGGCCGGCGGCAACAAAAAATTTGGCTACGGGACTATTTTGGTGTCAGTGCAGCAGCAATCGGGCCTGAACGCCGAGTTGGTACATGCACGGGTGAAGCAGGCTGCTGCACAAAACGGACTGACGGTGTACGCCATTGGAACGGGCTTGGCCGACGGCGGCCCCGACTTGGGCAGCAACAACGTGCGCACCCTGCGCCAGCCCAAAGTGATGCTGTTTGCGGGCCAGGGCACATCGAGCTATGACGTGGGCGAAATCTGGCACCTGCTCGATTACCGGTTCCACATCCCGGTCAGTGTGGTGGATCTGCGCGATTTCAACCGCACCGATCCCGCCCGCTACACCACCATCATCATGGCCAACGGAAATTATGCCGAACTGGGCAAGCCGGCCCAAGATAAATTGAAGGCATGGGTACAGGGCGGCGGCACGCTCATTGCCATTGAGGATGCTGTGCAGTGGGCCAGCCGCAACGGCTTTACCGATGTGGGCTACAAGACCGAAAAGCGTGACTCCACCCTAGTCGTGCCCTATGCAGCACTTGAGAACCGCCTCGGGGCCCAAGAAATTGGCGGGAGCATTTTTGAGGCCACGCTCGACCTTTCCCACCCACTAGCGTTTGGCTACACCCGCCCGTCGGTGAGTGTGTTCAAGGCCAATAAAATTTTCATGAAGCGCGGCACCAATCCCATCGGTTCGCCTTTGGTGTACACGGCCAGCCCGCTGCAAAGTGGCTACATTTCCAAGCCCAACTTGGACATGGTGAAGGGCACTGCGGTGATCAACATCAATGCCTCGGGCCGGGGACGGATTATTTCGTTTGCGGACAATGTCAACTTTAGGGCTTTCTGGTACGGCGGCAACAAACTGTTCCTCAACAGCATTTTGTTTGGCAATATCATCCAGACCAGTGCGCGGTTTGGGGAAGAGAACGAAGACTAGCAGGCTACTCACCGATTTTTCGCTGGCCGGGGGCAGGTTGTGCCCGGCCGGCGAAGTACGGTGGGCGATCAGGCGAGCACCCGCCCGATTGGAAAAAACTACCGCCGCGATCAATGGTCCGATCGGCCAATGGTCTTTGGGAAATGAGGTTTAATGGCCTAAAAATGGCTTTGCTTGTACCGTTAGTGGCTATATTCTCAACTTTTTGCAAATATAAGTGCCTAGAGTTAGCCTTTTGAAGTTGGGGTGGGCTGGCGTCCTTGCGCAGCAGGGGGTGCGGGCCTGCGCGGGGAAGCATTGCACAAGGTGCCCTTTTATTTTGTTTCTTTTCTTTTGGGCAAGCAAAAGAAAAGAAAGAGGGTTGCCACAGGGCTGAAAGAGTGGTTTACCCACGGCCAGCCGACCGGGACGGCGCACTTGCCACGGCGGGCCGGCACTTAGGCCGAACAAGGGTAAATGACTACTGAAAAGTTAATCTTGTGACCGTTTAAAGTATAATTTTACCTGATTCCCACTCAAAGCATTGATCGGTTGTTCCGCTAAGTCAAAGTTGTTTAACGCACCACGGTGAGCCTTTCAACTGCCTGAAACGTAGGTAGGTTTTTGTCCTTTTCGGAAATGACAAGTTGATCTTCAGGCAATTGCCAGTCAATGGCCAAGTCGGGGTCATTGTAGATAATGCCCAACTCGTGCTTGGGCGAATAGAAGTTGTCGCACTTGTAAGAAAATTTCGCGGATTGGCTCAGTACGACAAAACCGTGCACAAAGCCACGGGGAATGTAGAGTTGTTGCTTGTTTTCTTCGGAAAGTATCAGGCTGAAAGACCTACCAAAGGTGGCCGATCCGGGCCTCATATCGACCACCACGTCCAATATTTTTCCGCTCAACACCCGCACCAATTTGGCTTGGGCATATTCGCCGAGCTGCGAGTGCAGGCCCCGGAGCACACCAAAAGCCGACAGGGACTCGTTGTCTTGCACAAAATGGGCAGCTAGGCCCGTTTCTTTTTCAAATTTATGTTGGTTAAAACTCTCGAAGAAATAACCTCTTTCATCGCCAAAAATGGTGGGTTCAATCACCCACAATCCTTCAAATTCCGTTGCTAGGAACATCGTTCAATTATCACTTGATTAAGTCCATCAAATATTTGCCGTAACCACTCTTTAACAGGGGCTGGGCCACTTGGGCCAGTTGGGTTTTGTCAATGAAGCCCATTTTATAGGCCACTTCCTCGATACAACCTATTTTGAGGCCCTGCCGCTCCTCGATCACCTGCACAAACTGCCCCGCTTGCATCAGCGAGTCAAAAGTCCCGGTGTCGAGCCAGGCCGTCCCGCGTTGCAAAACGCCCACTTTGAGCTTGCCCAGCCGCAAATATTCTTTGTTGACATCGGTGATCTCGTATTCGCCACGCGGTGAGGGCGCAATGCTGGCCGCAATGTCCAGCACTGAATTGTCATAAAAATACAGGCCGGGCACAGCATAATTGGATTTGGGCTGGGTGGGTTTTTCTTCAATGGTGAGGGCGTTCATTTGGTCATCAAAGGCCACCACTCCGTACCGTTCCGGGTCTGATACGTGATAGGCAAACACCACGCCACCTTCCGGGTCATTGTTGGTTTTGAGCAAGCCGGACAGGCCGGCCCCATAAAAAATATTGTCACCTAGGATCAGGGCCACTTTTTCGCGGCCCACAAACTCCCGCCCAATGACAAAAGCTTGGGCCAAGCCGTTGGGCACTTGCTGAACGGCGTAACTGAACGCACACCCGATCTGCGAGCCGTCGCCCAAGAGCCGGACGAACCCCGCCTGATCCTCGGGCGTGGTAATGATCAGGATTTCGCGGATGCCGGCCAGCATCAGCACCGACAACGGATAATAGATCATCGGTTTGTCATACACGGGGATGAGCTGCTTGCTGGTGGCCAATGTGATGGGGTACAGCCGGGTGCCCGAGCCGCCCGCGAGAATGATGCCTTTCATTTTGGGTTCAATTTGGGGACAAAAGTAGTGACTTCGGCCAGGATTAGCAGGGTTGGGCACTTAACCGCACCAACTCTGTTGCTCATCTGGGCATTGCTTTAAAATTACCCTTGGCAATTGTAGATAATATTGCTAGATTGACGGTTTGGGTTTCCGAAACAGCAGCGAGGAATCGCCAAAACTGAGAAACCGGTAATCACTGGCCAAGGCCCGGGCATACACCTCGCGCCAGTTGTCCCCAATAAATGCCGCCACCAACATGATGAGTGTAGTGCCAGGCAAGTGAAAATTGGTGATCAAGGCATCGCACACCCGGAAATCGTAGCCCGGCACGATCATGATCTCGGTTTCTCCGACCAGTTGGGAGACTTGCCGGCGCTCCAAATAGGCCAACACCTGCGCAATGGCCTCAGTGCGGCTCGGTTGAAGCGCCCCGGGCTGATAGGGGGCCAACTTCTCGATCCGGAACTCGGCCTCGGGGTTGGCCAACAACGCTGCCCCAAACCAATAAAGGCTTTCCAAGGTGCGCATGGAGGTGGTTCCCACCGCGACGATGTCTTTAGCCACCAGCAGATTGCGCAGATTGGCGGCGCTCATTATCATTTGCTCGGAGTGCATGGGGTGCTCCAGCACATTCTCGTGCCGGATGGGCTGGAACGTGCCCCCCGCTACGTGCAGGGTGAGATAATCGGTCTGGATTCCTTGGGCCACCAGTCCGTCGATCAGTTCGGGGGTAAAATGCAGCCCGGCAGTGGGGGCGGCCACGGCTCCCTCTTTTTGGGAATAGACCGTCTGGTAAGCAACTTTATCGTTTTCATTGGCTTGCCGGTGCAGGTAGGGCGGCAGTGGCACTTCCCCCGCGTAGGTGAGCAGCTCGGCAAAGCTCAGGTCGGCATCCCATTCAAATTGAACCCATTGGGTGGCCCGGTCGGCCAAGGTGGCCCGCAGGTGGATCGGGTGGCCCTGATCGGTGGTCAGCTCCCGCTCCAGTACGGTGTCATCTTTGAAACGCTTCAGGTTGCCCACCGCACAGGCCCAAGTGCAGGCCCGGGTCACTTGCATGGCTTGGCTCACTTCATGGTGCGGCCGGACGGGATGGAGCAAAAATACCTCGATCAAAGCGCCCGTTTGGCCCTTTTGAAAATAGAGCCGGGCCGGGATCACCTTGGTATTGTTGAAAAACAGGGTAGCATCAGAAGGAAGGTGTTGGCTTATCTCGCGGAAAATCGAGTGCCTGATTTCTCCTGCTTGGTAAATGAGCAACTTGGAGGAATCGCGCTCGGCCAACGGAAATTGGGCGATGCGCTCTTCTGGCAATGTGTAAATAAAATCTTCAGCACGAATGGGCGTAAGGTGGCGGTATGCTTCCATGGCCCAAAGATAATGGGATTGCCCGAAAACGGGGGCGGCAAAATTTAGGCGTAAACACAGCCCACAAACAGAATACAGCCGAGCAGTTGGAGGATGAACAATAAAAGTAACTTTCTCATGAGTTCGAGCTGGTTAGTATTGAATGAAGCGGTTGAATCAGTATTGGGGCTCATGGCTGATTGTCTATGACACGAAGATCAATCATTTGTAGCTGACCAACAAACCGGTTTCTTTTGGCCGCGTTTTTGACATGTAGCCCAATTGAGGATGTAGATTGTTACACTGGGTGAAGTATTGGATCCCTTCCATTTCTTACAAGTCGCCGTCGGCCATCCATGGGGGCCAAAGTGCCTTTCCCCCCTCGGCAGTGGCATGGGCAGCTTATAAATGGGCCAAAAAGCAACATTAAGCCCACATTTCTCACATGCGCAAGACAACTGGCCATTTACCACCAGCCCACGATTTGGGAGGTACGGCATTTGGAATGGGCATGGCCGAGTTGGCCAAATGAGGTACCTGCGCCCTTCTTTTTTATTTTCCGGTCGGTTGGCCGGCGCGGTGGTGCAAGCCTTGCCCGATTTAGCTACTTTTGCACATTTAGCAGAAATCCTGCCCCCCAAGTCACCGATCACCCTAAACAAGCACCTATGCGGGCCATTTTTACGATATTTTTCTTGTTGGTGATCCCTTTTTTGGCCCTTGCCGATGAACCTCCTGCCCAACGCCCTGCCTACCATATCAAAAAAGCACTGGGAAAGATCAAAATGGACGGGGTGCTGGAGGAGGCCGACTGGGCCACTGCCCAGATCGTGCGCGATTTCTACCAATATTTTCCTTTTGACTCTTCGCGATCCAAGGCCAAGACCGAAATACGGATGACTTACGACGACGAGTTTGTGTACGTGGCGGCCATTGTGCTGGACGAAATACCGGGCAAATACCTGATCAACTCCCTCCGGCGCGATTACCGGGGCCCGGCCAATGACGGAATCAGCGTGGTTCTTGACCCGTTCATGGACCAGACCAACGGTTTTTTCTTTGGTCTCAGCCCCTATGGCGTGCAGCGGGAGGGGCTGATTGCCAACGGCGGGGCCAACGCGGCCGACCTCTCCCTGTCATGGGACAATAAATGGTATTCCGAAACTAAAATTGAAAACGGGCGCTGGGTGGCCGAAATTGCCATTCCGTTCAAGACCCTCCGGTTTAGCCAAGGGGCCGAAAAGTGGCACGTCAATTTTTATCGCATCGACAGCAAAGAGAATGAGCGGTCGATCTGGACCAATACCCCGCGCAATTTCCAAATGTTCAATTTGGCGTTCAGTGGCGAGTTGGTGTGGGATCAGCCGCTGGCCAAGCCCGGCGCCAATGTGGTGCTCATTCCCTTTGCCACCGGGGGCATATCGAAACGCCACCTCGATGGCACCGCCCAGAAAACTACCTGGGGCGTGGGGGGAGATGCCAAAGTGGCCATTACGCCGGCCCTCAACTTGGACCTGACCGTCAACCCGGACTTTTCGCAAGTGGAGGTGGATCGGCAGGTGACCAACTTGGATCGCTTTGAAATTTTCTTCCCCGAACGCCGCCAGTTCTTTCTCGAAAATGCTGATCTGTTCTCCGATTTTGGCTCGGCCCGGATCCGCCCCTTCTTTTCCCGCCGGATCGGGGTGGCCATTGACCGCACCACGGGCCAGAATGTGCAGAACCCCATTTATTTTGGGGCGCGGCTCAGCGGCCGCGTGGACAACAATTGGCGGGTCGGCCTGATGAACATGCAGGCCGGGCGCGATGCGGCCATTGATCTGCCAAGCTACAATTTCACGGTGGCCGCCGTACAGCGCAAACTGTTCAGCCGATCCAACATTGGGCTCATTTCCGTGAACAAGCAGGCAGTTGGCCCGCTGGAAAACCGCCCGGACCGCCCGGAAGCCTTCAACCGGATGTTGGGCGTGGATTATAACTTGGCTTCGGCCTCCAACTTGTGGACGGGCAAGGTGTTCTACCACCGTTCGTTCAGTGAACTGGCCGCGCCGGGGCAGTTCGCGCACGGGGCCAACCTCGTCTATAACAAGCCCCACCTGCGCCTAGAGTGGAACCACCAACTCGTGGGCAAAAACTACAACGCGGCCGTGGGTTTTGTGCCCCGGCGCGATTTTGGCCGGATCAATCCGACTGCTACCTATCTGATTTTTCCCAAATCCACTGTAATCAACCGGTTGGGCTGGTATGTGAGCACCGATATCTTTGCCAACCAAGCCAATGGCCTCACCGATCAGAACATTTCGCTGGGGCAAACCGTGCGCTTTCAAAATACCGCCGAGCTGGAAATTTTTGCGGCCCGGGATTATACCTATTTGTTTGCGCCCTTTGACCCGACCAACACGGGTGGCGAACGCCTGACCGCCGGCACCGCCTACCAATACTACAACGTCAACTTGTCCTACCAATCCGACACCCGCAAGCGGTTTTTCCTCAACCTGATCGGCTACGCCGGCCAGTATTTCAACGGTAACCGGATCAGCTTTCAGGGCGATGCCAATTTCCGGTTCCAACCGTACGGGGTATTTTCGGTTGATTTTTCCTATAACCGCCTCCGGTTCCCAGCCCCGCAGCGCAGCGCTGACCTGTGGTTGCTGGGCCCCCGCGTGGACTTCACCTTCTCGCGCAGCGTGTTCCTCACGGCCTATGTGCAGTACAACAGCCAGATCAACAATGTCAACATCAACACCCGGCTCCAGTGGCGTTTCCAGCCGGTATCGGATCTATTTTTGGTCTATACCGACAACTATTTTCCCGATACGCTCCAGGTCAAAAACCGGGCGGTGGTGCTCAAGTTCACTTACTGGTTAAACATGTAGGAGGATTAAACGCCCTCCACCAACTTGATCCCCTGTTCTGTCAAACCATATAGTTCGTACACCAATTGGTCGATTTGGGTTTCTAAATCGTGGGTGTTTGCGGCGGGGTTTTGTTTTCTGGTGGTGATGATTTGTTCGACTAGATTTTCAATTTCATTTTTGCCTAACGGCTTGGCGCTTGGCGAAGAAGCGGATTCCGAAGCACAAAACTTTCTGCCAGCACTGAATTTGATACGAATCGGACCGCCGAAGCGGCACAAAGCTTCATTCAACCACTGAACCGCTAATCTTTTGTAGGTGCTGTTATGTGCAGTTTATATTTATTAATTACGCTTTTTTAAGTTCAAATAAGTCAATTGTTTTGTAGCCACTCCAATGTCCAAAGTAATCAATTTTTTGTTTTAAAAAAAACTCATTAGAGTAATTATGTCCGATTATGTATTTTGGTTTGTTGCAGCCTTTAAATAATCCACCTTCTTCATTATATGGAATTCCTGTGTCTTTTAAATAATTGCAAATCGCAAGCGGAGTAATTTTGAATTTTACATATAAATTATTCCAAGTAGCAGTGTTGTCCCAAGAAATGTAAGTTAAAAAATAAAGTTTGTTATTATGTTCCCATAAACTAAATTCTCCAAGAAAGTCTTCTGGTTTAAGTTGATAGTCTGAAATTGTTCCACCTACATAAGTTTTGTTTTTCAACTCAAGCCAATCAAGGTCAATTTTGAAAGTTTGAATTTCTGTAAAATTATTTTTTCTAAGTTCAGATTTTAACTTGTATATTTTTTCGTCGTAATTTGTTTCACCCCAAACTGTGTGAGCATCACTACAGATATATGAATATATTTCGTTTTTCAGAGCAATTATCGGACTAATGTCAGCACCACAAGAATAGTAAAAACAACTTTCAGCAAGAAGGTCTTTAATTTCAATTCTTAAAAGCATTTCTGTTAACCTGTCAAGCGATTTTCTTAAATAGGTATAATCTTCAATAATTCTGTCAAGCATTTGTTTGATTAAAAGTTGTTAATTGATTATTTTTGAATATTAATGTTATAGGTGTTGTCTTAAATTGCACCTAACGTCAGTCCGTTTAAAAACTAGACACTTCAAAGATAGCACAAATCCAGAAAAACTCCCTAAGTTGTAGAATAAAATTTATTATAGGAAAAAACAGGGCCACTTACAGCCTCACAGAGCCACTTGAAGAACTGATATCGCCCGACAATGTGGTTCGGCGCATAGACCTTTTTGTGGAGAGCTTAGACTTAGCACCTTTGGGCTTTGATGACTAATTTTGCGCCCTTTTACCGAAGGTATTTTGTGCTTTTTAAAGTAGCTCAGTTCAGATATGCGGCTTACCACGCGCTTGCATACCCTTGACATAGAGGCTCTTATGGGGTTTTTAGACAGTTAGACGGTTTACGAATTGGCAAAGGTGGGGAATTTTATAGCACTGCAGTTGAACAAGCACAAAAGTTTAATCGAATTCGAAAGTTGAAATTAGCACTTCTGCCCCGCTATTGCCAAGCCAATGTTGTCATCAGTTTTTCTTTGTTTCATTACGCAGTTGTTCTATTTGCCCAACTGTCAAGCCTGTGTACTTGGCTATTCTTTTATTTGGCTCGTTGTCTGCTAACATTATTTTCGCCATTTCAATTTGTTTTTCCTCAACTGCTGTTTCCAAAGCACTTTTCATACCCCAATATTGAATAAGGTTTTCTTCATAAATGGCTCGTTGTTCGGCGGTTAAACCTGCTAATTCCGCAGTGCCAAAGGCTTTTTGAAAAATTGGCTCGTTGAGAATGTCAGGAATATGGTCAAAACTTTCTAAGTTTTTTAGAAAATAACACCACTTATCAAATTTAGTTTTTAGTTCGTGTTCTTGCAAATGAAACAAAGGCATTTGTAAAAATTTGAAATGCAATTTGTCAAAAAATACATCTCCATCTTGGTCTTTGAGAGCTACGTCACGCCTAAACTTGCGTCTTTCCTCTGCCTCATCATACTCAAAATCAAGAATAGCCACAAAATAAATAGCTTCTAACCTAAAATTCCATTCGCCTCGTTGTGCTTGCTCTCGTATAGGAAAAGTTACATAAAATAAACTTCGGTCTTTAAAGTATTTTACTTTGGCTTTCTGCATTTCTACGATAAACCTTTCGCCTGAAAGAGCCTTGCAATTTATATCAAAAATAGCCTTTCTTTCTGCCGACAAATCAGCTAAATTTTCAACATTGCGAAAATTTAGGTCTGCAATTTGGTGATGAACAGGCAAAAGTTGATTCAAAAAATCAATGAGAAGGTCTTTATTACCTTCCTCACCAAAGAGTTTTTTGAAACCAAAATCGGTATATGGATTGATGTACTTTGCCATAAGCTTATATTTTTGGTAAAGTTACAGGTTTTTGTAGATTTATTACCTTTTTTCAAGAGTATCTTGGTGAAAGTAAGTATGTGCCAGTTGGTCTTTTTCCGTATCATTATCTCCGTAAATCCTATCAGAAACTTGAAACCATTGACAGTAATAGGTTTTGTTTTCTTCATTGTATGATGCGATTGTCATACTAATTCCGCCTGATTTTATCCCTACGACATCTCCAATTTTGAATTTTTGTTCCATTGAGGTGTTTGTTCAAAATTGTGACCAACGTCAGTCCGTTTAAAAACTAGACACTTCAAAGATAGCACAAATCCAAGAAAACTTCCTAACTTGTAGAATGAAATTTATTATAGGAAAAAACAGAGCCACCTACAGCCTCACCGAGCCACTTGAACAACTGGTATCGCCCGACAATGTAGTTCGGCGCATAGACCTTTTTGTGGAGAGCTTAGAC
>JBBQXF010000078.1:0-22820 GCA_038209965.1 Cytophagales bacterium | reverse complement strand
TCAAGTTTATGGATGATCGGAATTTTATGCAAGCGCTGGTGCGCTCGGTCGAGGGTTCAGTCCGGGCTTTTGTGGCCACCAAACGGCAGGCCCAAGTGCTGACCCTGCGCCGCGAAATTGTGGAAGAAGTCAAAATCCACTTGGACGTGACCCTCGAGGAATGGGGCTACCACCTCATTGATTTGCAGGTGAACGACATCACCTTTGACCAGACCGTGATGGACAGCATGGCCAGGGTAGTGGCTTCCAACAACCTCACGGCGGCGGCCGAAAACGAAGGCCAAGCCCTGTTGATCACCAAGACCAAAGGGGCCGAAGCCGAGGGAAATGCGATCAAGATTGCGGCCGAGGCCGAGCGCGAAGCCGCCAAAATGCGCGGGCAAGCTGTGGCCCTCTTCCGCGAGGAAGTGGCCAAGGGCATGAAACAGGCCGCCATGGAAATGAAAGATGCCAACATGGACTCATCCATCATCTTGTTCTCGATGTGGACCGAAGCCATCAAGAATTTTAGCGAACACGGCAAGGGGAACGTCATTTTCTTGGACGGATCCGTGGATGGGATGCAAAAAACCCTGAAAGAAATGATGGCCCTCAACCAATTTGAAGCTGGCAACAAGTAAATCTTAGATAGAGCCACCGAAAACAAAAAAACGCCACCTCATCACGGGGTGGCGTTTTTTTGTTTTATACGATCCATGTTTTTTTACATTGAGTGGCTTTATTTATTTTATCCCTAAATAGTTTCTGATAGTGGGCCAATTTTGCTTTGACGTTGCCCCCGATCGGCGATCGCTGAATATCCCAATAAAGTGGCATATTTGCTTTTTCTTAACCCAACTTTTCAGGCTTTTGATATGACCGATTATTTACGCGGATTGTTTGGCATTTTGGTGCTATTGGGCGTGGCCTACCTGTTTTCGCTCAACCGCCGGGCCATCGACTGGCGATTGGTGGTCACGGGCGTGGCCTTACAAGCGGTTTTCGGCCTGCTGGTGATCAAAGTAGCCTTTGTGGCCGAAATTTTCAATACCCTCAGCCGAGGCTTTGTCATCTTTTTGGATTTTTCGCGGGCCGGGGCCAATTTTCTCTTCGCTGATCTGGCCCTGCCCGACGGCCCCAAATCGATGGGGGTGGTCTTTGCTTTCCAGATTTTGCCCACCGTCATTTTCTTTTCCACGGTGTCAGCCGGGCTTTATTATTTGGGCGTGCTCCAAAAAATAGTTTACGGGATTGCCTGGGTCATGGCCCGCACCATGCGGCTCTCCGGGGCCGAGAGCCTCTCGGCCGCCGGCAACATTTTCTTGGGCCAGACCGAAGCCCCGCTTTTGGTGCGGCCCTTCATTGCCCGCATGACCTATTCCGAGCTCATGTGCCTCATGACCGGGGGCATGGCCACCATCGCGGGGGGCGTGTTGGCCGCCTACGTGGCTTTCCTGGGTGGCATTGACCCGGTGCAAAAATCCATTTATGCCGCGCACCTGCTCAGCGCGTCCATCATGAACGCCCCGGCAGGCATTGTTTTTGCCAAAATGCTGGTGCCCGAAACCGAGTTTGACAAGGTGGATACCCAGCTCAAGGTCAACAAAGAAAGCCTCGGGGTCAACTTGATCGATGCCATGTCCATCGGAGCGGGCGACGGCCTGAAGCTGGCCCTCAACATTGGGGGGATGCTGCTGGCCTTTATCGCCATCATTGCCATGCTCAACTACTTGCTCAAGGATGTGCTGGGCGAGTTGCTCAACCTCAACGAGCTCATCGTGTCCAGCACCAACGGCCAGTTCAAGGGCTTGTCGCTCGAGTACCTGCTGGGCCAACTGTTCCGGCTGGTTGCCTTCGCCATCGGGGTAGACTGGCAGGATACCCTGCAAGTGGGCAGTTTGCTGGGCCAAAAAACAGCCATCAACGAATTTGTGGCTTATTTAGACTTATCCAAAATGAAAGCCGAGGGCACACTGAACAGCAAATCCGTCTTGATTTCCACCTTTGCCCTTTGCGGGTTTTCCAATTTCAGCTCCATTGCCATCCAGATCGGCGGGATTGGCAGCATGGCCCCCAACCAGCAGGGCAACCTCTCCAAATTGGGGTTCCGGGCGCTTCTGGGTGCAAGCATGGCCTGTTTGATGACGGCCGCCGTAGCTGGGGCCATTGCCGGGTAGGCTGATTTTTTCGTTGGACAAGCACAACCATCACTTTAGATCCCAGCGATAAGCGACCAACGCGTGAAAATAGGTTAACCGGGCCCTCGTAATGATAGGAAGGGGGAAAAAAATATTTCGCCCTCATTTTGTCAATTCCCATACATTGAGTAGCTTTCCTTTTTTTATTATTATTTTCTTTAACCATTTATTACCCATGTCAAAAAACTACTTTGCTAAAGCAAAATGGCGAACTTTCTGCCTCACTTTGCTCTTTACGCTGACCTTTACGGCGGCCTTTGCCCAGAAAAAAGTATCGGGCAAAGTGACCGACGGGGACAACGGGGCCGAGCTGCCCGGTGTGGCGGTGCAAGTGAAAGGCACCGCCAAAGGCACCATTACCGACGCTGACGGCAAATATGTGCTGGAAGCGGCCGATGATGCCATTCTAGTGTTCTCGAGCGTGGGCTTCACCACGCAGGAAATCGCCGTGGGCAGCAACTCCGTCATTGATGTCAAACTGGCCGTTGATGTGCGCACCCTGAGCGAGATTGTGGTCACGGGCTACGGCTCCCAATCCAAGCGCGATGTGACCGGGGCCGTGGCCACGGTGGACTCCAAACAATTGCTGTCAATCCCAGCGGCCAACTTGGGCCAAGCCATGCAGGGCCGCATTGCCGGGGTAAACGTGAGCAATGACAACTCCCCGGGTGGCGGGGTCATGGTGCGGATCCGTGGTTTCGGTACCATTGGCGACAACTCCCCCTTGTACGTGATCGACGGTGTGCCCACCAAAGGGAACCTCAATTCACTCAACCTGAACGACATCGAAACCATGCAAGTGTTGAAGGATGCCTCGGCGGCTTCCATCTACGGGGCTCGGGCCGGTAATGGCGTAGTGATCATCACCACCAAGCGAGGCAAAGCGGGCAAGCCAAAGTTTACCTATGACATGTACTATGGCTCCCAAAGTGCCTGGAAGTTTTTGGATCTGATCACCAACAGCCAAGACTACGCCAACCTTATATGGCAGTCGCGCCGCAATGCCGGGCAAGTAGGGGCCAATGGCAATCCCAACCACGCCCAGTTTGGCAACGGAGCTTCTCCGGTATTGCCCGATTATTTGCTCCCGGCCGGAGCCAGAGAGGGCGACCCGCGCGTGGCCCGCGATGCCAGTGGCAACTTTATCAACTACAACAACAACCCCAACACCAACCCAGTTGGCCGGTTCTTGATCACTAGGACCAACAAAGAGGGCACCGACTGGCAACGGGAAATTTTTGGCGCGGCCCCGATCCAGAACCACCAACTAGGGGTTTCGGGGGGCAACGAAATGGCTCGCTATGCCATGTCGGTCAACTATTTCGACCAAGAGGGGATCATGAAACACACCAGCTACAAACGGTACTCGGTGCGGGCCAACACCGAGTTTAACGTGAGCAAGAAATTGCGGGTGGGCGAAAACTTCCAATTCGCCTACGGTGAGCGCATTGGCCAGCCCGGCGGCAACAACAACGAGAGCAACCCGATCAACTTTGCCTACCGGATCCAGCCCATCATCCCGGTTTATGACGTGACCGGCTATTTTGCTGGCACTTCGGGCACCGATTTGGACAACTCGCGCAATCCGGTGGCCGAACTATGGCGAAACAAAGACAACAAGAACATTGAGCTGCGCTTCTTTGGCAGTACCTTCGCCGAGTTTGACATTTTGCCCAATTTGACGGCCCGCACCCAGTTCGGGATCGACTACAACAACCAAAACCTGCGGAGCTTCCGGGCCAACGACATTGAATCGGCCGAGCAGGCACTGGTGAACTCTCTGCGGACTTCCAACAGCTACGATTTCTCTTGGACTTGGTACAATACTTTGACCTACAACAAAACATTTGGCGATCACCGGATCAATGTGATTGTGGGCACCGAATCCATCAAAACCTTTGGCGAATCCTTCTTTGGCCAACGCCAACGTTTTGCTGTGGACGACCAAGCCAACCGCTTTCTGGATGCGGGCAGCTCTGGCCAAATCAACGGCGGCGGTGTGCTGGTCGATTGGCGCCTAGCCTCCGAATTTGGTCGGGCCAGCTATGCCTTCAAGGACAAATACCTGCTGGATGCCACCGTGCGCCGCGATCGTTCGTCGCGCTTTTCGGCGGCCAACCGAGTAGCTGTTTTCCCGGCCTTGAGTGCCGGCTGGCGCGTAACCGAGGAAACATTTGCCAAAAATATTTCTTGGCTGAACGATGCCAAAATCCGGGCAGGTTATGGCCAAACGGGCAACCAAGAAATCGGGGACTACAATTTTGCCACTATTTTCGGCAGCTTGCTCGAGTCTTCGTATTATGACCTGCGCGGGTCGCGCACTTCGGCCCTGCAAGGCTACGAAATTGGCCAGTTCGGCAATGCCAACGCCAAGTGGGAAACCACTACTTCGGTCAATGTGGGTCTTGATGCCACCGTTTTCAAAAACTTTGACGTGTCATTTGATTGGTTCCAACGCCGCACCAGCGACATGCTCTTCCCCGTAGAAGTGCAGTTCACCCAGGGCGTGGCCGTCAACCCGTTCCAAAACATTGGCCAAATGACCAATAAGGGCGTGGAAATGGCTTTGAACTACCGGGCCAAGATCAGCGATGACTTCACCATCAACGTGGGCGGCAACTTTTCCACCTACAAAAACAACGTGGACCGGACAACGGGCGATCCCAGAACGCAGTTCTTTGGCTTCACCACCCGCCTGCCACCCGCAACTGTGACCCAACAAGGCTTCCCCTTGTCCTCTTTCTTTGGCTACACCATCGATGGCATCCTCCAGACCCAAGAAGAGGCCAATGCCCACGCGGTGCAATTTGGCGGCGGGGTAAACAACCGCCCCGGCCAGTTCAAGTTCCGTGACGTGAACGGCGACGGCGTGATCAATGCCAGCGATCGGACGATCATTGGCAACCCCCACCCCAAGTTTACTTATGGGATCAATTTGGATATGCGCTACAAGAATTTCGGGTTGACGATTTTTGGCTCCGGGGTGTCGGGCAACGAGATCTTCAACTACACCCGTTATTGGACCGATTTCCCAACCTTTGGGGGCAACCGGAGCAACCGGATGCTCAACCAATCGTGGGAGCCGGGCAAAACTGATGCGGTGCTGCCCCAGTTGCGATCCAATGACAACATCAGCTCCAACCCCTCAACTTATTACATAGAAAAAGGTGGTTTCTTCCGCTTGCGCAATGTGCAGTTTTCCTATGCATTCCCCAAAACGCTCCTGCAACGGGCCAAAGTGGAAAACCTGACCGCTTATGTGCAATTGCAAAACTGGTTCACCTTTACCAAATACAGTGGCTTGGATCCAGAGATCAACTTGCGCTCCGCGAGTGCCGCCAACCAAGACCGCCAGATCGGGATGGACGAAGGGGCTTATCCTGCTTCACGTTCCATTTTGGTGGGGGTAAATCTTAGCTTTTAATCTGACAAATTTTTCACCATCTACACTACACATTGTTTATAAAAGTATGAAAAAGGTATTTTCAATTCTATTGACCGTGTTCTTCTTGGTGGGCATCTCCACTTCGTGCAAGAACGATTTTCTGGAAGTGGTCCCCAAAACCGGCCTGAGCGAAGCCACATTGTCCAACAAAGCCGGCGTGGCCTATTTGCTCATTGCGGCGTATTCGCTCATGGATGGGGTGCAGACCAACGCAGGCTCGCCCAATGCCGATTGGCACGGCTCGGGCGACAACTGGGTCTATGGCGAAGTAAACGCCGACAATGCCTATAAAGGATCCATCTCGGGCGACCAGCCTGAGATCTCGTTTATCGAGCAGAAGCAGATCCTGCCCGACAATAATCATTTCCGGGGTAAATGGCGGGCTGTCTATGATGGCGTGGCCCGATCGAACGACGTGATCCAGATGGTGGGCAAGGTAAGTGACATGACCGATGCCGAAAAGACTTCGGCCATTGCCCAAGCCCGCTTCTTGCGCGGCCATTACCACTTTGAAGCCAAAAAAATGTGGAACATGACCCCCTACATTGACGATAAAGCCTACAATTCCGCCGATGCCAACAGCACCAAACTGCCCAATGACAAGGACATCTGGTCAAATATTGCGGACGATCTCAAGTTTGGGTACGACAATCTGCCCCTCCGGTGGACTGGGGAGCCTGGCCGCGCCACCAAATGGGCTGCCGGAGCTATGCTGGGCAAGGCGTTGATGTTCCAAAAGAAATTTGCCGAAGCCAAAGTGCTCTTCGATGCCATTGTGGCCAGTGCGCAGTACCGCCTCATGGATCGCTACCACGACAACTTCCGCGCAACGACCAACAACAATGCTGAGTCGATCCTTGAAGTCCAGTTCTCGGTCAATGATGGGGCCGCCATTTCCAACAACGGCAACCGGGGCGCGACCCTCAACTATCCGTATGGCGGTTTTACCACTTGCTGTGGATTTTATCAACCGACCCAAAACTTGGTCAATTCGTTTAAAACGGACAATAACGGCTTGCCCTTGTTGGATGATTTCAACACTGGGGCCGACGTGACCAACACCACCTTGAGCAACGTCGATCCACGCTTGGACTGGACCGTTGGACGCATCGGGATTCAATATCTGGACTGGGGCTTGATGAACGCCACCTACGTGCGGGATCAGTCTTATGCCGGGCCGTATTCGCCCAAGAAAAACGTGCCTTACGCCGCTGATATTTCAGCTGGCTGGACGGGCAACGGCAACAACCCCCGCTTCAATGCCAATAACTACCGCATGATCCGCTACGCGCACGTGCTCCTGATGCTGGCCGAGTGCGAAGTGGAGATTGGGAGCTTGGATCGCGCCCGCACCTTGGTGAACCAAGTACGGGCCCGGGCCGCCAACCCGGCCGGTTTCGTGGCCCAGCCAGCTGGCCAGACCCCACTCAGCTACAGGATCGGCACTTACGATGCCCCCTGGACCGACAAAACTGTCGCCACCAGGGCCGTCCGTTTTGAGACTCGCCTAGAACTGGCCATGGAAGGTCACCGTTTCTTTGACTTGGTGCGTTGGGGCATTGCCGCTCCCACCTTAAATGCCTACTACACCGTGGAAGGAACCAAGCGGTCGTATTTGCGCGGGGTACAGTTCACGGCCAATAAGCATGAGTATTTCCCCGTTCCCCTCCAAGAGATTTTGAACAGCGCATTGAACGGGGTGCCTACTTTGAAGCAAAATCCGGGATACTAAAGGGTTGGGCCAAGCCCATCGCTAAAATCTATTGGTAAATCAAGGGCGGCGACATTCGTGTTGCCGCCCTTGATTTATGCCAAGTCCCGGCCCGATTTTTTGAACTAAAATTAGCCGTATATTCAAGAAAGACTTCTTGGATTTAGCCAACGACAATTTTGGCAGCGAAGTCGCTCACTGGTTGAAAATACAAATGAAATGATCGTTGCTCTTGCAATACTGGCGGCATTGGCCGGGCTGGCCCTCGTCGGTTTTTTCTGGTGGGCTGGTCGGGGCACGTTGCCCACCTCGGCCAAACATGAGCTGTCCATTGATCAGGCGGGCCCCCCGCCAGTAACGATCGCGCCCGGATGCTACACGATGGTCACCTATAACCTTGGCTATTTGTCCGGGCTGGCCAACAACCGGCCCGTTTGGCGCGAACCTACCGAGTTTGCCGCACATTTGGCCCAAGTGCGATCAGCTTGGCAGACCCTCAGCCCCGATCTGATCAGTTACCAAGAGATCGATTATGGTGCTGCACGATCCTTTGGGGTGGATCAATCGGCCGCATTGGCCGAGGGCTGCTATGCTTTCCGGGCCGATGCCGTCAACTGGGACAAGCGGTACGTGCCCTTTCCCTACTGGCCGCCCAAGGTTCATTTTGGCCGGGTGTTATCGGGCCAAAGCTTGCACAGCCGCTTCCCAGTCCGGCTGCTGGAGCACGTGGTGTTGCCCATGCCCCCCGAACGCCCTTTTCTTTACCGCCGATTTTACACCGATCGTTTGGCCCAAGTGTGCGCAGTGCAGTTGCCCGAGGGCGAAATCGTTGTGATCAACCTTCACTTGGAAGCCTACATCGCTTCGGCGCGGATCGCACAGATCAAAGTAGTGGAGCAATTGTACTTGACCTATCGCTCACTGGCCCCGGTCATCATTGCGGGGGATTTTAACATAGCGGCTTCTGTGCCCACCACCGATGCCCCTGATCTGCTGGGGCAACTGCTCCTGTGGCCGGGCCTAGCGTGCGCGATCTCGCCGGGCGAGTGGGGCATGGCCCAGCACTTGACTTTCCCGAGCAATGCCCCCATCGAGCAAATCGATTTTATTTTTTACGACTCCGCCCGCCTGACCAACCATGCCAGTGGCATATCTCAGCTAGCCGGCACAGCATCGGATCACTGTCCTGTTTGGCTCCAATTCAGCTTTAGGTAAATCAAATCAGTTTGGGCAAAGAGCATTGTTGGTAACCGATCTGGAAAGCAAAATACTTGATAACCAAAGTATTTACCCCTTTACTAAACCTTTGAGATTCAGTAAAGCGAGGTAAAATGCAGCTAGCTTCACCGTAAATGCAAAAATTAATTGGCAAATATCTTCTTGGGATTTGCGCCAAAAAGATGGGCAGCCTGCGACACCTCGGGCACTGACCCGCACCAATCGACCAGAATATTTTAGTTGGCCCTTGACCCCCATTTTAATAAAAAACAGCAATAATTTTGCTTATTTGCCCGAAATTGCGAGCGATAGGCTATACCTTCCACAACACTATGCGACAATACAGAACAGTGTCTGAACTGGATCAACTCAAAAGGTTTGAAAAAATCAGGACCGAGATCTATCTGGACTCCGTTGAGGCTTCCAAAGCCGTGGCCCAAGAAATTGCGGCACTCATCAAAATCAAGCAAAAGAAGGGCGAAGTGGCCGTACTGGGCTTGGCCACTGGCTCCTCCCCCACCCGTTTGTATGGCGAGTTGGTGCGCATGCACCGGGAAGAGGGCCTAAGCTTCTCGAACGTGATCACGTTCAACTTGGACGAATATTTTCCCATGCTGCCCAATTCGCTCCAGAGCTACGTGCGGTTCATGAATGAGTATTTGTTTGATCACATTGATATTCCCAAGGAAAACATCCACATTCCTAATGGCACCATCCCGGTGGAACAAGTGGCCCGCTACTGTTTTGACTATGACCGCCAAATCGCCGAAGTGGGTGGCATTGACATCCAAGTGTTGGGCATTGGGCGCACTGGCCACATTGGCTTCAACGAGCCCGGTTCTTCCAAGGAGTCATCCACCAGGCTCATTACCCTCGACCACCTGACCCGGGTGGACGCGGCCAGCGATTTTTATGGCGAAGAAAATGTGCCCCGCCGCGCCGTGACCATGGGCGTGGGAACGATCATGAAAGCCCGCAAAATTATCCTCATGGCTTGGGGCGAGGGCAAGGCCAAAATGATCAAAGCTACGGTGGAAGGCCCGATCACGGGCCTAATCCCCTCCACTTTTTTGCAGGCCCACCCCAACTCGACCATTGTGCTGGATGAAGCCGCCTCGGCTCAACTCACGTGCATCAAAACTCCGTGGCTGGTCGGCCCCTGCAATTGGGACAAAAACCTGATCCGCAAAGCAGTGATCTGGTTGTGCCAATTGGTGAACAAGCCCATCCTGAAATTGACCGACAACGACTACAACGAGCACGGCATGGCCGACTTGGTCACTGAACACGGCCCGGCCTACAATATCAACATCGACGTGTTCAACAAACTCCAGCGCACGATTTCGGGCTGGCCAGGGGGCAAACCAAACGCTGATGACAGCCACCGCCCGGAGCGATCCAAGCCGTTCCCCAAGCGGGTGATTATTTTCAGCCCCCACCCCGATGACGACGTGATCTCGATGGGGGGCACGCTGAGCCGACTGGTGGAGCAGGGCCACCAAGTCCATGTCGCCTATCAAACTTCGGGCAACATCGCCGTGTTTGATGACGATGCGCTCCGCTTTGCTGATTTTGTGAAGGACATGGGAGGCATGGCGGGCTTGAAGCCCGAAGAGGCCAATGCCTGGTTCACCAATGTAGTAAACTCGGTCAAAAACAAACAGCCCGGCGATGTCGATTCAGCCGATGTGCAACACATCAAGGGCATGATCCGCCGGGGCGAGGCCAAAGCCGCCTGCCGCTATTGTGGCGTGCCCGATGAGAATATGCACTTTTTGGATATGCCGTTCTACGAAACTGGCCGGGTGAAGAAAAATCCGATTGGCGAGGCCGATGTAAAAATCGTGTCCGATCTGTTGGAAAAAATCAAGCCGCACCAAATCTACGCTGCCGGCGATCTGTCCGATCCCCACGGAACCCACCGGGTGTGTTTGGCCGCCATTTTCCAAGCAGTGGAAGGGCTCAAGACCGAAAAATGGATAGAAGACTGCTATCTGTGGCTCTATCGGGGTGCTTGGCAAGAATGGGACATTGACCAGATCGAGATGGCCGTGCCCATCAGCCCGCTGGAACTGCTCAAAAAACGCCGTGCCATTTTCAAGCACCAGTCCCAAAAAGACCGCCCGCTGTTCCCCGGCTCCGATGCCCGCGAGTTTTGGCAACGCGCCGAGGATCGCAACCGGGGCACGGCCAAGCTATACGATGCCCTCGGTTTGGCCGAATACGAAGCGATGGAGGCTTTTGTGCGGCACAAATTCTAGCCCCCTGTTTTGCCTATACCACTTGGCCGCCATTTTTCCGAACATCGGGGAAATGGCGGCGGTTTTAGGCGGTCAGGTGTAAAGTTTCACAACGTTTTTCTTTGCCATTTATCGTCACCAATATGCTCACTTGGGAAGATTTTGAAAAAGTGGAAATGCGGGTGGGCACCATCTTGGCAGCCCGGGATTTTCCCAAGGCCCGAAACCCGGCCTATCAATTGACCATAGATTTTGGTGATTTTGGCATCAAGCAAAGCTCGGCCCAAATTACCAAATTGTACGCCAAAGCCGATCTGGTGGGCAAACAGGTGATCGCGGTGGTCAACTTTCCACCCAAACAGATCGCCAATTTTAGCTCCGAGTGCTTGGTATTGGGCTTGGTGGGTGAGGAGCAAGCCGTGATTTTGCTCCAACCAGAACGACGCAGCCAAAATGGCTCCCGCGTGTTTTAGTATTGGGCAAGCAAAAAATCAACGACGGCCCCGGTTGATGGATCGAGGCCATTGCTGTTGGTGCCACTTCCCCCCGCAATTATCCCAAGATTTAATCGTTTCAAGCGCTTTCCACTCACCAAAGGGCCGCTATCAAGTCAACAGCGCAGTTTTTGGGGTGACCAAAAGCTAAATAAGTAGTATTTCCAGAAAAATAAGTAGTATTTTCGTCCATGAAAAGTCGCTAAATTAATGCCTAGTGCAATGTGGATGAATTACCCAAATTTGCAAAATTTACCAGATACCCGGTTTTACACTAGGTCAATAAATGGTGGGTGAAACTTCGGGGGGAGCTACCCAAAAGGGCTTATCGGCCTTTCCATAGCGCGATAAAGTGCTTGGTACTGATTTTTGGTGCCCAAATAAATTGGACTTTTGGCTACCACATAAACTAGTTGTTGATACCCAAAGAAATAAATCCCATCAATTACCAAAACGACTTTACTCCCCGTCTGTTTCGTTGATCGTCAATAGGTAGTAAACTGAGCACCTATTTCTCAAACCATCACGGATGCCCTGCCCAAAATGGCTATTGCCGTCCGCCATTTGTTTGCTATTGGGCAATCAACGTGTGGCAATGATCCACCAACCGTTTGGTGGCCCCGGTCTGGTCGCGCACGTAGGCCGCGCTCGCTTGGCCCGCTTCGGATCGTTGGCCAGGATCGTGGACCAACCGCGAAAACACCGTGGCAAATTCTGGAGAGTCAGCCACGGTAAACGCCGCCCCCAGTGATCGCAGCGCTATTGCTTCCTCGGCTTTTTCATAGTTGATGTTGCCAAAGATGACTGGGATGCCAAACACGGCGGCCTCCAAAATATTGTGCAGCCCCTGCCGCAATCCCCCACCGACAAAGGCGATATCGCCATATTGGTACAGTTGGCTCAAGATTCCCACGCAGTCCACCAGCAAAACATCATATTGGGCCATGTCGGTTGTTTCGTCGGCCTGGGAATAGCGGATGATTTTTTTATTGGCAAAGGCTTTCTCGGTGGCCCGCAGCTTGGCTGGATCCAGTTCGTGCGGGGCAATGATCAGCTTGAGACCTTGGGGCCATTCATTGAGCACTGGGCCCACCACTGCGATGTCATTGGGCCAAGTGCTGCCCAATACCAGAAGCAGTTGGTCGCCCTTGAACCGCCTGACCAACGGGAAAGGGGTGGGTTGCAAGCCGATCGCCTGCACCCGGTCGGCGCGCGTATCGCCCCCAATAACCACTTGGTGCAAGCCTATGCGCTTGAGCAAGTGTAGGGAAGCTTCATTTTGGACGAAAAAACAATCAAAACGCCGCAAAATTTGTTTGAAGAAGCCTCCCCAAGGTTTGAAATATATTTGATCGGCCCGGAATACTGCTGAGAAGCAGATCAGGGGGATTTTTCGGCGGGCGATTTCGAGTGTATAATAGTGCCAGAATTCATATTTGACAAAGAACACGATGCTGGGCCGAACCAAATCGAGCAACCGCCGCGCATTTGCCAACGTGTCGGTGGGCAGATAGCACACCAAATCGGCCCCGGCGAACCCTTTTTGCGATTCATAGCCACTGGATGAAAAAAAAGTAACCAGTATTTTGTGAGCCGGGAAGTCTGCCCTGAATGCCTCGAGCACTGGCCGTCCCTGCTCAAACTCACCCAATGAAGCGCAGTGGAACCAAGCCACTGGGGCGGTATTTTGACCAAAAACGTGGGCTAGTTTGCCAAAAGCTTGCCGCTGGCCTTGAACCAGCCGGCGGGCTTTCTCATTGGAAACCGCTACTAGGGCTAGCAGCCAACTATACAAACGGATTCCCAACCAATATAAAACGACCATGTTGATCTGTTCAAAATTGCAGGGCCAAAAATAGGCAAGTTTGTTCAGCAAGCCTTTAGACCGGGTTAATTTACGCCTGATTTCGAGGATTTGTTCTTTTTTCTCAACAAAAGACTTGCTTATTTTAGAATCTCTAAATTAGTCCTTAGATTTACCGGCATGATCCACACCGTAAATAGAGGCGACACACTTTTTGGCGTTGCAAGACGATACAACATCTCAGTTGACCAGATAAGGCAATGGAACAAGTTGGCCAACGATGCCCTTTCGCTGGGGCAGCAACTCCGGGTGGCCGCTGGCCCGGCCTCGGTTTCACCCACGCCCAATGTGGTGCGCCCTGTCAGTACGATTGCATCAAATCTGCCCAACACTAGCACTATAAATCAATTCAGTATGTCTTCGGTACCTTCTTTTACCCAAATTGCCGCTGCCAAAAATGTTTTCAAACTTGCGGTAAGCAATTCTGGTAGCCAAAACACTTATGCGGCTACTTTTCCCATGCCCACCGGGGGCAGTGGCACGGCCCAATTCCGCGACAATGTCAGAAGCAACTTTGCGATCTACCCCGACGGAATCATGTACCCAGGCACTTCCAGCCCCAAAAGAGTGCCAGTTGATGCTTATGTGAGCGTGGGCCTTACCACTGGGCTGGCCCGCGCCCTGAAAGTGGTATCCGAAAATGAGGGGAACTTTGATGCCATCAATAGTTATGACAGGGCGATCTTTTCTTTTGGCTTTATCCAGTTTGCCGGCGGGGCCGGGGGCGGTTTGGGCCAAATGCTGATGAACGTCAAAACCCGCGACCCCCAAGTGTTCCGCCAAATGTTTGCCCAGTACGGGATAGATGTGCTGCCCGCCTCGCCCCGGCCCGTCATTACGGCGGCTTCGCCCGAGGCCGGCACGGTGCTGCAAGGCGACAGTGCGTGCATGTACATCAAATCGGACAAACGGCTCACCACGGCTTTCATCGCGGCAGGTTTCCACCCCACGGTCATGCTGGCCCAGATCCAGAGCGCCGTTCAAGGCTACGTCAACCCATCGTTTGGGATCAAGCTCACACTGCAAGTGGGCACCCAGAGTTTTGCCAATGTACCCATTACGCAGGTGATCCGCACCGAGGCCGGAGTGGCGGCCCTCATTGACCTGACCGTGAACCAGTGGATTGTGCGCACGGGCGGCTTTTTCCAGCAAGCCATTTCGCAAGTGGCCACCGCCAACCGCCTGACCAACCTCCAACAATTGGCCATGATCGATGAGCGGCAAGTGCTCCAAGCCATTATCAACAACGCCACCGATGCCCGGGTGCGCGACCGGACCACCAAGATGATGAACAGTGGCTTGAGCCTGACCAAGTAATCGGCCAACTTCGCCGAACGTGAAAGCACATTCAACCGAAATCGGTCGATAATCAATAAAAATCAAGCCCCTGAAAATCAAGTAATCAGTCAATTTGGTACCTGATTTTTTGATCTTGCTTTCAGTCGCCCCCACTTTGTCAGTACGACCAAAGTGGGGGCGACTGCATTCTTGACCGGTCATGTCCTACCGTTTGATCGGCTTTGCCACCTGTTCAGCACCGCCCGCCAAAGAACCAGAACCAATCCCCCTTTTAAATTTGTCCATCAAAGTTGATTTGACATTATCGACTGGTAAGTAGCTGAAAATGAAGCTTATTATTCATCCAATCCCCTGCAATACATTTAATCTTGGGGGCATGATTGATCAGACAGCCATTGACTTGAGGCCAATGGTCGTGACTGGTATTTGATCGGTAAATTTTTTTACCTTTTTCTCAACAACAAGATTGCTCATCTCCAAACACCTTGCTTATATTCGGGTTTATGTGTATTATTAAGGCTTGAACCAGCTTATTTGACCTTTTGCCGCTCCTAAAGTATGAAAAAAATCTTGATTTCTGGACTGACCGTGGCCCTTGTGGCGGCCGTGGCCCTGTTTTTTGCCTACCGCGAAACCTTGACCGGAGAATGGACAAGTGAAAGCCGCGAATATGAAGAACACGAACAAAAGGAAGCCCAACACCGGCTGAGCCGCCAAGGAGCCGCCGAGATAGAGCGGATGATCCGCCTCAAACCGGGCCAAACCGAACCCGACTACGCCCCAGGTTATCAAATGACCGAATACCTCAAAGCTCAACGCGCGGTGGCCAACTTTCGGACAGAGGAAAATTTGGCTTGGCGGGAGCGGGGACCGGGCAACTACGCGGGCCGCGCCCGGTGCGTACTGGTCGACGTGGCCGATGTCAATGGCCGCACTTGGCTGGTCGGGTCGGCCAGCGGCGGTATCTGGCGCAGCACCGACACAGGTTCTTCGTGGGCCAACGTGACCCCCAATGTGCCCAACTTGGCCGTGGCCACCATTGCCCAGTCGCCAGCCAACCCCAGGGTGATGTATGCCGGCACGGGCGAGGGCGGCTATGGCGGCGGCATCTCGGGCATCAACGGATCGGGGATGCTCAAATCGACCGATGGCGGCCTCACGTGGCAAATGCTCACTTCCACGGTGCCTTCCACCCAAAACCAAGACTTTTTGAACGTCAACCGTCTTATTGTTGACCCACGCAACGAAAATATCATTGTCGCGGCCACTTCCAACGGATCGTTCCAGCGGTTCACGGCCGGTATCATGCGCTCCGAAGATGGTGGCAACAGTTGGCGAAAAACTTTTTCGCCCAGTGCCTTCCCCCAACAAGTGGTGGCAGCGCCCAACAACTTTGACCGCCAATATGCGACCATCAACTTTTTTGGCCTGGCCCGTTCTGATGATGCCGGGCGCACCTGGCGGACGCTTCCTTTTATCGTACTGGCCGACACCGTGGCCGGCGAGCGCTCGGTGGGCCGTACCGAAATCGCCATTTCGCCCGTTAACCCCAACCGGATCTATGCATCAATGGAATTTTCGGGAACCACCACCGATGCCGCTGCGCTCTTTACCTCGGCCGATGGCGGCAATACGTGGCGGCAAATGGCCGAGTTGGGCAGCACCAGTGCCCAGCCCGATTTCCTCGGCGGCCAGGGCGGTTACAATAATTCGATCGTGGCCGATCCGTTCAATGAAAATGTGGTTTACTGGGGCGGGGTGGAACTTTGGCGCGGCGAAGTGCAGCCCGGCAATATCCGGGACAGTGAGCGCAGTTACTTGGGCGTGGACGACTCGGAAGTCAATTCCTTCTTTTCTTGGACCCGGGTAACGGGCTGGGGCCATTGGAACGGCCAAATGCAAATACGCGATTTCTCCAAAGTCACCCCGATTGAGATCCGGTTTGGCCGGGGCCGCCGCCAGCGAGCACACCGTTTCACTACCCGCACCTTGGGGGCCGGGGCCGGCGTGCCTGTCCGCGACTATGTCTATCGCGACTATGTGGACGTGCCGTTTGAAGTATGGGACACCGACCGAAACCGCCAAGTGATGATCTCATTCCGCGATCAAGAAAACGATGGTCGGTTCAACCTCAACTCGCGCGAAGCCAATGATCAGGCCCTGCTCACCAACCGCGAGTATCTCTATATTCACAACGTGGCCTATAACGCCACCGCGCCCAATGCCCGCATTGCCACCGATGGCGGGCAGGAAGACGAACTGGTTTATAGCCTCTGGCCCTTCATGTCCGCCGGGCGCACTTGGACCCCCGATAATTTTCCCGACATGGCCCTCAAAGTGGTGTTTGGCCGGATCGGGACGCAGGGGGCCAACCTCAACCAACTGACCCGCTCCAGTGACATCCAGACCATCCACGTGGATCACCACCAATTGACCACCATCGTGACCGACCGGGCGGCCCGCCGGTTTCGGATGCTGACCGTCAATGACGGGGGACTGGCCTATTCCGATGATGCCGGCAGCAGTTGGCAGATGCGTGACCGGGGCATGAACACCAACCAATTCTACACGGCCATCAAAAAACAAGGGGCCAACGAATATATGGGCGGGGTGCAAGACGGCAACCCCATGCGATCCGGGCCCAATCCCGATGCCAATGGGAGCTACACCGACCAGAACACCCCCCGCAATTTTGCCGATGGTTTCGCCGTGGCCTGGCACTACCGAAACCCCCAACTCCTGCTGGCCAGCAACCAGTACAACCGGATCGTCCGTTCTACCGACGGAGGCACCAACTGGCAAACCTCGACCAGCGGCTTGACCGAAGCCTGTACCAACCTGAGCAATTGCAACGGGGCCGACACGCTCGCGCCCTTTTTTACCAAAATCGCCAACTCTGACCGCCAGCCCGATCTGGTATTTGCCGTGAGCCGCAACGGTGTGTGGCGATCCACCAACTTCGGCCAAAACTGGACCAACATCCGCCTGACTGCCGCCCAAAGCTGGGGCGGGTTTTTGGATGTAGAAGTGTCCGATGCCGATCCCAACATTGTGTGGGCAGGTGGCAGCATGATCACCGGCACTACGGCGGCCAACAGCCGCTACCTGTTTGTGTCCAACAACGGTGGCACATCCTTTGCCCGGGTGCAGAATTTCTCCCGCAGCCTTGGCAACATCACGGCCATTGTCCCCGACCCCAGCAATGCCCAAGCCTGTTACCTGCTCTTCTCCCAGTCGCGTGGGCCCAAAGTGCTGCGCACCACCAACTTGGGCCAAACTTGGGAAGATATTTCGGGGTTTGGCAACAATGAGACCAGCAGCAATAGCTTCCCCGACGTGGCCACTTATAGCTTGTTGGCCTTCCCTGACCGCCAAACCATTTGGGTGGGTACGGAGATTGGCCTGTTTGAAAGCACCAACAACGGCACTTCTTGGCGCTTGGCCAACAACGGGCTGCCAGCAGTCCATATCTGGGACATGAAAGTGCGCGATGGCCAAGTGGTGGTGGCCACGCACGGGCGCGGGATCTGGACCGTGGACTTGTTGGATCGTTTTGCCAATTCGCCCTTGAGCGTGCTGCCATCCGCCCAAGCAGTTCCGTTCAAACTCTACCCGAACCCAGCCCGGGATCGGGTGTTTCTGGAACTCCCCAACCAAAGCACGGCCGAAGTGGAAATTACTCTGCTCACCACATTGGGCCAAAAAGTATTTGGCCAAACGCGCCAGTCCAGCGGCCGGATTGAGCTGGATCTGGGAGACAGATACCTGCCACCCGGCACTTACTTGGTGCAAGTGACCAGTGGGAAGGACAAATACGTACAGAAATTGGTGATTGGGCAGTAAGCCAGGGTAAAACGCACACCTAACCTGATAAAAGTATCAAGCCCTTGAATGGTAAACCGTCAGTCTGTCTAAAAACCCCTTGGGAGGCTCTATGTCAAGGGCATGCAAGCCTGCGTTAAGCCACTCTGAGGTGAGCTACTTTGCAAAACACAAAATACGTTCGGTAAAAGCACGCAAAATCAGTCATAAAAGTCCAAAGGGGCCAGGTCTAAGCTCTCCACAAAAAGGTCGATGCGCCGAACCACATTGTCGGGCGATACCAGTTCTTCAAGTGGCTCGGTGAGGCTTTAGGTGGCCCTGTTTTTTCCTGTAATAAATTTCATTCCACAAGTTGGGGAGTTTGCTTGGATTTGTGCTATCTTTGAAGTATGCAGTTTTTAGACGGACTGACGTTTGCGGGCTTGATACTTTTTTATTGGGGGAATATCAATGTTAGCGGTCATGCTATTACCAAACTAACCAAACAAGAAACTACCGACGTCAAATGAGTAGATTACAAGCAATAGAAAATGCACTTTCATCAATCAACCAAGCTGCTTTTCAGAACTTGTGTGATAGTTTTCTTGCTTTGCGAAATAGCAACTACTCTGCATTTTCACGAACAGGAAGTCAAAGCGGAAAACAAAAAACAATAAAGGGAACACCCGATACTTTTTTGCTTTTACCAAGCGGCAAATACATTTTCGTTGAATACTCAACTAACATTTCTAGTGGCTTGAAAAAGTTAAAGGATGATATAAAGAAGTGCATTGACACAATTAAAACTGGAATTCCAGTAAATCAAATTGCAGAAATAATTCTTTGTGTGAACTACAACTTAACAGCAGTAAAAATTCAAACACTAAAAGACCTTTTGGAGAATACCCCAATCGGGCTTACAGTTAACACACTTGATTCTTTAGCAATAGAACTTCACTTACATCATCGTGACCTTACACATGAGTATTTAGGATTGCCTTTGGACACAGGACAAATTGTATCAATAGAAAAATTTGTTGCAGAGTATAACAGAGCACCAAAGGGAATATCAACTCCATTAGACAACACTTTTTTACACCGTGAGCAAGAACTGAAAGAATTGAAAGAAGCAATACTTCAAAACGATTTTATTATTCTGACAGGTGCACCAGGAATTGGCAAAACAAAATTGGCACTTGAAGGAATCAATAATTTTCTTTCAGAGAATTTAACCTTCGGAGCTTATTGCGTTTCATACAAGCATCACACCTTACTTGACGACTTGTATCAATATTTTGATTCTGAAAAGGACTACATACTTTTTGTTGACGATGCAAACAGAATTGATGCGTTCAGTCAGATAACAGGATTTTACAGAGGCACAAGAAAAGGAAAATTAAAAAGCATAATCACAGTCAGAGATTATGCTTTCCAAGACATTGGAATTTTTTGTCAAGAATTTTATCCAAGACGACTTGACTTGGCAAAATTTTCAGACGAACAAATTATTGACATAATCAAAGCACAGCCATTTGAAATTTTAAATCCTGATTATCACAAAGAAATTGTTCGTATTGCCGATGGCAATCCACGGCTTGCAATCATGACAGCTTTGCTTGCTAAGGCACATCAAAAAATTTACGCATTAGCAGATGTGTCCGACCTTTTTGAAAACTACTTTTCTACTTTTATCAAAGACGATGGAGAGTTTGCAAAAGCGTTGAACATTCAATGTCTTGGTTTAATTGCATTCTTCTATACAATACCATACAAGAATAGAGAAATCACAACTTCAATTCTTAATAATTTTGGAATTGATTATTCAGAGTTCATTGACGTAATTGATAAGTTGGATAAGTTGGAATTAGTTGAGATTCAATTTGAGCATGTAAAAATTCCCGAGCAAAATCTTTCAACTTATTTTTTCTATAAGTCATTTATCAAGGACAATTTGCTTTCGTTTGAAACGCTATTGAATAAATATTTTGACAGCAACAGCAACCGTTTCAAAGATTGTGTGATTCCTGCCAACAATACCTTTGGTGTTAAGAATGTAATGGACAAACTGCAACCATTTTTGCAGAACCGTTGGAAAGGAATAAAGACCGATGAAGAAAAAGCATTTAAGTTCCTTTCAACATTTTGGTATTATCTGCAAACAGAAACTTTAGAATTTATTTTCAACATTTCCGAAGCACTTCCAACGGTTTCACCGTTGAAGTATGAAGTCACTTATGAAAATAATGCTTTCTCTTACAGCAAGAATGATGTAATTGAATTGCTTGGTGAGTTCTTACGATTCCCAAATAATTTGAAAGATGTTATTGAATTAGGTTTTGAATACACAAGGAAGAAACCTGAACATTTACCCGAATGGATTCATAAAATCAGAGAGCAACTAACATTTGACAGAGAAGACGAAACACAATACAGATTTGCAAGACAGATAATTTTGTTTCAAATTTTGCTTGACGGTTTAAGTAAAGGTGATTCTCTTTTCACGACAGCTTTTTACGAACTATCAAAAACATTTTTGTCTTTTAAGTTTCATCATACAAAAGGTGGAAGAAATCATTCATTTTATTGGTATGACTATCCTATTCCAAATGTTCTAGCAATTCAAAATTTTAGACAGAGAATTTGGAATGCAGTGGAACACAACTTTGAGAAAAACCAAGAGGAATCATTTTATCTTTTGTTGAACTACACCAGCGTGAGACCTGATGTAACAAAGGAACTAATGGAATTTGATATTCCATTAGTGATTGCAATTATTGAGAAGCATTTGAGCAAAGATTTATTTGGGCATTGCAGATATGTTCATGACCAAATCAGATGGTGTAAAAGAAATTCTGTTTCACATTCTTCATTCACATCATTAGCTCATGAGTTTACAAATCCGACCTATGAAATTTTCCTAAAGATAGATTGGGACAGGTTAAGAGATAAAGAAATGTATGACTTTGATGATTACAAAGAATACGAAAAGTTAAAGGAAGCGGAAATTAGAACTTCATTTGTTTTTACCAATGAAAATGAAGTAAAAGAGTTTTACAAAATCTTTGCATACTTAAAAAAGGCAGCCAAGAATGAATGGAACTATACAACAAAGCTTGACCATGTTATTGATGAGAACTGCTCACGAAATTTTGAATTAGGTTGCCAGTTGCTAAGTGAAGTAATTGAGAAAAAAAATGAAGTCAACTATATTCCGAGAATTGTGTTTAGGAATCATTTAAAGACAGCCGAATCTGCATATCACATTTGGGATATTATACAGAAGCAAGAGTTTACTCATAAAGGACTTTGGGAACTTTCATTTTATGACTACTTAGATGATTCGTTGCTAACGAAAAAATATGTTCAAGCACTAGTGAATACTGTTAGCAGTATGAAAGAAGCCAACACGATTCACTTTGACCGACTACAAAGATTCTTGGTAATTGAACCGAACTTGTTTCAAATTATTTTAAGAACCATTGTTGAGAAGAACGAAAAGGAAGGAACACGATTACAAGTTTGGATGGATTTTTTCAGCACACACTTTGAACAATTAGGTGACGATATTGAACTTATCAAGAAAGCATATTTGCAGCAAGACAAAATTCACAATCATTTTGACTATGAAGGAAAGGGCTTTTTAAATATCTTAAAGAAAGATTCAGGTTTTCTACTTGAATATGTAAATGGTTTGTATGCCGTAAAACAATTTGGACTTTCATCAGACCATAAGAATTTAGGGTTTGTTTGGCAAGTAGAAAATATTGAACAAGTGCTGAAAGATGTTTTTGATTTAGTGATTGAGAAAGAACCATTCTTCGGAATCCTTGACCACTTCTGCAATTCTTTTTTCAGAAACATGCAAGGTGATATAAAGGAGAAGGTAAATAATTTTCTCCTTGATTATTGCAAAGCAAATTTTTCTGACAGTAATAAAATGAATGTCATTGTTGACATCGTTAGACATTCAATGAGAGAACTGTTTGATGAAATCTTATTATTATTTTTATCATTAAGTCAGGATAAAGAAATATTTTCAAAGGTTTGGTGGCGTGGTAACGGAACATTCGGTTCGGGAAATGTAATACTAGCAGACATTGAAGCAGCAGACTGGAGAAATATTCTTTCTATCGTAGAGAAATCTCAAGCAGGTTTCAAATTAACTCCAATTAAAACATATTTAAATGACCAAATTAATTATTGTTCAAAAGAAGGTGACCAAGAAAGACAAAGACGATTTTTAGAACGATATTAAAGAAGCACGAACATCTAACAAGATATTGGCAAAAGCAGGGCTGATATGCTTTATTGAGCATTTAGATCTCCATTGTACACTTGTGCTGATATGAACATTTGACTTCTAAACTCTGGCTTGGCCAATATCCAAACTATTTTAACCCACCGCTTGGCCAACACCTCAATAACTTTCGCTTTCGTTGGGAAAATCTCGGGCTTTCACGTCGTCCACATAATGCTGGACTGCCTCCAGGATCACCTCGTGCAGGTTGGCATAGCGGCGCAGGAAACGGGGCTTGAACTCGTTGTTGATGCCCAGCATATCATGGATGACC
>JBBQXF010000077.1:0-22917 GCA_038209965.1 Cytophagales bacterium | reverse complement strand
ACTACCTCGACCAAGCTCATGTTTTCGTTATCCAACGGCACAATACGGTTGCCCAGCGCCCCCACCAGTATTGCCCGCCGGTTGAGCAACTGGGTCATCACGTAAGGATCTTTGTACACGCCCCCCTGCTCGCCATAGCGTTTGGACAATAGACTGTCCACTTGGTAAAGTTTCAGCCCTTCCAGTTTGATCGCGCCCAGCACAGGCAAGTAGGCATTGCCATCTTCTTCCACCATGTAGCGGCGCAGGATGCTGACTGCGCCCGTGATGGCCCCAATACCGGGGTTAAAGTTGGGGTTATTGTTCAAATTGGTGCCCTGGGGGGCATTGCCCTGCCGTAAAAATTCACCATTGGGATCGGTAATACGCTCGCCCTTGTTGGTAAAAATCTCTAAATTGACAAAATCAAATTTGCGCAACACATAGTTAGACTGGGCTTCTTTGATTACGGCCTTGAAGGCGTCGTTGCTGAATTCTTCCCCAGTTTTGAACAGAATGGCACCCTTGTAAGTGCCGCAGGCAGAGAGCAACAACAACCCAAAAAGAAGGATCAACCGCATAGCTAAAGATTTGATAACACGATAAAGAGTTAGAACCACAAAAAACTAACCAAAACTGGGCAAACCCTCCAGTGGCAGATGCACTCCCTGCGCTTCATCCCGCGCAAAGTAGGCGTGCTGGATCCCGTTGCTCACGGCCACAAATGCCGCTTTCAATACGTGATTATAGGCCAGGGCCTGTTCCATTACCGGTTGGCCGAGGGCAATGGTCGGGGCTTTGCACTCGACCAACAACCACGGCTGCTGCTCCCGGCCATACACCAAAATATCCGTCCGCTGGGCTTGCCGGTTGTACCTGTGCCCCCGTTCCACCCGCATGAGCGAGCGAGGACAGCCCAGTGCCAGCAAATAATGGATAAAATGCTGCCTGACCCACTCTTCGGGGCTGAGAGCCACATATTTGCCCCGGCAAACATCATATATGGCCACACCTCGCCCACTCTCCCGCAGTCGATAGGCAAAGGTTGGCAGCGTCAAATCGTACAATGCTTTACAAATAAAGTGCAAATAAAAATCAATTTGACCCAATGTTTGTGCTTAATTTCCTAATTTTAATGTTTGTAAACCTTTTCACTTTTATTAACGTATTGGTTTTCAAACAAAACCAACCCACCAACCCACCACTTTCGGCTTGCAATGAACAGAGAACTCGGCAAAATATTGGTTATTGATGATAATGAAGACATACTGTTGGCGGCAAGGCTGCTTTTAAAGAAGCACGCACAATTGGTGCAGATTGAGAAAGACCCCCGCAAAATCCCTTTTTTGCTCAATAACGAGAAATATGACGCGATCCTGCTGGACATGAATTTCAGCAAAGACACCACCACGGGCAAAGAGGGATTTTATTGGCTGGAGCAGATTGTTGAGCGCGATCCCTTCGCCACCGTGATCATGATTACGGCCTACGGTGACGTAGAAATGGCAGTCCGGGCCCTAAAAGCAGGTGCCACCGATTTTGTGCTCAAACCTTGGCAAAACGACAAATTGATTGCCACCATTGAGGCGGCACAAGATACCAGAAAGGCCCAGCGGAGCGGTGCCGCGAAGGAAGCCAAAAAAGCAGCGGCGGCGGCCAGCAAGAAGACTGCCTCCGACAACCCCTTCGAGGGCATCATCGGCACTAGCGAGGAAATGAACAATTTGTTCACCATTGTGCGCAAAGTGGCCGTGACCGATGCCAACATCTTGGTCTTGGGCGAAAACGGTACTGGCAAGGAAGTGATCGCCCAGTCGATCCACCAAGCATCCCAACGCCGCGAAGGGCCCTTCGTCACGGTCGATATGGGATCGATCACCGAAACACTGTTTGAAAGTGAACTGTTCGGCCATAAAAAGGGGGCTTTCACCGATGCCAAAGAGGACCGCCCCGGCCGCTTTGAAGTAGCCGGCAAGGGAACGCTGTTCTTGGATGAAATTGGCAACCTACCGATGGCCATGCAGTCCAAACTGCTCACCGTGCTGCAAAAGCGGGAAATCCTACGGGTGGGCACCAACCAGCCCATTCCGATCGACATCCGGCTGGTGTGCGCCACCAACATGCCCCTGTACGAAATGGTGGAAGAGGGTACTTTCCGCCAAGACTTGCTCTACCGGATCAATACCGTAGAACTGCACCTGCCCACTTTGCGCGAGCGCGAAGAAGACATTCCCTTGTTGGCCGAGCACTTTACCAAAGTTTATTGCGTTCGGTACAAACTGACCGAAAAATCGCTCTCGGCCACTGCCATCAAAAAGCTCCAAAAATATCACTGGCCCGGCAACGTGCGCGAGCTTCAGCACGCCATTGAGCGGGCGGTGATCATGAGTGACGACAATGTGCTCCAGCCGGGCGATTTTCTGTTCTTGCTCCAAAAGAACGAATCGAGCGATATGGACATCAGCAATTACGATTTGGAAACGGTGGAGAAATTGGTCATCCAGAAGGCGATCAGTAAACATGCGGGCAATATTTCCAAGGCGGCCAAAGCCCTGGGCCTAACGCGCGCTTCCCTCTATCGGCGCTTGGAAAAGCATGGGCTGTAAACAATATCTTGCTACAAGCGACGCAATTTTCTGACGGTACATGAAACTTTTTTGGCTTTGCTGGTTTTGCTGGCTTGGTTCCATCTTTCCCCTGGCGGCCCAAACCCAAGTGGCGCTGTTCAAAAACGGCACTTCATTTTTCACCAAGAACTTGCGGCTGGAAACCGCCAATGGCTCGGCGACCTTGACTGATATCCCCAAGGCCACTTTTGGGACACTCTGGTTTGCTACCGAGGGCAACCGGATCCGCAGCATCCGCACGGTGCTGTCCCCGCGCACCACCGCCAGCGAAGCTCAAGAACTGGCCGGCTTGCTGCGGGCCAACGTAGGGAAAAAGATGACGCTCTCCCTGGCCCAGGGCGGCAACTTGGAGGGCACGCTGGAAATGGCCCGCCCCCAGTATGTGACCCTCAAGACCAGCAACGGCTGGCAAAATGTACCAATGGGGGAGATTCGCAGCTTCCTCACCACCGAAAAACCCGCTACCCAGTTGCAGGTACAAGACTCCGTCCAGGCACTGAAGATCGATTTTGCCAATGCTGCCGCCACCCAAAACCTTTCGCTCGGTTACTTGCGGAAAGGCATTGCGTGGCTGCCCACCTATCGGATAGATCTGACTGACGAAAAAATCGCCTCGGTCACCCTTCACGCCGAAGTGCTCAACGATGCCGAGGATTTGTCGGAAGCCCAACTCAATTTTGTGGTGGGTGTGCCCAATTTTGCGTACCAATATTTGGCTTCACCACTGAGCTACACCGGCGATGTGCTCAGTTTCATCAACCAACTGAACCGCACCAGCAACCAGTCCTATTCGCCCAACCGGCGCAGTGACAACCTCATGGCCCAGTCAATGTCCAATGCCTACGCCAGCAGCAACTATGACGACAGCCCGGGTGGCGGCGATCTTGAGGGAAGCGAAGCCGAAGACTTGTTCTTCTACAAATCCCAAACCGTGACCCTGAGAAAAGGCGAAAGGGCGATGTTGCCCGTGCTGCAAGTGACTGGCGCTTGTGAACATGTGTACGAAGTGGAATTGCCCAGCAGCGTGAGCTTGGGAACGCCCTCCCCGGCCGATGAAGAAGAAAACCGCCGCTTGGTGTGGCATTCCATTTTGTTGAAGAACGAAGGAAAACTGCCCTGGACCACTGGCGCTGCCCTGCTCACCCAGCGCGTGGGCACCGACCAGCGGCCACTGGCCCAAGACAAACTGGCTTACACCCCGCCCGGAGCCAAAGCCAAAATCAGGATTACGGTGGCCACCAACGTGTTTGTCAAAGACAACGAACGTGAACTGTCCCGCAAGGAAATGGGCAAGCTGAAAGATAGCTATGTTTATGATCTGCTCACCATTGAGGCCAAAATAGAGGTGCGCAATTTTAAGGACAAAGACATTAAGCTGAAAGTAGAGCGACAAGTGGAAGGCCTCCCGCTCAAGAGCGATATTGACTGGAAGATCGAGAAACTGGTCAATTTGGACAAGACTTATAACACCACCCAACGGATTAGCTGGGAACTGGCCCTCAAACCGGGCGAGCGCAAAGAAGTGACTTATCAGTACCAGATTTACCTCCGCCGATAGCCACAAAATGCCCCTTCGGCCAATTGGCCTTGATTAATCCTTAAAATTCCGGTTGTTTGGTTTGGCGATTGCCCGAACCTCACTAAATTTGAAAACAAAAGTAAAAACTCCACATTAACCAGTTTATGTCCATGAGCGAGAAAGAAATCCATCTCAATTTGAAGGGAAAGCGCGAAAACACTTATGATGCCATTGTTGTAGGGTCGGGGATTAGCGGGGGCTGGGCAGCCAAGGAACTGACCGAAAAAGGGTTGAAAGTATTGATGGTCGATCGGGGCCGCAACGTTGAGCACGTGAAAGACTACACCACTGCTCAATTGATGCCTTGGCAATCTAAATATAACGGACGGCTCACCCACGCCCAGCGCGAGAGCCACCCCTACCTGAACCGTGATTATCCCTACAACGAGTTCACCGAGAGCTTCTGGTTCAACGACATGGATGCTCCCTATGCCGAAAACAAGCGGTTTGACTGGTATCGCCCCAATATCGTGGGGGGCAAATCCATCATGTGGGGGCGGCAAAGCTACCGCCTCAGCCCAATGGACTTTGAATCCAACCTCAAGGAAGGCATTGGGGTCGATTGGCCCATCCGTTACAACGAGTTGGCCCCTTGGTACGACTATGTTGAGAAATTTGCCGGGATCAGTGGGCAAAAAGAAGGGCTGGAGCAGTTGCCCGACGGCCAGTTCTTGCCACCGATGGAACTCAACTGCGTGGAGAAACACGTCGCCAAACGCATCCGGGACAATTTTGAGGGCCGGCTCATGACCATCGGCCGGGTGGCCAACCTTACCCAGTCGATCCACGGCCGGGCTTCGTGCCAATACCGCAACTTGTGCAACCGGGGCTGTCCCTACGGTGCTTACTTTAGCACCCAGTCGTCCACTTTGCCCGCTGCCATGAAAACGGGCAACTTGACCTTGCGGCCCTACTCGATTGTGAACGCGGTGATCTATGACGAGCAGAAACAACGGGCCACCGGGGTGCGCATCATCGATGCCCAAACCAACGAAACCACCGAATTTTACGCCAAAGTGGTGTTCCTCTGTGCCTCCACTTTGAGCAGCACCCATATTTTGCTCAATTCAATGTCTGCCCGGTTCCCCAATGGGCTGGGCAACGACAGTGGGGTGATTGGCCATAATTTGATGGATCACCACTTCCGCTGTGGGGCCTCGGGCTCAGCAGAAGGACTGGGCTACGACGACCAGTATTATTTTGGCCGCCGGGCCAATGGAATTTACATCCCCCGCTTCCGCAATATAGGCAAAGATCACCGCGATTACTTCCGGGGCTTTGGCTATCAGGGCGGCGCTGGCCGAGGTGCAGGCTGGCAGCGATCCGTGGCTGAGTTGGGCTTCGGGGCCGATTTCAAGGACAAAGCCGCCGAACTCGGACCGTGGACTTTTGGCTTGACCGGCTTTGGCGAGTGCCTGCCTTATCAGCAAAACAAGGTAACGCTCAACAAGCAGAAATTGGACAAGTGGGGCCAGCCCACGCTCACCATCGATTGCGAGTTCAAAGAGAACGAAATGATGATGCGCAAGGACATGATGAACGATGCCGCCGAAATGCTGGAAGCCGCCGGCCTCAAAGATGTAAAAACGTATGACAACGGATCTTTCCCCGGCATGGCCATCCACGAACTGGGCACTGCCCGCATGGGCCGCGACCCCAAAACCTCGGCCTTGAACGGTAACAACCAAATGTGGAACGTAAAGAACGTGTTTGTGACCGATGGTGCCAGCATGACCTCTTCTGCTTGCCAAAACCCTTCGCTTACCTACATGGCACTCACTGCCCGGGCCTGCGAATTTGCCGTGAACGAAATGAAAAAAGGCAATTTGTAATTCTTGCCACTTAAAAACAAAAAAAGCCGGGCCTTGCAGCCCGGCTTTTTTTGTATCCTAAGTGTATTTATCAAACGGGAACCGGTGGGCCACAACATGGATCCCCAACATTTTTGCGCAGCCAAGCCGCAGCATTACTTTAGGCTTGGCTTGCGCTCCCGGCAATCCCCGGCTTTACTTCTGCTCTGGTTTGAGCACAAAACGGGTGTATGCCTTGAGATCAAAATACTTCTGGGCGGTTTCTTGGATCGATTTGGCATCCAAAGCTTCGGTGGCTTTGTTGGCCTCGGCTATGGCCGATGGATCGTCGTTGGTTTGATAGTACGAAGCCAAAGTGCTGACCCAGAAACGGTTTTCCTTCATTTGTACTTCCCGCTCCCGCTTTTGGGCTTCTTTGACTTTCTGCACATCCTCGGGCTTGGGGCCTTCTTTTTGCAACTTCTCCACTTCGGCCAAGGCCACTTGGCTCAGGCGGTCGGCATTGGCGGCCGAGCAGGGAAACTGGATGCCCACTTGATATCCATTGTAAGGGTTTTTGCTCAGGCCGCCGCTCGCGCTGATGCCGTATACCCCACTCTCGCCTTCGCGCACACTCTCGATCAGCTTGATGTTGAGCAATTGGATGGTGGAGGCCAGCAAGAAATTCTCCTTGCGGCTGTAGGGAGCCTCCCCCGAAAACAGCAGGCTGACCAAGCTTTTGCCGTCAGTCCCCTTCACGATTTCGCGGTCGTTCATGCCCTTGATTGGCCGGATTCCCAAGTCCTTGAAAGTTTCTTGACGGCCCGCTCCCGGCAAACTGGCCAGATACAGCTCGATCAGCGGTTTGATTTTTTCGGGCTCAAAACTACCAACAAACATGAAGGTGAAATCACTCGCATCGCCAAAGCGCTCCTTGTAGATCTCAAACGCCCGATCCAAGTTAATCTTATCGAAGTCGGCTGGTTCGGGCAGCACTTTGCGGCGCAAGTTGTTGTTGTACAGTATCTTTTGGGTTTGATCAATAAAGAAGTACTGCGGATTGGCCGACATGTTTTGCATCTGGGCCTTGCTCTTGGCAATAAATGAACTAAAAGCTTCGGCATCTTTGCGCGGTTGGGTAAAATACAGGTGAATCAGTTGGAACATCGCCTCCAAATCGTTCACCGACGCGTTGCCGTTCATGCTCTCGCTAGTTTCACTCAGGCCCATGCCCACGCGCACTGTTTTGCCAGCTAGCGTTTTGGTCAGGTCGGTGGCCGAAAACTGGCCAATCCCACTGGCCGTGACGATTTGGCCCAAGTTGCTGGCCGTCAAGTAATCAGCATCAGAATAGAGCGAAGTGCCACCGAAACTATACGCTTGGAACAAAATTTCGTCGTTTTTGAACTTGGTGGGCTTCAGCACCACCCTAGCCCCGTTTGACAAGGTAAACTCGGTCACATCCACCGCTGCCAGTTTTTTCTCCGCGCTCACTTTACCCGCCGTGGGCAGGGCCGTGATCAGCGAACTGGCCACCGCTTTGTCTTCATAAGGCGTTAAGTTGGCTTTGGCAGTTTCGGCCAAAACCTCGCGCACGCGGGCTTCCGAGGGCAGTTGCACGCTGGACTTTTCGGGGGCAGTGATGATCACCACGCGGTTTTCGTCCTTCACCCATTGTTTGGCCAGCGAGTTCACTTCGGCCAATTGCACATCGTTCAGGTATTTATTGTAAAATTGGTATTCAAACTCGATGCCCGGGGCGGCATTTCCTTCCAGGTAATGATCGACATACTCTTCGACATAACTTTCTGATTCGGTTTTGTCGCGTTCATTGTAGGCCTGTTCAATACTTTTGAGCTGGGTTTTCTTTTGCCGTTCGAGTTCACCAGGGGTAAAGCCAAAGCGTTTGACACGCTCCGTTTCCTCGAGCATGGTGCGCAGGCCACGTTCGGCCCCAGTTTCATTGACAACGGCATTGGCAAAGTAGGCGTCTTTGGTGCGCACAAAGCCACCATAGGCCGACACTCCGTAAATAAAGGGGGGATCAGACTTTTGGCGCAGTTCATCCAAGCGGGCATTGAGCATGCCGTTGTACAGTTGCCGCACCAAATAGCCACGCATATCCGCTTCGGTCTTGAGGTCGGCCGAGGGCTGTTTGTAGATTACCTGCACCTGCACGTTGGTCGCTTCCCGATCTTGAACAATAGAAACCAAGGTCTCTTTGTGGTCGGGCACGTTAAACTCTTCGCGCTTGCGGGGCTTGGCCGGCCCTTTGGCCTTGCCAAACATTTCTTTGATCTTTTTCTCCATCTGGTCGACATCAATATCGCCCACTGCCACCACGGCCATCAAATCGGGGCGGTACCAATCTTTGTAGAACTGTTTGATCAAATCGTATTTGAAACCCTCGATCACGTCTTTCTTGCCGATGGGGAGCCGCTCGGCGTAACGCGAGCCCTTGAACAGCAGCGGGAAGTATTTGTCACGCATCCGCTGGCTGGACCCCTGCCCGGTCCGCCATTCCTCGATGATCACCCCGCGCTCCTTGTCGATCTCGGTATTGTCCATCGTCATGCCAAATGCCCAATCTTGGAGCACGAGCAGGCCCTTGTCCACCAGTTCCTGCTTGTCGGATGGAATGGGCAGGATGTACACTGTTTCGTCAAAACTGGTGAAAGCGTTGAGGTCGCCCCCGAAGCGGACCCCTGCCGTTTGCAAATAACTGACCAGTTCGTTCTTGGGGAAATTTTTGGTGCCGTTGAAGGCCATGTGCTCAGTAAAATGGGCCAATCCTTCTTGGCCTGGCACCTCGAGGGTGGAGCCGGCATTGACCGCCAAGCGCAATTCCACCCGTTTTTCGGGCTTCACATTCTTGCGGATATAATACGTAAGCCCATTGGGGAGCTTGCCAATGCGCACGGCCGGATCCAGCGGCAGGGGCGCATTCGGTTTCTTATCGGCCCGGGCTTCCGGTTTGCCTTGGGCAAGCCCTAAGTTGGCCAAGTGCAACAGACACACGGCCACTAGGAGGTAACGACTGATTTTTTTCATGAGAGAACGATTGATTGGTAAATGTATGGATGAAAGAAAACGCATAATCACAGGCGGATGTTATATTGGGCAAGCATTTATTTGCTTGGCTGGTAGCAGGAGCAAAAAACGGTGTTTCTCCGGGAAAAATGGCTTAACAAAAGCTTAAATAAGCTTAAAACCGATCGGAAGTTCGCGCGCAAAGCGGAGGCTGGGGTTTGCCGTCCCCACGGGCTATCTGGCCTACATCCCCATTGGCTACCGTGCTGTCCACTTATTTCTTCCATTTGTTTACTCCGATCAGCATTAAGCTCACTGGGTACGTAGTGGCCAAGAAATTCGGGATCATGGAAGATTTGCCCATAAATGTGGTGCGCGAATGGAAAGCTTGGTGTGGCCAGCCCGATTATTTTTTGACGCCCGGTTTTATGGCAAAACCGGGCCAGTGGGCAATTTTAAAAACTATAACTTCCCGATTCACCTGTATTGGACCAGCGACGACCCGGTTTCCGACCGCCGATCAGTCTCCACTTTTTGGAATCAGGTTGAAAACCAGTTCATTGCTCACCTCCACAAAATAGAACCGGCGGATTATCGGCAGAAGAAAATCGCCCATTTTGGCTTTTTCAAAAAGTTGGTACGCGACCAGCTTTGGCCCGAAGCGCTCCAAAAGTTGAACTTATTCCTCCATTGGGCCAGCCGATCGCTCACCCATCTGCCCTGATTTGTTGGCTGGTCTGTCCGCCTACCCAATTGAATTTGGCGCAAAACCATTACTTTTACTTTTTGATCCTTCATCTGTATGTCCTACACGCGCTTTACCCTCCACATCGCCGATCACATCGCCCAGGTCCAGATCAACCGCCCCGACAAGGCCAATGCGCTGGACGAAGCGGCCTGGGACGAACTATTGGCCATTTTCTCCGCCGTTGATGCCGACCCCGAGGTGCGGGTGGTGGTGCTGTCCGGGGCGGGCAAGCATTTCTGCTCGGGCATAGACCTGAGCTTGTTGGCCAGCTTGCAACACCAGACCGCCCACGTCGACGGGGCCCGCTCGCGGGAACTGCTCCGCCGCAAAGTGTTGGAGCTGCAAGCCCCGGTCAATGCCATTGAACTGTGCCGCCAGCCCGTGATCGCGGCCATTCACGGCGGCTGCATCGGTGGCGGGGTGGACATAGTGAGTGCCTGCGATCTGCGCTACTGCACCGAGGATGCCGTGTTTTGTATCAAGGAGATCGAGGTGGGCATGGTGGCCGATCTGGGCACCCTCCAGCGCCTGCCCAAGATCATTGCGCCGGGCATCGTGGCCGAACTGGCCTTCACCGGCCGACAAATGAACGGGCGCGAAGCTGTGGCCATTGGCTTGGCCAACCGCGCGTTCCCCGACGGCCCCAGCCTGCACGCGGGGGTACTGGCGGTCGCCCAGGGCATTGCGGCCAAGTCGCCATTGGCCATTCGGGGCACCAAAGAAATGCTGCGCTACACCCGGGACCACACCATCGCCGATGGCCTCAATTACATTGCCACTTGGAACGCGGCCATGCTGGTATCGGCCGACCTGACGGAGGCCTTGCAGGCCGCCCAACAGAAACGCCCGGCCGTATTTAACAACTAAGTTCACTGGCTTCGGCAAGGGACGGTGCGGGCAATCCAAAAGTTAAAGTTTGCTAATTGGTTGCCTTTGAGCACGCTTGACTCGAACTTTGCTGCCTGTTATGAAGGTTTTAGCCTCAAGAAAGCAAGGAGTATCAACCATGATTGTAGAGATTAAATCAGCCCTAGCCCTAATGGTGACGGTGGGTATTGTGGCGGCCTGTGCCACTCAACACGAATCCACCACTAGATCCCAAGCCAATATCCAAGGGAAAGTCACCAAGCCTCAAACTGGCTATATCTATCTCGATAAGATGGGGATGGAGAAGCTCGATCGGGTTGACTCGATCAAAGCGGACGAAGCGGGTAATTTTTCCTTCAAAGTACCCATCGCCTCACCCGCTTTTTATGTCTTGAATTTTTACAATACCCAGCAAGGCGAATTTGTGCTCGGCACGGGAGACATAAAAGTGGAAGCCGATGGCAGCAACCCCTACGGCCTATTTAAAGTGACTGGTTCAAAAGACAATGATTTTTTTGTCGCCTACCAACAATTGGCCAAGGCCATCAAAAAAGAATCGGACAGCATTAAGATGTTGATGTTGACTGGCCAATCAAACGAAATGGAGCTCGAGAGAGTTCAGGCCGCCTTTGCCATGACAGCCACCGCCCGGGTAAAACAGTTGGTGAACACCAATGACCCCTCGATAGTATCCATCATCGCGGCTGGCATGTTGGACAGTGACCAAGAAATGGCCTATTTGCAAGAAGTGCACAAGAAGCTGAACGGCTTGTATCCCGAATCAGAATATGTGGTTTATTTTGGCAATCAGTTGGCGCAATTGGCCCGGATGGCCATTGGCCAACCGGCCCCCGAAATCTCCATGACCACCCCAGATGGCAAAAACATAACATTGTCCTCACTGCGGGGCAAATATGTCCTGATTGATTTTTGGGCTTCTTGGTGCGGGCCCTGCCGCAAGGAAAACCCCAACGTGGTGCGGATCTACAATAAATTCAAAGACAAGGAGTTTGAGATTTACAGCGTGTCGTTGGACGAAAAACGGGAGAAGTGGTTGGAAGCGATCCAGAAAGATGGCATGGCTTGGACCCACGTCTCGGATCTCAAGCACTGGAACTCCCCCGTAGTGCAGTTATACCGGGTAGAAGGCATTCCCCTCACCATTTTGGTCGATAAGGATGGCGTAATCGTTGACAAAAACCTGCGTGGCCAAGCCTTGGAAGACCGGCTCAACGATCTGCTGATGTAACCAGTGCCCGACTGGCGAACCGGCTAGGTCGGCTGCAAACGGCGGTTGATTTTTTCTATAAATCGCTCAATCTGGGCCGTTTTGCTATCGGCAAAATAAGCGAGAAAAGTAGCCGATTTTAAGTTGACCCGGATCTGATAAGTGCCCACCCAGCCGTAATAAAGCAACGACAGGCCCACCGATGACAGCCCGATCCCGATCAAGGGGGCCAGCAGGCCATTGAGCAGGGCCACCAGTGAAATGGGGGCCACAATGCCCCCCACCAGCAGCGGGAACATGAGCCGCTTAAAAACCAGTTCCAAGTTTTGCAATTGGTTGAGGGGCAATGCTTTTTGACGGTGGCCAAGATCTATGTGCAGGTGTTTATTGGTCAACTGCATGGCCTCCTTCCCGCTCAATTGGCACTCGGCCAGGACATCCTCAGTTTGTTGGAGCCAGTTAAAATAGAAAGTGTAATCATGGACCATGGGTTTTGCAATGGCCCCGGTCACGATAGATCGGCTAAACTTGGGCACTCCACTGTCCACCCCAAGCCCAAAAATGGGTGGGGTGGTCTGGGTGGTGGTCATTGGAGTTGGCTGGATCCTGGCGGGCATCCTTATTTGATGTTTTTCAGAACAACTTCAAACTCGCGCATCAACTCTCGCTTGTAGTTTTTGGCCGGGGCATAAAGGAATCCCTCGGCATAATAGATCCTTCCTTTGTCGGGGTCAGCGAAGACATAGCTCAAGAAGGTGCCCCCCATCACCACCTGCTCGTTGGTGCGCCACAACCCACGCATTTCCACGGCATAGCGGGTGCCCACCTTGCTTACTTGGAAGGTGGGCGGCACCAATTGTTCGGTTATCAAATAAGATTGTTTTTTGCCCGGGTCGCCAAAAATATAAGATTGGCAAAGTTGGTTGCGCCAAGCCAAAATACTGTCTTGGTCAAATTGCTTCTCGCTCAGATAAGGCTTGTAGGCCAAAAAGACATTGCGGTCAATCTCGTAGTCGGGGGCGCGCACCCACACAAAGCCGGCCTCGCCATTGCCAAACACCTTTTCCATCACAAACTTATAGCCAACGGGCAGCGAAATGGATACTTGGTGGGTTTTCAGGATATTACCATCCAAACTGCCATTTTCGGCCCGCATTTTCAGGTAGGTTTGGGTCATCCGCCGGATTTCCACCTCGTTAAAAATGGCCCCCAACTTGGCTTGGTGCTGTTTAATGTTGTGGATCAGGATGTTGTCGGTCTTCCCAAAAAGGAAAAGCACCGTCTGGCCCATTGCAAACTCGTTCTGCTTGACCAGCATATAAGTACTATCGTCCTTGGCGATCCGCTCCAAACTTTCTTTGGTAAAAAACTGCTTCATGCGCTGGGTAGAGGCACTGTTGCCTTCCAAGGGAGCCAGAAAAATAATATTTTTGTGCCGACGGAGCAGGTCGTTGAACTGATAGGGGTTTACGTGGCGCATGGTGAACGACGGCTCCTCGCCCAGCAGGCCCGGCACCGGTGGGGCAATGGCCATGCGCATTGCCTCGCCCACTGGCCCGGCCCATTTGGCAGAATCAACCACGACGATGATTTCGCCAGTTCGTCCCTTGGCCACCGGCCGGCCGATTTCTTGTTTAATCCCATCACCGTCAATGCAACCAGTAACGGCAAGCGCACAAACTACCAGACAGGAGCCGACGACGCGGACATTTTGGCGGAAAAATTGAGATAATAGGTGTGTCATGTACAAAAAGTTAAGGCCCAGTGGGGCCAGCACTCGCCAATAATGTTTTTACTAGGTTTAAAGTTACATCAACGACCTCAAAACAATTGGGAAAAGGAAAAAGTTAAAGAACCAAACTGATTTGATAATGAACCTGCTTATTCACTTAGCTGCTTTTCTGCTTGCTTTTTGCCTTACCGAGTTTGCCGCGTGGGCATTGCACAAATATGTGATGCACGGGGCCTTGTGGCAGTTGCACGAATCACACCACCGAAAGGGAGAGGGCCATTTTTTTGAACGGAACGATTTGTTCTTCTTTTTCTTTGCCGCACCAGGGGCTTGGCTGATCTATGCTGGCATTGCAGCGGGGGGCAACCCTTGGCTCGCCGCCGGGCTGGGGATTACCCTGTACGGAGTGGTGTATTTTTGGGTCCATGACGTGTTCATCCACCAGCGGTATTCATTTTTCCGCAAATCGCAAAACAAGTACCTCCGGGCACTGCGCCGCGCCCATCATGCCCACCACAAATCGGCCGAACGCAACGGGGGCGAATCTTTTGGCCTACTTTGGGTGGCCAAACAGTATTACGAAAAATAGTCTCTTGCCTTGGGCAAAATGACCCCGCCGATAAGCTTTCGGCGGGGTCGCTCAATCAATAACGGTTCTTTGTGGCAGTGCGGTGCTCAGATCAGTCCCAGCTTGTCCAACCGGGCGATGGTTTCCACTTGGGTATTGATAAAATGGCTCCGATCGGCTACTTGGCCCAGTAATGTATTGGGGGGATAAAAACTGTGCTGGGCATAGCTTTCAGCATACAGTTCGAACCGTTGGCGGGCCAATAGGTTGCCCATCGCTGGCCGGTGGCGGAAATGGCGCAGGGCATTGAGATCAATGTCGGCATTGGCCACCATGCTTTCGCCGTAACCGGCTTCAGCCAACACCAAACCGTTGTAGTTAACTATCTTGGAACTCCCGTCCGTGGAAGCAAGGGGAATCGGGATGCCCGAGATGCCCGCCGAGTTGGCCGATACCACATAGGCCATGTTTTCGATGGCCCGGGCCAGTTTGGCCACATTTTTTTGGGTGAGCAATGGGCTGCCCACTTCGGAGGAAGAGTGCAAGAACACTTCGGCCCCCCGCATGGCAAGGCACCGGGCAATCTCGGGGTACAAGATTTCTTCGGAAGCGATACAGGCCAAGCGGCCGATCTCGGTCTGGGCCACGGGGAACACTCCTTCCAGCCCATAAATGTCCAAGTATTTTTCCCAGACATCGTGAGGAGTGGGGGCAAACATCGAGACTAACCGACGGTACCGCAGCACTACTTCACCCGACGGGCCGATGATAAAACTGGTCTGAAAATATAAATCGGGGAAATGGGGGTCGGTTTCGTAGGCATTGCCCGACAAAAAGATTTGGTTGGCTTGGGCCACCTTGCCGAGCCATTCAAACTCCGGGCCATCGGCGGCCAAACAAGCTTTTTCGCGCCACAGGGCCAAACTTTCGCCCAGCGGGAAACTGGTCAGAAAATATTCGGGCAGAACGATCAAACGCAAGTCGCGGCCAATAAAAGAGACCGACGCTTTGATTTGCGCCCCGATCCGGTCAATTTCCCGGCGGATGTGCGCCCTCACCTCGTCCTGAGTAGTCAGGTGGTTGACCGCGTGGCAGGTAGTCTGTAGGGCCAGTGCTTTGTAGATCATCACCATCTATTTTTTGGCTGGAAATTTCATCCGGTAATCAGTCTTGGCTTGTCCGCGCGTGATATCGGCGAGCTTGCCCTTGAGCAGCCTCCGGCGCAAGGGCGACAGGTAGTCGATAAACAGTTTGCCCTCGATGTGGTCGTACTCGTGCTGGATCACCCGGGCTTTCATGCCCGAAAACTCGACTTCGTAGGCCACCCAATCTTGGTCAAAGTAGCTCAGGCGGATGCTTTCTTGGCGTTTCACTTCCTCACGGATGTTGGGGATGCTCAAACAGCCCTCTTCGTAGGGCCATAGCTTGCCCTCTTGCTGGATCACTTGGGGATTGATAAAAACCTGCTTGAACGTTTTCAGCTCTTCATCATTGGTAGTGGATCCATCAACGACAAACACGCGGATGTCCATGCCAATTTGGGGGGCCGCCAGCCCAACACCCTCAGCGTGGTGCATGGTTTCGTACATATCGGCGGCAAGCTGCTGGAGATCGATTTCGCCTTGTTCTATGTCCCTTGCCACTCTTCGCAGCACCGGGTCGCCATAGGCCACAATTGGATAAATCATAAATAGGGTCGTCTTTTGTGTTACAAATTTGCAAGAATGGGGGCACCCGAAACGCTGCGTTCCAAATAAGTCTGCAAAATCAACACTGCGCTCACTTTGTCAATGTTGGATTTTTCGCGACGGAATTTTTTGGTTGTCCCGGCTAGGATCAAAGTGTCCAAGGCGATGGAAGAAGTAAACCGCTCATCGACCAAGTAAACTGGAATGTCCGGGAAATTTTTAGTCAACAGTTTATTAAATATATTGACATGTTTTGTATTGTTGGTGTCAGTATTGTCCAACCGTTTGGGCATCCCCAGCACAAAACCTTCAATTTGTTCTTGAGTGTGATATTCCTTTAAGAACGCGATCAATTTTGCCGAATGGATCGTGCACAATGCGGTTGCAAATATCCTTAGTGGATCGGTCACGGCCAAGCCTACTCGTTTAGTTCCGTAATCTATGGCAAGGATGCGTCCCAAGGTATATTTTTAATGGTATGCCCAAATAGTTCACCGCTGGCCCAATGCAACAAAAAATGCTGTTGCATTAGTCAAGGATATTGTTTAAAATTGCTCAACTCCACAAAATTACGTAAAACTCCGTGGTTATGGCACTCCATTTCACAAAATACCAAGGAACAGGCAATGATTTCATCTTGATCGATGATCGGTTGACCGAGTTTGACCCTCACGACCATGCCCTGATCACCCAGCTTTGTGACCGCCGGTTTGGGATTGGGGCCGACGGCCTGATGCTACTTCGCTACCACGAAACTGCCGATTTCGAAATGCACTACTTCAACGCCGATGGCCAACCCGGTTCCATGTGCGGCAATGGCGGGCGCTGCATCGTCGACTTTGCCCATCGTTTGGGATTTTTGCGCCATTGGCCCGTGTTCATGGCCCCAGACGGCCTGCACGAAGCCACTTGGGACACCGACAGCGCGTTGATTGGGCTTAAAATGCAGAATGTGACTGGCTGGGAAGTGGGCAATGGCTATTTTTTTCTTGATACCGGCTCGCCCCATTATGTCAAGTTGGTCGATGATGTGGGCGCGGTGGACGTGGTGACCGAGGGCCGCAAAATCCGGTACAGCAACACCTACGGCCCACTTGGCGGCACCAACGTTAATTTTGTGGAGCCGTACAATGGCGGCCTGCGGGTGCGCACCTACGAGCGCGGGGTTGAGGATGAGACTTTTTCTTGTGGCACTGGGGCGGTGGCCAGCGCGGTGGCAGCCCAGCTGGCTGGCATCCTACCAAACAATGAAGCCCATCCGACCGTTTATATTAGCACAAAAGGAGGCGATTTGGCGGTTTCCTTTACAAAAGAGCCGCACACGTTTGCGCAAATCTGGTTGCATGGCCCCGTCGCCAAGGTGTATGAAGGTAGCATTGAGACTGAATCCTAAGGGGAGCAACTTCCGCTTTTTACCGCACAACATGACACTTCTTATTGCCTATTGGTATCGTAGCCTTATTGTTGCCAGCTTTTTTTTGGTAGTTGGCCAAGCCAACGCACAATTGATCAGCCGCCCAAACCTCCGGTTCCGCCACATTGGGCTGGCACAAGGACTTTCACAGAACGATGTGCAGGCCATTTTGCAAGACCGAAAAGGATTCGTCTGGTTCGGCACGGCCGATGGCCTAAATAAATACGATGGCCTAAAAATGGTGCGCATCTACAAAAACTCGCCCCTCGATTCCACTTCGGTGACGGGCAGCCGTGTAGGTGCACTGTGGGAAGATCGACAGGGCTATATTTGGGTGGGGAGCACCGAGGGCTTGGATCGGTTCGATCCCAAGACGGAAAAGTTCCGGCATTTCCCCATTGGTCTTCCCGATGCCCCAAACCGGCGGCTGGGCATGGTACTGGCCCTTCATGAAGATCGGTTGGGCAATATTTGGGTGGGAACCCTTGGGAGCGGCATCCTCAAGATCGATGCTGACCGTAAAGTAGTACGCTTCTTCCAACACGATCCCGAAGAACCCCGCTCAGTAAGCAACAATAACGTTTATGCCATTGCCGAAGATGAGCGGGGTGATCTATGGTTTGGCACTGGGGGGGGCGGCTTGGAACATTATGAAGTTGCCAATGATAAATTTATCCATCACCGCCACAATCCCCAGGATCCGACCAGCCTGAGCAGCGATTTGGTGAGTGCCCTGGCAGTGGCGCCCGATGGCAAAATATGGGCTACTACCTACAACAGTGGCCTCAACCAATTTGATCCCCAAACCCAAACCTTCACCCGCTTCCAATCCAACCCGGCCGATCCGACTTCACCCGCCTCGGATCAAATGGAGTCACTTTTGTTTGGCCCCGATGGCCGGTTGTGGGTCTGCACCAATAGCGGACTGGATCTGATGTACCAGCAACTGAACGGGAAAACAGGCTTCCACCACTTTCGCAACTCCCCCGCCGATCCGTCGGGCTTGAGCAGTGATGCTACATTTGCCATTGCCGCCGATCAGACGGGTGGCTTTTGGGTGGGAACGATCAACGGTGGGGCCAATTATTTTCACCCCAATACCATGCGGTTTGTCCTCTACCAGCACAACCCATTGCAATCTACCAGCTTGAGCTACAACGTGATCCGCTGCATTTTTGAAGATCGATCGGGCACTCTTTGGGTAGGAACCACCAAGGGCGGCCTGAACGCCGCTACCCCGGCTGAGCTGAGCCGGGGCGAATTTCGGCATTACCGCCACCAACCCCAAGATCCCAGTTCACTCAGCAGCGATGAGGTACATACTGTATTTCAAGACAGCCGGGGCAATATTTGGGTGGGGACCAATCAGGTGAACCACCCGGGCCTGAACCGCTTTGTGCCACCCAAAATTCCCGGTGGACGAGGCAAGTTTGAGCACTATGATCTTTCGCGCGGGCAGCCCGTGCTGCGCGCCAGCAACGTGGTACGGGCCATTCAAGAGGATCGGGAAGGGAATTTATGGGTGGGCACCCTCCAAGGGCTGTTGCGGGTCACTTGGCGAGCCCCCGGTGACTGCCAGATCGTGGCCCACAAAGACGCCGCTGATCGAACTTTATCGGCCACGTCCATTGCGCGGGACAGTAAAGGCATCTTCTACATCAGCACCTTAAACCGGGGTGTAGTGGCGCTGGATCCAATAACGGGCAAAGTGCTGCGCATTTATGACAAACCGCAAAATTCGGCCAGCAACTTTGGCTTGTCCGAGAATTTCGTTCGCGGCGCTTATTTAGAAAATGATTCCATCTTGTGGGTGGGCATGAACACCAATGGTTTGGGCCGGCTCAACACCATTACAGGCAAAATAGAGCAGTTCAACAGATCCAATGGCTTATTGGAAAATTCTGTTTATGGGTTGCAGGGCGATGGGCAGGGAAATCTTTGGATCGGGGGCGGCTACGGCTTGACCCGCTTCAACCTGAAAACCTATCAAGCCCAATATTTTGATGAGGGCGATGGGTTGCAGAGCCGGGAGTTCAATACCAATGCCCACGCATTGGGCCACGATGGGCGCGTCTTTTTTGGGGGTATTAAAGGGTTCAACGCATTTTATCCCAGCCAAGTGGCCAGTGCCAGCTTCAGTGCCCCCCCACCCGCCATTATCAGCTCCCTACTGCTTTTTAACCGCCCTTTTGCCAATTATCAAAGCGGGGTGCTGACCAAAAATATTGCTTACGCCGATACTTTGTATTTGTCTTATGACAGCACCAACATCACCCTCCAATTTGCCCTGCCAGTTTTTTATGCGCCAGAAAAACATTTGTTCGAGTACCAGATGGAGGGGGTGGACAAAAGCTGGCTCACTACGGCCGCCGGCTATCCGGGAGCGGCCTATTCCAATCTATCGGCTGGCCATTATGTGTTCCGGCTGCGCGGGATCGATCAACGGGGATTGCGAAGCCAGTCCCAGACTGTGCTGCATATTGTGGTCAAGCCCCCTTTTTGGCAGCAAGCCTGGGTATTGCCTTGCCTCATACTCTTGAGCGTGGGGCTGGGTGCTTATTTGTCCTGGCGTTCGCGGTCCCGGAAGCAAAAGCTTGAGTACCAAGTGAGCGAGCGGACCGAACTGATTTTTTCCCAAAAAGAGGAGATTTCGCAGCAGAAAGTGCAGGCGGAACAATCCTTGACCAGCCTGCGGCAACTGACCGACATTGGCAAACTCATCACGGCCTCGCTGTCGGCCGAAACCATCGTGCGCACTGTTTATAAGAATGTCTATGAATTGATGAGTGCCGATGTGTTTGCCATCGGAATTTTCAATCCACCCAACAATGCCCTTGATTTTATTGGGCGGCACACGGCCGGCGCCCCCATGCCCCCGGTCAGTTTCCGCCTCGACGGCCCGCCCCGCCTATCGATCCGCAGTTTTATCCACCGCGAAGAAATCATCATTCAAGACTACGAAAAAGAATTCGGGACCTATTTTCAAGAGATCCAGCCCTCGCAAGTGGGCGAGCAAGTGGCCCAATCGATCGTGTATTTGCCATTGATCGCCCACGAAAAATCACAAGGGGTCATTACTGTCCAGAGTTTTCAGAAAAATGCCTACCCACCCTATTATCTGGAAATTCTCCGCAATTTGGCAGCTTACACGGCCATTGCCCTAGAGAATGCCGATGCATACCGCCGGCTGGAGGAAGTGAACGATGAACTGAGCTCAGCCCATGGCCAGTTGGTGCAGTCCGAAAAATTGGCATCCCTGGGGCGGGTCATGGCCGGGATTGCCCACGAGATCAACAACCCGCTCAATTTCGTGTTCGGTGGGGTCATTGGCCTAGAAAAAAACCTCACGGCCCTGTTGGAAATTGAGGATAAGTTTGAAGAACTGAACCTAGTCATCCACGACGGCTATTTGCGCGACAACGTGATGAGCATTTTGGAACAAACCGAACAGCTCAAGGAAAAGTACAATTACGAAGAAGTGATCAGCGATCTCCATATCCTCATGCGGGACATCAAGGAAGGAGCAAGCCGAGCGGCAGAAATTGTAAAAAACTTGCGCAATTTTTCCCGGATCAGCCAAGATGACTCCTACCCGGGCGACTTGCACAAGGAAATTGATTTTTCGCTTACCATGTTGCGCTACAAAATGGAGAATTGCATCAAAATTGTGCGTAACTATGACGAAAAAATGCCAATCGTACTATCCAATCACGGTCGATTGAATCAAGTATTTACCAACATACTGGAAAATGCCATCCACGCGATGGTCGGGGCTGGCACCATCACCATTACCACCCAAGTTAAAGAAGCACATATCCTGATCACTTTTAAAGATACTGGCCAAGGCATGAGTGAGGCCGTCAAAGCCAAAATATTTGAGCCCTTTTTCACTACCAAAGAAGTGGGCAAAGGCACTGGTTTGGGCCTGGCCGTGTCCTTTGGCATCATCCAAGATTTAAAAGGGAGCATCCAAGTACACTCTGCTCCCCAAAAAGGCGCGGAATTTGTGATAACTTTACCCAAAATTACATTGAACGGTTAACACGGTGGAGACACATGCAAAAGGAAAAATACAGTATACTATATGTAGATGATGAAGAGGCGAACCTAAACGTGTTCAAGGCTGCTTACAAGTGGGATTATAAAATTTATACCGCACTTTCGGGCACGCGTGGGCTGGCAGTGCTGGAAGAACACCCGATCGATCTCGTGATTACCGACCAGCGGATGCCCGACATGGACGGGGTAACGCTGCTCAAGCAAATCACGGCCCGCTACCCCGATGTGGTCAAAATATTGTTGACCGGTTTCAGCGAGCCCGAGGTCATCATTACTGCCATCAATGAATGTGGCATTTACCGCTACATCTCCAAACCGTGGGACGATACCGAAATGAGGCTTTCCCTCCAGAAAGCACTGGAAGCTTATACACTCAAACAGCGAAACCAACAATTGATCGGTGCTTTGCAACAGGCCAAGGCTGAATTGGAGCAGCGGGTGGAGGAGCGGACGGTGGAAGTGCGGCGCCAAAACGAAGAGATTGCCCAACAAAAAGAAGAGCTGACCCTCCATTATGAACTGCTAGTGGAGGCCATGCGAGAAAAAAACGGCATCATTGGCATCGTGGCCCACGACCTCCAAGCTCCGCTCCGGCGGATCTCGGGCCTGATCGAGCTCATCAAAATGGTGTCCGAACAAGCCGAACAGGCCGAATATTACAACCTGTTGCAGAAAGAAATCAGCCAAGGAGTCCGCTTGGTACAAAACATCCTGTTTGCCGAAAAATTGGAAGAACAGACGGACGAGCTAGTGTTGGAAGCAATCGATCTGGGCCAAGTCATTTGGACCATTGTGCAAAAGTACGAAGGCATGGCCGCCCAAAAAGGGCTGACTATTCAGCTAGAAAACGTAACAGCCCCCATTTTTGCCTCAGCTAGTGCGGATTACTTTACCCGGGTTTTGGATAACCTGGTATCAAATGCGGTTAAATTTTCCCCCAGCAATCGGGGCGGGCACATCTTTGTCCGGTTGGCCAAGCACAATGGGCAACAGGCCCGCATCCAAGTGCAAGATCAAGGACCAGGGTTCAGCGACGACGACAAAAAGAAAATATTTAAGCGTTTCCAGAAATTGAGTGCCCAGCCCACCGGCGGCGAACCTTCGACTGGCTTGGGCTTATCCATTGTCAAGACCTTGGTCGACAAAATGAATGGTGAATTGATGGTGGAAAGTACCGTCAATGCCGGGGCTACGTTTACTGTTATTTTGCCCCTGCATTTAGCCAAATCACCACCCTTAAAAGTTGAAAGTGACAATAGGGGGGACTTTTTAAACAATAAACAAGAATGAAGAGTACCTTTATGCCCTGTAAATTAAGCACGATAAGCAAGCAATGACTGATAATTTAGAATTAGAAAAAACCCTTTGGCTAGCAGCCGACAAACTTCGCAACAATATGGATGCGGCTGAATACAAACACGTTGTATTGGGTTTGATTTTCTTAAAATATATTTCTGATGCTTTTGATGAACTCTATCAACAATTAGAAGCTGAAAAAGCTGAAACAGGTGCAGACCCAGAAGACAAAGACGAGTACACAGCTGAAAGAGTTTTTTATGTGCCGCCTTCGGCTCGTTGGAAATGGCTACAAGGCAGAGCCAAACTACC
>JBBQXF010000076.1:0-22932 GCA_038209965.1 Cytophagales bacterium | reverse complement strand
AGTCAGAAGTGTGGCTCTAGGGCGCACTGAAGCCGTTTTGTTCAAAAGCCACCTTGACTTTTTCGGTCAGGCTGCCCGTCACCGCTGGGTGATCGGTTGGGGGGCAAAAACAGGTCAGTTCCACCACCATCAGCCCGGGCTTGAGCTGGGCCAAGTTCACCGCTGGGGCGGGCGCCGGCAACACGCGAGGGTCGGTGGCCATCAGGGGCAGGGCCACGGCCCGCACTACATCCATGCTGTGCCGGCTGCTCATCTCCACTTTAACGCTCACAATCAGGGAGTTGCGGGTGGTCACGTTGGTGATGATGCCGTTGGACAAGGGGCCGTTGGGGACGATGACCATCTTGCCGTCGTCAGCGGCCAGCAAAGTGCTGAAAATTTGGATTTCCGTGACCAGGCCCACTTTCCCTTGGGCATCGATCACGTCACCGACCTTGAAGGGCCGGAAAATGAGGATGAGCACCCCGCCCGCAAAGTTGGCCAAACTGCCCTGGAGGGCCAAGCCAACGGCCAAGCCCGCCGCGCCCAAAATGGCCACGAACGAGGTGGTCTCGATCCCGGCCATGCCCGCCACACTGATGATGAGCATGACCCGCAGCCCAATTTTGGCCAAACTGATCAGAAAGGAACGGAGCGATACATCCGCGTGATTGTTGGACATCGCCCGCTCAATGAGCTTGGCCACGTGGCCAATGATCCAGAAGCCGACCAGCAAAAAGAGTATGGCCAAGGCCAGTTTGGGCAAATAAGCCAGTAATTGATCCACTAATTTGGCCGAATAGCTTTGGGCTTGTTCCATGGTTGATTGGTTTGGGCCGCAATAAAGTCAGAAAATGCGGTTTGGGCAATTGATGCCGCCAAACTTAGCAGTAAGACAATTTATTAGATTGGAACTCTGGCTCCAATAGCGTACCTAAATGAGGCAGTTTGGTGATTTTGATCAACGATTGTGCATTTATGGCTTAAAAATTACATGCAATTTTCCTATCGATTGACCAATTCCATTGGTTTGTGGGACGGTGTTGGGTCGATAAACCGAACCAAAAAAGCCCCATCGATCATGCCCAACAATGGATTTTGTCTGGCCAGAACGCGTAAAATATTGATTTTCAAGGCCAGAATTCTAAATTAGACTATTTAAAGAATCTATTTGACTTTTTCACGGATTGGCCACTAAAAGGAGATACTAGCTTTGGGTCTCATTTTTTTATGCTAATTTTGAACTGTTACCAAGTAAATAAGTACATAGCTAAGGTTTGATCAGTATTTAGCATGGTTCTTGTGATTTCGTGATCAGATGACTTTCGTACTCCATAATGATTTTGGTCGGGTTGTTCCCCTTTTTCGGCACACCTGTAAAGATAAATTTGTTTCAAACTTGCTTTAATACCATAGGGTTATCTTTTAGTTGGTCTTGCTCATGGCAAGACCTACTTTTTTTTGTGCCCCATCCTCCTTAACTTGACCGCCCAAAATGCCCTCCCGCACTACAGGTGGGCGTGGACCAACCAGACCAACCATGGCCATCACAATATCAGTCACCAACAACAAGGGCGGAACCGGCAAAACCACTACCGTATTCAACCTCGGCGCGGCCTTGGCCCGGCACCATTTCAAAGTGCTGCTCATCGATCTGGATGCGCAGTGCAATTTGAGCGTGGCCACCGGGGCCAACTTGGGCAAACACCACATCGGCGAGGTGCTCACGGGCGAGGCCACGCTTACCCAAGCGCTGATCCAGCAAGCCCATTTTGACGTGCTGCCCGCGCACCGGGCCTTACTGAGCTACGAATACCGGATCAACACCGAGCCGGACAGCGGCCACCTGCTGGCCGATGCCCTCAAGGGCCAGCCCTACGATTTTGTGCTGATCGATTGCCCCCCGAGTTTGGGCGCCCTGACCGTGAACGCCCTGGTGGCCAGCGATTTTTACATTGTGCCCCTCCAAGGTGAAAATTTTGCCTATATCGGGCTGGACGAGATCCAACAACTGGTGGCCAAGATCAAAAAACGGATGAACCCCAGGATCGAGCTGGCCGGCATCCTGCTCTCCATGTTCGATCTGCGCACCAAATTTGGCCAGATGGTCCACCACAAACTGACCGCCGACAAAAAACTGCGGATCTTTGGCACCAATATCCGGCAGGACATTGCGCTCATGGAGTGCACGGTGTTTGAGCAGAGCGTATTTGAGTATGCCCCCGACTCGCGCGGCGCGGCCGATTACCAGAAACTGTGCGGCGAAGTGCTGGCCTTCGTGGGCAAAGATGGGCAATGAGGAGAAAAATAGTGCACTAAACGGGGCTAATCGTGGCCATTGCCCGCGATGTAGCGCAACTTTTTGGCAATGTTCTCGGGCGTGAACACGACCTTTTCGGTGATTTTCCCCGCCTCAAAACGATCAGGATTGTTTTCAATGGGGCTGGCGCAAACGCTCCCGGAGACCGATCTACAAGCGCCCAGTCGGCCCACGGACGCTTATTTTTTGTTTTCATGGAGGGTGAACAGCGTAAAGATTATTTCATCTTCGGCGGCAAAGTCTCGCTTGGTGAGTTTGAGGTAGGTGGCCGGGTTCACGCCCTCGATCCACAGCCCCTCGCGGTCGATCCACGCCCCGCCCACCATGCCCAGGGGATAGGGCAGCTTGGTCTCGCCGATGACCCGGTGCTGGTCGTCCAAGATGATGACCGAAACGGGCACTCCGTCGGTCATTTCCGGCCCGGTCTCGGTCGCCAGCCGGAGCGGGCGGGCGGGCAGGTGCACCAGCCGGTAGTACACCCGCCGGTAAGGATCGAAGAACAAAGCTTTGTAGTGGTGGTTGGCCATATAAAAGGCACTTTCGTCCTGCTCGGGGCTTGTCCTTGAACTTGACCGGGCCGGGCACTATCCTGCTCTGGGCCTCGTGGGCCTCGCCTTAGCCAAAGCTGGTATCGGTCACATAGAGGTTCACATCAGCCGGGAACGATAAGGTGACCTTGCCCCGTACTGGGTCATAAGTCCAACTCACGTCTTGATATGGGCTGGCGCTAAACTTTCCTTTATCGTGATAAGGTAATGGATAAGGAGTGTGGCAAATCGATTGGCCATTAACAGTATCAAGCACCATAGCCGTTTTACCATGCTCAAAAAAACCGTAAACGCTACGGTTTAAATCTGGATAAACACAAAAATACCACTTTGGCCCTGTGCGGAACATCGGCTGGTGATCCATCGGCATCGGTTCGGCCGAATAGACAAAGCCATTTGCCCGGGGCCGGGGGCGTTCTCGGTTCGGTGGGTTTGCCGGTAATTCCGTTTGATCCGGCCCTGGTGATCGACCAGCATGATCGCATTGGAATGTTGGTGGGGCACCACCAATGTGCTGTCGTCCAGCACCCAGAACCCCCGGGGTTTCCCTACGGCTTGTGGGCCTTCGGCTTGGAGCTGGACGGTTTTTTCCAATTGGCCGCTGGCCCAGTCATAGAACTGTACCTGGTTGTTGCTGGGGTTTAGGGAGCAGCTCGGTCTTGCCTCCGGCGGTTTCCCTGAGCCGGGCCCTGTACTCGCCCAGGCGGTTGCGGGTGGTGCTGTCCACCGGGATCCGTTTTATTTTTTGTTCCACCAGCGAAAAATCGTAGCGGTAGCTGGGGGCGGCCTTGGCCACGCCTTGTTTTGGCTCGGTGTGGCAACTGGCCAGGGCCGCCAGCACAACAATGAGGGATAACAAGTTTGGGTAGAACCGCATAAGTGGGGGGTTGTTGGGCCAAGGTAATCCAAAAGACCGGAGAGCCGCAAGCGGCGAACCCTCCAGTACTTATTTTTGTCACTCAAAAATACCATTATTTACGTATTGCCTTCCTGAATTTACACCAACGCCACCTAGCCTCAAAGCTCGGAGACTGCGAACCTGCCAACTTAAGCAGCAGCATTGCCGATCTTGCGACCGATCTTTTCCGGTTCTTGGCAATGCGACACAAGAGCAACACCGCCCGGCCAACAAATACTGTAATTTGTACAATAAACTCCCAAAAAGGTGTAACAGATTGGGTAGCGAAAGCCTGTACCTTTGCTTTATTATTGTACGATTCTACTTAATCAACACTCTCAAACAAACGACTAATGAAACCGAACTTTTTTAAAATGGCCTTTTTGGCCAGTATCATGACCGCCGGAATGGTGGGCTGCGATAAATCGCCAGCCAACGAAGAAGAAAAAGTAGCGGATGCCAAAGAGGAAGTAGTGGATGCCAAAAATGATTTGGTGGATGCAAGGCAAAACTTGGAGCAGGCCCGACAAGACTCAATCAACGAGTACATGCAGTTCAGGACTGACTCTGAGGCCAAGTTGATAGAAAACGATCGCCGGATCAAGGAATTGAAAGTCAAAATGCAACAAGAGAAAAAAGAGGCCCGGGCCAAGTACGAAAAGGAGTTGGGTGAAATAGAGCAGAAAAATGCCAAATTGAAAGTCAAAATGCAGGAATATAAAGAATCTACCAAAGACAAATGGCAATCGTTCAAGTACGATTTCAACCAAGAAATGGATGAAGTTGGCAAATCCATTTCCGCAATGGCTGATCGGAACATGAAGAACAACTAAGCTTTTGGGCCGCATTCCCATTTTTGTTACTTTTGATCCTTATTGCCATGAAAATAATTGGAATCATACTGATTGCTGTTGGGTTGGGATTGATCATCCTGACAACGGTGCGACTGCTGACCGAGGGCGGGATCACTGCGTCGGTCACTTGGCCGAGCCATGGAGTAGCGGTGCATTGATCACCGCCCAAGTCCTTCCAACCCCCGATCTGAGGGCAGATTTTTGGCCGTTTGTTGGTCAGATAACCTGTTTTTTGCGGCACAACGCGCCAAAAACTGCCCTCAGATATAGTTTGATGTTTTTTGTCCCCCTCTGTTTGATGACCATTTTCGGGGCATCTGCCCAACCGCTACAAACCGTCCCCAGCGTTGATCTGGCCAAGTACATGGGCACGTGGTACGAGATCGCCTCGTTCCCCCAGCGGTTCCAAAAAGGCTGCTGCTGCACCACGGCCGAATATGCCCTGAGCGAAAAAGGCCATGTGGTGGTAATGAACCGCTGCCGAAAAGGTGGGCCCGACGGGAAAAAGACCATGGTTAAGGGGAAAGCCTTTGTGGTGGAGGGAACCAACAATGCCAAATTGAAGGTACAGTTTTTCTGGCCATTCAAGGGCGACTATTGGATCATCGACCTGGCCACCGACTACAGCTATGCCGTGGTGAGCCACCCCAAGCGCAACTATTTATGGATCCTGTCCCGAAGCCCCCAACTGGATCCTGCTACCTACGCCGCCATTTTGCTGCGGTTGAAAAACCAACAACTTGACACGGGCAAACTGGTGATGACCCCGCAAAATTGAGCTTCGGCCGTTTCTGGGATTAGCTGCCATGCCACTGCTCTGTGATAAAAGGGTTGAGCTATTGGGAGCAGGTAGCAGCGATATATTGCAATTTTTCGGTAATATTTTCGGGCGTGGGCACCACCTTTTCGGTGATTTTTCCCTCCCCAAATCGATAGGCGGTATTATCGGTGGGCTGGAGCAGGCTGTCCTGAAAACTGAGCGCCAAACTATCCCGAAATACATTTTTTTGGGATCGGGTTCTGGGTGGGATGTCCAGCGCAAAATCTTTTCTCGACCGCCCCGGAATGATGAACACATACGCGGGATCGCCGGGGTGCTGCGCGATGAAAGTTAAGAGATGCCCCAAGCAAAACCCGCATCCCCCCACCGAAACAAAAACCACCCAGTGCTGGTGGGACAGCCCCCTGTGCCATAGGTGTGGGTCAACTGGGCAATGGCGGCGGTTTCTCTTGGCCAAGTGGGCGCGGGCGCAATGTACCAAATGCCCGCCAGTCCAATGCCAATACAACCCAGCCAAAGGGTCAGCCACGGTTTTCTATTTCTTGTTTTCATGGAGGGTGAACAGCGTAAGGATTATTTCATCTTCGGCGGCAAAGTCTCGCTTGGTGAGTTTGAGGTAGGTGGCCGGGTGCGTCCTCCCGATCCGCGCTGTGCTGCACCAGCGTGGTCATCTTGAGGTGAAAGTCGCGCCCAGCGATCGTGTTTATCTCGGGTTTGTTTGCCGAGCAGGCCCCAAGGAGGGTGCTGCCAATCAGCAAGAGGGAATGGAGAAGGGTTTTCACGGTCAATGCAGGTTTAAATGAAGTTTTTAAGCCAATACACAACAAGGCATGTTGCTAACATCGAGTGTCTCATAGTCGGACTCATTGCCTCCGGCAATGACCATCCCATTCACCGTGTGCGAATACGAATAGCTCGAGGTCGATCCGCCCATCGAGTTGCTCACGTTGGTAAGGCTAATGTGCGTGGTAGTTCCGCCGCTGGTCACACTGAAATTGCATTGGTAAGCGTTGGCAATCACAGGTAAAAATATGCCAATTGATAACGCAAGCAAGGCAATTTTAATTTTTTTCTCATCATTTTGTTGGTTTGATGGCAAACATTTGGTTTTTGAAATTTAGTAGATTTTTGTTCGCCTTTTGTTGGTACAATGACTACAAATCTTGGAACAAGTAAACTTCTCAAGCCGGGTTTAGCGGGTGGAGTCAACCGATTTGCCAAATATGGAAGCTTACCTCTTTCAAAATGCTTATTTTTTCCTTGGCACGTTGAAATATTTTCTGCCCACTCCTTGTGCTATAACAATCATAACTTTGTCCTTCAAAGGGCCAATCTCTGGGTTTACAGGCTTTGTAATAATCTCTCAATGTGCCCAAAAGCACTTGTGAAAGCATTACACATCTATTTTCTTACCTTCCTCTTTTTAGAACAACGGAAAAATTCGCATACCCAATCTTATTTCGTTTCGTCTTTGCGAATGTGACAGTTAATTTTGAAAAAACTAACAAAAACGAATATTTTTCCAAATATTTTCTTTTTTATCCAATAGCACTATACTATCCGCTAGCACTTCCGTAACATAGCGCGTTTTGCCTTCCTGATCTTCGTAAGAGCGCGTCTTGCACTCCATCGCCAACCAAATAGCTGTTTCTGTAATATCACGGATAAAATCCCACGTTTCATCTTGTGTGTCAAACAAGCCTGAATACAAACGAATTACCGCTGCCCGAACAGGATTATGTTTGTCGTTTTACAAGGGGTTATCGTCCATTGTTTTAAGGTTTGTGGATTGATATTTTGTCTAAAATTTCCCTTAGTTCCTGTTCCGTGGGCAAGTTACCTTTCAAATTTTCGGGAATTTGTTTGGTGAATTTGTAGGAAGCAATGCCCATAGGTTTGCTCACATCACGCAAAGCATATTCTACGTTGGTGTTATTTTTATTGCGACAAAGCAACAACCCAATGCTTGCATGGTCGTTTTCCTGTTTGAGCAAATCATCCACTGCCGACAAATAAAAATTAAGTTTACCCACATATTCGGGCTTAAAATTGTCTATTTTGAGTTCTACCACTACAAAACATTTGAGTTTGAAGTGATAAAACAGCAAGTCTATGTAAAAATCTTGTCCGCCAATTTCCAAATGGTATTGCTTGCCTATGTACGAAAAGCCTTTGCCCAAAGCCAACAAAAAATGAGTAATATTTTGAATGATCTCGGTTTCAAAATCCTTTTCCTTGCGTTTTTCATCTTGGGCAATAAAATCAAAAATGTATTCATCTTTAAAAAGTTGTTGCACCAATTCCGACTGCGGTTTCGGTAAATAACTTTCAAAATTATTGGGCAAAACCCCAAACTTGCTGTGTATTTCCAGATCAATTTGAAGTTGCAAAACTCGATAAGACCAACCTTGTTCGGCAGATTTTAACAAATACCAAAAACGCAATTTTTCATCAGCAAATTTATCTAAAATAAGGACGTGATGCGACCAACTTAATTGTGCAGACGGTGTCTGCACAATTCCAAAATCGGGGTAGGCTTTTGCGAATTTTTGCATATTTTTGAGATTTCGCACCGAAAAACCCTTGCTATCAGGAAAATTTTGTGCCAAATCCGTTGCCAGATGGTCTATTACTTTTGCCCCCCAACCTTGCTGTTCCTATTTTTCCAAAATCATTTTCCCAATGTTCCAATACAAAAACAACAACTCACGATTGACCGACAATAACGCCCTTGTTTGCGCTTGCGTAACAAGATTTTTGATGTCTTCAAGAAAGGTTTCGTAGTACAGTGGTTTCATTATTTTACTTCTTTGAGTGAAAGTTGAATACCAAGCTTTTCGTCTATACGAATAATTTTGGCGGTAAGTTGTTGCCGTATTGCAAGTGTTAAACGTAAATTAAACTAGAAATGGGACATACGGTTTATTTTTTTTTAAGGCTTGAATTTTACTGTTTAAGTCTGCTTTCAGGTTCTCACTTTTTATTGGCAAGCCAAAGAGATTTCTACAAAAAACACTTTCATAGTACGCAGTCTCCTATCAATCAGCGATTTGCAAAAAGATACATGGGACACTCCGCGTAGAAAAATTTCGGTTCGCCATCGACGGTCAGGCTGGTGCTAGGCCCATAGTCGGCGGCGCGGGAGGCTATGGACACCACTGCACCGGGGTTTTCAATATTCTGGCAATAAGGTAATGAATGTGGGGTTTGCTCCAATCAAAGTGGGCTGATTTTACGAGTACCGGGGGGCTGCTTAGGGGCGGTGCTCGCCCGGCACCGGCCGATCGCTGATCTTGAGATAGTGCTCGATCTTTTGCTCCACAAACTTGGCATCTTCGGCAGTGCCAATACCAGTGACCAGTTCCAGATCCTTGCGGCCTTGTACAACGACATTGATGCTGTAAGAGGAGGAAGAAACGTAAAATGCGCCTTCTTTTCTTTGTGTGACGTGCTGTTTGACATACAACTGTTTCACGTCACCCCGGTAAATGGCCCGGTTGTTTATCCACGGAATGGGAGCGTGTTTGATCTTCAGTTCCTCAAAATCAATGGTGGTAGTGGTGGTGTTGAGCACATGGGCGAGGCCACCGTAGAGTAAAAATAGGTTAAGTCCAAGAACGGGAAATGCGAACAATAGCTCAAAATGTGCCCCCTCAGCTTGCAATAGATCGCGGTCTAGATAATCTAGGTAAAGCCCCGTGCTCCAAATGGCCCAAATAACCAGCATTGCGTAGCCGATCCATTTGTTCCATTTATGGGTGAGCACCAGTAAATCGGGGCTTTCGGCTACGCTCATGCTGGCGGGCAGGGGCCACTGGTCAGGTTTGTGATCCATCGTGGGGCGGTTTTGAGCAAAGATAGGTAGGCGGGGAACATTTAAAAACCACAACTGTTTGTTTTTCAAAACCTAGCACCAAGAATAGCTGCGGAGTTGTGGCCGGCTCAAAGCGGTTCAATGCTGGGATTGGCCCACTGGGGCCGCTCAGCCCCGGTACTCGCCGGGCATTTTTTGGTTCTTGATCTTGAGGTGTTGCTCGATCTTTTGCTCCACAAATTTGGCCTCCTCAACGGTGTCAAGTACCTTGATCAGTGCGATGTCTTTTTGGCCCTGAACGACGGCATTGACACTGTAGGTATAGGAGGTGCCACTTTTGCTTTTTTTGACGTGCTGTTTCACATATACTTGTGCGATATCCCCCCGGTACATGGCCAAGTTGTTTACCCAAGGGATGGGGGCGTGTTTGATCTTCAGTTCTTCAAAATCAATGGTGACAGTGGTGGTGTTGAGCACATAGGCAACGGCGGAGTAAAGCAGAAATACACTAACGGCCAGAAAGGGAAGGATGAACAATAGCGCCCAGCTTGCCCACTCAGCCAGCGGTAAATCACCGAAGACGCCAGAGTAAAGGCCGAAGCTCCAGATCGCGCAAAAAATCAACATTACGTAGCCGATCCATTTGTTCCATTTATGGGTGAGCACCAGTAAATCGGGGCTTTCGGCTATGCTCATGCTCGCGGGCAGGGGCCATTGGTCAGGTTTGCGATCCATTATTGGGCGGTTTTGAGCAAAGATAGGCAGGTGGGGACATTTAAAAACCACAACTGTTTGTTTTTCAAAACCTGGCACCAAGAATAGCTGTGGAGTTGTGGCCGGCTCAAAGCGGTTCAATGCTGGGATTGGCTCCCTGGGGCCGCTCAGCCCCGGTACTCGCCGGGCATTTTTTGGTTCTTGATCTTGAGGTATTGTTCTATCTTTTGCTCCACAAATTTGGCCTCCTCAGCGGTGTCAAATACCTTGAACAGTGCGATGTCTTTTTGGCCCTGAACGACGGCATTGACGCTGTAGGAGTAGGATACGCTCTTTCGTTCCTCAGCAGTGCTCACCATAACATTCTGTCGAGTATACAATTGTTTGATATCACCTCGGGATATAGTCAAGCTATTTACCCACGGTATCGGAATCGGTGGGTGTTTGATCGTCAATTCCTCAAAACCAATGGTGATGGTGGTGGCGTTGAGCACATAGGCGAGGCCGGTATAAAGCAAAAACACAATAAATGCAAGAAAGAGCAAGATTCCCAATAGTCCCGAACCATCGTTAGCGTCAGTGCGAACAAATAGTATCGGGCAAAAGACAAGCGCAAAGGTGACACCAAAAAATAGCATTACATAGCCGGGAAATTTGTTCCATCTATAGGTGATCACCAGTAAATCGGGGCTTTCGGCTACGCCCATGCTCGCGGGCTGGGGCCACTGGTCAGGTTTGCGATCCATCGTTGGGTTGGCTTTGGGTGATTATCAGGGCAATGATTTTTGAAAACCCAAAACTGGGTAAAAATCAGTAGCTGGGTCATCAATTTGGCAATTTTTGAATGGATCAAAGGGATCTTTTTTTGGGCGCTCTACCAAAACGGGGCTACATTCACCTGCTTTTTTGTCGTGGGGCAACCTTACTAGCGATTTAATCAGGTTGCCTCTTTGGTCGGCAGGTTGGGCAGGAACAAATCGGGGGCAAGCGGGTTCGGCCATCGCTCGCTTGCCCCGATTTGTTCAGATTAGTTGTCCAGAACGCTGGATCCTGGTGTGCGCACTTGCGCACACCAGCGGATTACAGATTGCCTTTTTTGATCTCCTCCACCGCGTGGTTGACCGCCCGGGCGGTCAGGGCCATGAATGTGAGCGAGGGGTTTTGGTTGCCCACCGAGGTCATGCAGGCCCCGTCGGTCACGAACACATTGCGGCAGGTGTGGAACTGGTTCCATTCGTTGAGCAGGGAGGTTTTGGGATCGCGGCCCATGCGCACCCCACCCATTTCGTGGATGTCCAGCCCGGGGGCCTGCTTGCTGTCATTGGATCGGATGTTCTTGCACCCGGCTTTTTCCAGCATTTCGGAGCCTTGGACAATAAAATCTTTGAACACCTTCTCGTCGTTGTCGTCGTAGCCGATGGAGGTCACCAATTGTGGGATTCCCCAGGCATCTTTCAGTTCGGTGCTGAGGCGCACATGGTTGTCGTACTTGGGCACGGTCTCGCCCTGCATCATCATGTAGATGCCCCAGTCGCCGGGGGTGGTGAGGCCCTCTTTGAAATCTTCCCCAAAACCGGGCTGGTAGTTGCCCCGGTCCCAGCCACCCCGGCCCGCACTGAAAGCCACCATATAGCCACGCAAAAAGTCGGTTTCTTGTTTGTACACATTGCGGAAGGAGGGCATGAAGGCGGTGGTTGGGCGGCGGCCAAAATAATAGCCGTCGGCGAACCCGTCGTAAGCCGCACTGAGGCTGCCCCGGTAGTTGTGGAACGCTACGTAGCGGCCCAGCAACCCGTTGTCATTGCCCAGCCCGTTGGGGAACCGGCCCGAAGTGGAGTTGAGCAGGATCAGGTTGGAATTGAGGCAGGCCGCGTTCACGAACACCACCCGGGCATAATACTCGGTCACCGCTTTGGTTTCGGCATCGACCACGCGCACCCCGGTGGCCTTGCCCTTGGCCTCGTCATAAATAATGGAGTGGACCACCGAATGGGGTCGGATGGTGAGGTTGTTGGTCTTTTCGGCCCAAGGCAGCGTCGAGGAATTGGAACTGAAATAGGCCCCATATTGGCACCCCCGGTAGCAAAGGTGGCGGGCCTGGCACTGCACCCGCCCTTGCTGATAATGGATGGGCTGGGGCTTGGTCAGGTGGGCACACCGGCCAATGATCACTTGGCGATCGCGGTAGTTTTCGGCCACTTTCTGCTGGATGTGCTTCTCCACGCAGTTCAGTTCAAAAGGGGGCAGGAACTCGCCATCGGGCAGGTTTTCCAAGCCGTCGCGGTTGCCCGAAATCCCGGCGAAGGTCTCCACGTGGCTGTACCACGGGGCCAAGTCTTGGTAGCGGATGGGCCAGTCCACGGCGAAGCCATCGCGGGCGGGGGCCTCAAACTCATATTTGCTCCAGCGCTGGGTCTGGCGGGCCCAAATGAGCGATTTGCCGCCGACTTGATAACCCCGGATCCAGTCGTAGGGCTTTTCCTGCACGTAGGGGTGTTCGTCGTCCTTGACAAAAAACTGCTGGGTGGCCTCTTCCACGGCATAGCAGCGGTTCATGATCGGGTTGGCTTGCTCCACGGCATCGGGCAAGCGGCCCCGGTGGGCAAACTCCCAAGGTTTCTTGGTGGCCGTGGGGTAATCTTGTACGTGCTTGACCATGCGCCCGCGCTCCAGCACAAGGGTCTTGAGCCCTTTTTCGCAAAATTCTTTGGCCGCCCAGCCCCCGCTGATGCCCGATCCGATGACGATCGCATCGAAAGTATTGTTTTTGGCTGCTTGCCCGTTGATGTTCATGCTGGTAAGATTTTTTTTCTTGGCGAAGATAAACATTTGGGGGAAACTATGCCAATGGTTGGCCTCAATCGACCAAATAGAGGGTCTGGCTGAGCCGCTTTTTGCCCGTGCAGCCCCCGTATTCCACGACCACCCGATAAGCCCCGGCCGCTGCCCGCTGGCCCCGCACCGTGCCGTCCCAGGCTTGGCCCGGATCATTGGTTTGGAACACCAGCACGCCCCAGCGATCCAAGATATGGAGTTGGAAAGTCTGCACGTAATCGGCCCGGGCCCGGTAGCCATCATTGGCGCCCTCCGATCGGTGGGGTGTGAAGGCATTTGGCAACACCACCTCGGGCGGGCAGCAGTCGGCCACGGCCACTTGGGCCAAAATGGGGCAGCCCTGGGCATTGGTGGCCCGCACCCAGTACTGCCCGGGCTGGTTGATCTCCCAGATCGGGCTGGTTGAGGGAGCCGACCAGTCGGTGGGCTGGGCGCGGCTCCACTGGTAGGCCACAAAACCCGGCGTGGCCTCCAGCAGCCCCCGGCCTTTGGCTTGGCAGAACAGCAAGTCGCCGCGGATGCCAAGCGGAGGAGCTTGCTCCACGCTGACCGACTCGGTGAATGTCTTGCTCAGTCCAGCCTCATCGGTCACCGTGAGCACAACGGTGTAGCTGCCCCCCCGGGCATAGAAATAGGTCGGGGCAGGTTCAGTATTAGCGGGGCTGCGGTCGCCAAAATCCCAGTTGTAACGCCACTTATTGGAACAGGATCCTTTCACTTGGGGCTGAAAACTGACCTCGGCACAGCGTTTTTGGTGGGCAAAAGCTATTTCCAGCCCGCTGGTGCGCAAGGGATCTACTGTTAAGGTTTTGCTGGTGCCATAGCGCTCGCCGGAGGGGGCTGACACGTTCAACACCACCGAATATGTGCCGCCCCGGGCGTAGGTGTGCGAGGGTGCGGGGGCCACTACTGCGGGGGAGCCATCCCCAAAGTCCCAGCTAAAGGTCAAGTTGTCCTGACAAGCAACAACGGTGTTGCGAAAGTCGAATTGCAGGCATTGTTGGCGGTGGGCAAAATCTCCATAAAAAGCCGCCAATCGGGCAGTGCCGCCCCAAGTCAACTCAAAGCTGATGCCACGGCCATTTCGATCTTGGCCCGCGCTCCAGTTATCGACCAACAGGTAATAGACCTCACCCATTTGAACCTCCAAATATTTTGACCAAGGGTTGCTGCTCCCCGGTTGGCCCACTGAACTGGTGGCTGTCAGGGACAGGCCAGTGGCCGTTGTTGGGGCGGCGGCATTGCAGCGCACGGGGCTACCCAACCGGCGGCAGGGGGTATCTTCGGTTTTGAACGGCCCCCACATGGCCCAGTCAAAATCGGAGGGGGCTGCCGGGGAGATGGCAAAAGTGAGCGTACCGGGGCGATCGATCACGATACGGTACCAGACGGCTGCATTTTCACCGCCCTCTGATAGGCAGCCCGGCTGGTTGCCATTTATGCCCAGATCCAGCAAGTCGCCCGTCCCGGCTGGGTTGAAGTTGATTTTTTGGTTGCCACAAATGGTGATGGCCCCCGGGCAGTCCGACGGGTTCTGGGCCATTGCCAACGGATGACCAGCCAAATAGAGGCCAAAGAAGGCAAGCAATCGTACAATTTTCATTTTGGTAGGGATCTAACTGGCCGGTCGAAAGTTACGCCCCGCCTGTGGTCTAATCAAGCTTGGGTCGGCCAAATGAATAATTTGGATAATTTTATATTTACCTTTGCCCAAAATTGGGCGCGACTGGCCCGTTCTATCTTGATTTAGGTCAAAAGTCTGTCGATAAAACCACAAGTTACGGCTTGTTTTAAAGGGAGTAATGGAAAAAGACGCTAAAATCTATGTTGCCGGCCACCGGGGCATGGTAGGTTCGGCCATAGTGCGCCGCTTGCAGGCGGATGGCCACCCCCACTTAATCTTGCGGACTTCACACGAATTGGATCTGACCAATCAGGCCGCAGTGGAGCAATTTTTTGGGGCGGAAAAACCCGATTATGTTTTTTTGGCCGCCGCCAAAGTGGGCGGCATCCAGGCCAACAACACTTACCGGGCGGATTTTATCTACCGCAACCTGATGATCGAGGCCAATGTGATCCATCAAGCCTACGTGGCCGGGGTCACAAAACTGCTCTTCATGGGCTCTTCCTGCATTTATCCCAAACTTGCCCCCCAGCCCTTGCGCGAGGATTATCTGCTCACTGGCGAGCTGGAATACACCAACGAACCTTATGCCATTGCCAAAATAGCGGGGATCAAAATGTGCGAATCCTACCGCCTCCAATACGGCTGCGATTTTATTTCGGCCATGCCCACCAACCTCTACGGGCCCAATGACAATTATGACCTCCAAAATTCGCACGTGCTGCCCGCTTTGATCCGAAAATTTCACGAAGCCAAGGTCAATCAATTGCCCTCGGTCGAGATCTGGGGGACGGGCACCCCGCGCCGCGAACTGATGCACGTGGACGATCTGGCCGATGCCTGCGTTTTCTTGATGAACCGTTACAGCGATCTCCAATTTGTCAACATGGGCGTCGGGGAAGATGTCACCATCAAGGAACTGGCCCTGTTGGTCAAGCAGGTGGTTGGTTTTGAGGGCGATCTGCGCTTCAACACCAGCAAGCCCGATGGCACCCCGCGCAAACTCATGGATGTGGGCAAGCTGACCAGCCTGGGCTGGCAAGCCAAGACTGGCCTGGAAGCGGGCATCCAGGCGGTGTATGCCGGGGTCGATTGGCAAAAAATACTTGGCCAACCGATACTGTGATCCTTTTTTCCATTGCGAGTGGGGAAAAGGGCCTTTGTTTTTGGGCTTGGCGCACTGTTGATTGTTCATAAAAATTTAGTTGATTCGCAAAATTATTATACTTTTGTAAGTCTAAAATACTTACGTTGACTACCTTGCATCGACAAAGTCATCCGATAACCGTTGAATATTTACCTTAGTATCTTACAACTGACTCGCACATCACATGTCTGCAATCGTACTCTGCCTAGTTATTGCTTTCGTAATCGCCTTTGGCTTAACGCCATCCATTATCAAGTTGGCGCACAAATACGGGATTTTCGACCAGTTCGATGAACGGAAAGTCCACACCCAAAAAACCCCCCGGTTTGGGGGAGCCGCCATTTTTCTGGGCACCAGCATTGCCACTTTGGTAGCGGGTAGGGTTGCGGGCCCTCTCATTCACTGGTCCATCTTGGCGGCGGCCACGGTGATCACGCTCGTTGGGATCTGGGACGATTACCAACCAATGAACCATCGATATAAACTGATCCCCGAAATACTGACCTCGCTGGCCGTCATCTATTTGGCCGATTTGCACATTGTATCGCTCGACGGCCTTTTTGGGGCAACCGAAATCCCCGTTTGGCTGGGGTATTTGCTGGCCGTTTTTACCATCATTGTCATCACCAACGCGGTCAACCTCATTGATGGGATCGATGGGCTGGCCGGCACATTGGCCATTCTTTATTTTGGGGGGTATGGTACTTGGTTCTTCTTGGCCGGGGATCCAGGCATAAGCTTACTGTGCTTTGGCCTAGTGGGGGCATCGGCTGCTTTTTTGTACTTTAATTTTCGCAAACAAATATTCATGGGCGATACCGGCTCGTTGATGATCGGCTTTCTGGCGGCAGTGATCACCCTCCAATTTTTGCGCGGCAATGCCGGTCTGCCGGCTGGTCATGCCCTCAGAATGGCCAGTCCTGTGCTGCTCACCTGCAGTGCGCTGGCCCTTCCCCTGTTCGATACGCTCCGGGTGTTCGTGATGCGGATTGCCAGCGGCCGCTCGCCATTCAGTGCCGACAAGAACCACTTGCACCATTTGTTGCTTGCCCTGCACCTGCCCCATTACCAAGCCACCCTGATCTTGTGTGGAACCAACTTGGTGTTTGCTGTCGCCGCCTATTTGGCCCAGGGGATCGACACCAACCTGGGGATCACCATAGCCCTGTTGGTGGCCACCGGGGCGAGTTTCCTGCTCAAAAAACAGGTGGAGGGCCAGCGCAAGCTCTCGGCGCACCAACGCTATGCCCGGCCCCATCCCCCCACCCAATCGGTGAACGAAACGGTTGTCCGGCGAGGTACCAACAACTGACCGTGCTTGCCCCGCCCAAAAGCGGCTTGGGCCATTGACAAGATACTGCGCGCACCAATTTGCCGAGGGGATTGGTTTTCAAGAATCTGGTTAAACAGGGATTTCGCACCCAAAAAAACAACTCATTGCCAGTAAATAAACCGGAAATATTTTTTGGCGACAGGTTAATAGTAGTTTGTTCGTTATTGAGTGGTTACAATTTTTTTATGCGGTAGGCCCTGCATCCAGAATAGAGTGTGTTTAGGGGATTTAAAAAATAGGATACCTATTTTATAATCAATACTATAGGTAATACATTATCCCAAAAAGACTTTCACTTTGAGTATCGCTATATGCGTTTGCCAAGTTCAATGCCAAAGTCGTAAAGTCCTTTCCGGCACATTGATTTGGTTGGTACGATAACTCCAATTCGTTTCATTCAGTTTCCTTTTTCCTGTAGTCTATCTATAGTCGCTGTATCTATGCCGTCCGCTGCGCTCGCACTTGACAGGTAAAATTGGCAACTAAAACAGGGATTTAGGGATGCGAAGCAACAGCCACCACCCCGCTTGGATTTATCTTATTTTCTCCACGTAATTGTCGCGAATGGCATAGCCAAACCGGGCCGCAAACTCGGTTTCAGACAAAATCTCGCCGGTCACTTGCAGGTATTCGTGGTAAGTGCTGGCAAATGCCTCGTAAGGCAGTTTGTAATTGTCCCGCTGAGGTGGCAATGGCGCCATTTTTTTGGCCTTGGGATCGGCTTTGGCCACGGGGCCATCCGTGGTTTCGGCCATTTGGGGCAACGTCAGGAGCGCGTTTTGCACGGCTTCAGCCTTTTGGCGGCGGCTCCACACCTCGGCCACCCACCAGCCCTCCACCAGTCCTTTGTAGAGGTAGTTTTTCATGCTCTTGATTTTCTCCGAGTGGGGGTTTTGGCGCCGCTCGCGGTAGTGCTCCTGCGCAATGGCAATGCAAGTGACCACATAAAAACTGTCCCAATGGTGGCCTTCCTTGAGTGGGGCCTCGTGGGTCACGTTGAGGCGGAGCTTCACCACATCGCGCTCGGCGATGCCGTACTGGATCAGGGTGTCCTCCCACGGGTGGCGGAAGCCGAGCTGCATCTGCCGGCCCTGCTCCAGATCGTTCTTAAAATTAAAGATCACTTCCTTTACCACTTTGCCCCCCCGGCCCCCGCGCACTGTTTCGTACTCAAACTCCACCCACGATCCCCGGAACTCGTTCTGCACTGGCTCGATCACCCGCCGTTTGAAATTGTCAAACGCATTTTGGTACTGATCGGCGCAGCCCAATGCTTCTTTCAGACCCAGCAGTTCCATCTTGAACATGTTGCCGCCCACTTTCCACTGCTCTGACCGGATCAACCAATACATCCGTAGGGAATACTCATGTTTGAGGGTGCGCAAAAATTCGATATCGCCCTTGGTGAAACCCAACTCCAGTTTGGTCAACATTTTTTTGAAATAGGGGTGCAACTCCATCTCAAAACAGGTGTCACGATAATTGATCGTGGGAAAGGGCACAATGGTGGAAGGGAAATTTTTGTTGAAGTGTTCCTGCATGAACTCTTTGTTGAGCGTGAACACCCGCTTTTGCAGCGTGCCCGCAATGCGCATGAATTCCCGCACGGCATTTTTGCCGGCTTGCCGCCGATCGCTCTGGGTAATGTATTCGTACGGGATCTGGTAGATCAACCGCTCTGGCTCCTCTTGGTGGTTGAAATTCAAGATCTCGGTATACAGCCGGATCTCGGCCAATCGCATCTCATTGTTGGCCCCGATGAGCACATTGGGATGGTAAACGGTGTAATGAACGGGGTGCTTCTTCTTAATGGCTTCCCCTTGCTTGATTTCCATAAGCCTGTGACTAACAACGCAATATAATATTTTTTGAGCCTTACCACAAAATTTCTTGTAAGGTTTTTTTTGTCTGCCTTCTTTTTGTAAGGCTCATTTCCTTCAATTTGTAAGGCTCTAAAAAATCGTTTTGCCTTTTTCCTGTAAGGCTCAAATTAGCCAATTGGCCTTCAATTTGTACGGCTCAACAAGCTGTGGCTGCCTTGTGGTTGCAAGGCGCTGATTCTGGGGAATGCCTTCCATTTGTAAGGCTCAATATCGACCGAAAAAGCCCAGATCGGGCAAAAAAAGGCAAAAAATCAACCAAATGCCTTCATTTGGTAAGGGTCAAATAGATCAAACGTTTTTCGGCCTTGCCACTTGAATTAACGAAAAGCCTTATTCTTGTACGGTTCAACGCAAAAAGCAATTTTTATCGGCGTTGGCTCGTGTTTCATCTGCCTCAATGGGGTACGGTTCAAACTGGCCGATTGCCTTCATTTGGTAAGGGTCAACGTCAAAAAATTCATAAAGCGGGTGTACAATAAAAAAACCGGCGGGGAAAAAACTCTAAGCAGCTGTCAATGAAGCCACCGGACGTATCCACAACGTTTCTATTTCTCCAATCAATCGCTTGCCTTAAATTTGTAGGGTTCAGCACCGGCCCATCCTTCAAAGTGTAAGGGTCAGTTAACGCCAAAACCTTAAATTTGTAGGCTTCAAACCTGCATCTAGCCTTAGTACTGTAAGGCTCAAGCCATATAATATATTGATTGACAGCTACTTATAAGGCCCTAAGAAAGTAATAAAAGAAAGTAATAAAAGAAAGCTACCCACGAAGCATTGACGTTGGGCTTTTAATGATAAAAAAACTTTCTTCCGCCGCTAGGCGGTTGGGGCGCTAGCCCCAAAAACACCTGCTTGCCACAGCGATCCGTGCTACTTGGCTGAAAGGAGGCCGCGGGGTGTATGATCTACACAAAGGTTTATGGCGGAGATGCACTAACTTTGAGGCTCCTATGCTCTTGGGGCCAAGCCCTGGAAGAAAGTCACCAAGCCTACGATCCCATGTTTCTATTTGCCAATCCCTCGCCCATGATCCTAGTAGCGGGCGACTTAATACTCGACCATTATTTGTGGGGGCAATGCAACCGGATTTCGCCCGAAGCTCCCGTGCAAGTGCTGGATGTCCAGCGGGAAAGTTATTCGTTGGGCGGGGCGGGCAACGTGGCCAACAATTTACTAGCACTCGGGGCGAGGGTGGATGTGGTCAGTGTGATCGGCCCCGATCCGGCCGGCCACCAACTCCGGCAAATGCTCGGCCAAGCTGGTGCGGGAACATCCGGGCTGATCGAGCAAGTTGACCGCCAAACCAGTCGCAAGAGCCGCCTCATTGCCTCAAGCCAACAGGTGCTGCGCTATGACCGGGAATCAAAAGAGGACATTGCCCCGTCAAGTGCCGCCTCCCTGATCAGTTACCTGCAACAGCACTTACACCTCTACGACCTGATCCTACTCTCCGATTACGGCAAGGGCGTGCTCACCACCCAAGTGTGCCAAGCGATCATAACCCAAGCCCACATTCAGCACAAACGGGTATTGGCCGATCCCAAGGGCCAGGACTACACCAAATACTCGGGGGCGTTCCTGATCACCCCCAACCGAAAAGAAGCTAGCTCGGCCACTGGCGAACCAATCAGCGACGAAGCCAGCTTAGTAACTGCTGGGAACTGGCTCCGGGACCACTTGCAGTTGCAGTACTCCGTCATTACGCTCTCCGAAGCGGGAATGGCCTATTTCGGGCCTGATGAATTCCAGAAAATCCCCACTAAGGCCCGTGACGTGTTTGACGTCACGGGGGCGGGCGATACCGTACTGGCCGCATTGGGCTTTGCCTTGGCCAACGGGCTGAACATGGCCGAGGCTTGCCATTTTGCCAATTATGCCGCTGCCGTAGTAGTGGGCAAAGTGGGGAGCGCCACTGCCAACCGTGAGGAGATTGAGGACTACATTGCGGTGGAGGGAAAGACCAGTGACAGCCAAGACTACATCAAGACCCCTGAACAAATCACCCAAATCGCCCAGCACCTCCGGTTGAGAAACAAAAAAATCGTGTTTACCAACGGTTGCTTCGATGTGCTTCATTTCGGGCACGTCAAATACTTAGAGAAGGCCAAGGATCTGGGCGATGTGCTCATCGTGGGGATAAACGCCGACATCTCCGTGCGCCAACTCAAAGGCCCAACCCGGCCCATTAATACGGAGCAACACCGGGCGTATCTATTGGCAGCCTTGGGCGTAGTAGATTACGTGGTCATCTTTGACCAAGAAACACCCTATGGATTGATTAAGAGCATCCAGCCCGATGTATTGGTCAAGGGCGGCGACTACCAAGACAAAGAAATAGTGGGCAGCGACTTGGTGCCCGAGGTCAGGCTGATAGATTTTGTGGAAGGGCACAGCAGCACCAATCTCATCCACCGAATGGGCCAACCATAAAATGAAAGAACCTGCAGCGCAAGGCCCTGCAGGTTCTCTACGACGAAGAGTTTTCATTCGCCGATAAACTAAACTAACAAACTTCGAATTAATAACAAACTTGCCCAGAGGGCTATCCTAACTTATGAAACTTCTACCTAACTAGCGACAAAAATAAAGGCGGGTTGCAAATGCAAATGACAAAAAATAGCAATGTTCGCCAACGCACCTACTTAAGCCAATTGAACGTTAAATCTAGGAAAATTTTTTGAGAAACTAAAACCCTGAATCCCAATTTTACATTTCATTTGTCGTTATTGTCAAACAAATAAGTATCAGCCACGATTATGGTAAGGAAAGAATCACAAACCCAATCTCATTAACATGAAAAAAATTGCTGAAATATTTCGCATCGTTCCCCCAGTTATGCTTTTTACCGCCTTTTCAATACTGACCATCCCTGGCGCAATGATTGCGTGGATTGCGTACTTGGCCATTCAGGGGCAGGCCATTGATGTCGAGACTGTCATGTCCTCCATCATCGTTGGAGTGGCCTGTTGCTTGGCCAGTGCCGGAGTAATCGTTATTGGCGTTATCTTGGATGATAAAAATGACTTTTAAATCATTTAGGCACCAGTGAGCGCCATAAGTTTTCCCGCCATTGCTTTTTTTCGCGGTCATAGATCCCAAAACCAGCCCCAAATTCCCAATATGACCACGAAAATCCGCGCTTCTCGGCCTCCGCCCGGATAAATTCCGTCCATCGCAAACGCGAGTTTTCGTCCGCCTTGCTGTATGAACCAAACTCCCCCAAATAGATGGGGCGATTTTGTTGTTTAGACCACGCGGTCACCAAGTCAAAATGCTCTTTCACTTTATCCATCTCCGCTTTGGTTCCTTCCCATTTAGTGCCTTTCCAAGCATCTGATCCGTTCACCCACCCTGCGTCTTGGTGAGTAAAATGAAACGGTTCGTAATAGTGAAAAGTGACAATGAGATTTTTGTCGCCAGTCAGCAACAAATCTTTGAGGCGCGAAAAGTTGTTCCAATTCGTCGGACCCAATATGATCGGCCGATTGGCATTCGTCTTCCGAACAGCGTCAATTCCCCGGGTCAAATACTGGTTCCAGTACTGGTTCAGCTCATTGTGCGGCTCGTTGTACAGCTCAAAGTAAACCTGATCGGGTTGATCCTTGTACCGGGCAGCCACTTGTTCCCAGATCGCCAGCCAGCGCTCGACATGCTCGACGGGACGATCATCCAATCCTTCGTAATGGTGGACGTTGATTACAATGTTCAACCCGCGCTTGGTGGCTTGAGCGATGCACCAATCAATCCGCTGAAAAAAACTGGGCGCAATGGTGTAGGGAGCAGTAGCGGCAGCATAATTGGACCATTTGACCGGCAGCCTGATCGACTGAAACCCGCCTTGTTTGACCAGCTCAAAAAATTCTTCCTGCAATACCATGCCCCATTCACCTTCTTTGGGTGCTTCCAGCGCATTGCCAAAATTCACCCCCCGACCCAATTGACGATTCAGCGCGAAAATATCTTTGGCCGCAATGCTCTGATCCGTCGTGACCGGCGAATTCTTGCAACCGACAACCGAAATCAACAGCAAGAAGCAAACAATGAGTTGAAAGCAATATTTCATGTAACTGTTTAGGTAGGTAAAGTATTTGATAATCAATTAGTTATAAAATTTAAAGTTTGCTTAAACGGGTATGCAAATTAACTTAAATTACTGATAATCAAATAATTATAGAAATAAGTAATTTATTTAAAATCAAGCC